>CAIYOB010001604.1 GCA_903927685.1 uncultured Planctomycetaceae bacterium
CGTACCTCGTGGCTCGACCCCAGGCACCCAACCCCAATTCTCAGCTTGGACAACGCACTAGCAAGCGCCACCGCGCGCCGCAGTCAGGCCTGCACCGCCCAACAAAGACGCCCCCTGCCCCGGAGTCCCGCCATGAGACGCTCCTTCGTTTCCCCTCCGCTCACGCATTCCTCGGCCTTTGCGATCGCAGCACTTCTCGCCTGCGTTGCCAACGTATCGGCCTTCAATCCTCCCCAAGACAAGGCGGGGCCGCTGACCGTGCGGATCGTCGCCCCTGAGACGGTCACGCAAGTCGCTGCGCCGTTGGAGGTCCAGGTGACGATCGAGAATCGCGGCGACGAACCGGTCAGCGGAACCATCCGGCTGGGGCTGATCGACGGCTGGCGAGCCGAACCCGCGGATGCGGTGCCGTTCACGGTGGCGGCCAAGTCCCGGGCAGAGAATCGCTTTCGCGTCACCGTGGCTCCGGGCTCGTACTCGGCGCATTATCCCATCCATGCCTACGCGACGTTCGCCTGGCAAGGCCAATCGCACACCGCGCATCCCATCCTGATCTTGGAGACCAAGCTGCCCGCGCGGCCGAACGCCGCCACGCCGCTGGCGTGGGAGCCGCTGCCGCTGACCGGCGATCGCACGTTGGCCTTGCTGCAAGTGCCCGTGCGCCGCGCTGTCGTGGCCGTGTTTGACCGGCCGCCGCAGACGATGCCGACGGGCTGGACGGGAGCGGCCGAAGGCAATCGCGGTTCGCTTAACTTTCAGAACGGCCAGCGCCTGGGCGACGTCGCCCGCGACGTGCTGGCCATCCATCCGCCGTGGTTCGACGGCCAGGTGGGGACGGCTTGGCTCGAGTATCCGCTGACGCTGCCGCAGGCGGCACCGATCAAGCTGCGGTTCGCGACCGCCGTGACGCCGACCGGCGAAGGTGACGGCGTCTCGTTCCGCGTCCGCGTGGCGGCGCTGGATGCGCCCGAAGGCCAGGCGGGCACCGTGGTTTTCGAGCGGCACTCGGCGGCCAAGACATGGGAAGACGGCGAGGCGGACTTGACGGCCTTTGCGGGCCAAGCGATCCGGCTGCAATTGGAGTCCCACCCCGGTCCGGCCAAGAACACCGCCTTTGACCAGTCGTATTGGGCCGAGCCGACGTTGGTCCTCGGCCAACCGCAGCCGGTCCCCATCGCTTACCCGCCGGCCAAGTTCGACGGCGACTGGCGGCTGGGCCAGGTGGCCGTGGGCGAGAGCAAGTACGAGGTCCGCCTGTGGCCGGGCCAGCGGGGACTGCTGGATGCCACCGTGGGCTTTCTGACCGCTCAGCGGCAACTGTACTTTCGCGGCTTTCAGGTTCGCGTACTGGGAATGCGCGTCGACAATCCGGGTGCGCCGGTGACGCTGATGGAGGCCAAGCCGCAGCCGCAGCCAAGCGGCAGTTACGAGATCCGCCATCGCTTCCAGAGCCCGCGCGGAGCGTTTGACCTGGTGGGGCGCGTCGAACTCAAGGACAACGCCTTACGGATCGGATTCCGGCTCGAGAACGGGCCGCCGGCCCAGCCGTGGCTCGCGGCGCGGATCGAAGAACTGGCCGTCGACCAGTTCAGCCACGCCGCCCAGCGGGTCTTTGCCGGCCATGGCAATGTGATTCAAGATCCTGGCGCGTTCACGCTGGGCTTCGACGGCCATCGGCTGGCCACCTCGCACGTTGGATTCGAGTTTGCCAACGGCATGTCACTGGTTCAAGCCGTCGACTTGCCGCCCAGCCGGTTGGACGTCGAGCCGGCGGCGAAGCACTATTCGCTGCACACCGCCCAGAACGCCACGTTCACGTTCATCCCCGGTGAAAATGTCTGGGAGGCGGCCCGGGCGTATCGGGAGGTGAACGGGCTGCGGGCGGCCGGCGGCGTGCAGAAGCTGGCTGGCCGATTCGTGTTCGACCTGTGGGGCGGCCGCTACGGCGAGTCGGACGCGGCGTTGCAGCGGGCCTTCCGCTACGGGCTGACCGATGCGGCCGTCGTCTGGCACAACTGGCAGCGCTGGGGCTACGACTATCGCTTGCCGGAGATTTATCCGCCCAATCCGGGCCTGGGTTCGGAGGACCAACTGAAGACGATGATCGAGTCCTGCCGCGCGGCCGGGGTGCTGTTCGCCCTGCACGACAACTATATTGACATGTACCCGGACGCCGGCGGATTCTCCTACGAGCGAGAGATCGCCTTTCACGCCGACGGCCGGCCGGTTCGCGCGTGGCTGAACGAAGGCCGCGGCGCCCAGTCGTACCGCTACCGCGCTGATCGGGTTGCGGCCTACCTGCAGCCGAACCTGCAGACGATCAAGAAGCAGCTTGATCCGACGGCCTATTTTATCGACGTCTGGTCCAGTGCTCCGCCGTATGACTATTGGACCGCCGACGGCCGGTTTGTGGACGGCGTGCAGACCCGTGACAGCTGGGGGCAGCACTTTGCCTGGATCCGCGACCTGCTGGGCGACGGGGCTCCGCAGATTTCGGAAAGCGGGCACGACCAGTTGATCGGCTGGTTGGACGGCGCCCAGACAAACCACCTGCGCGTTGGTCCGAACCTGCCGGGCGATCACAGCTGGAGCGTGTGGAACATCCCGTGCAAGGACGCCGAGCGGACGCCGTGGTTCGACGTAGCCCACCACGATCGGTTCATCCTGCACGGCGCCGGCTATTCGACCCGCTACCAGGCGGGACTCGACGGCCGCCTGCACGGGATCTACAGCGACGACTACCTGGCGACCGAGGTGCTGACGGGTCACCCGACGATGGTCAGCCAGCCGTTCGGCCGCGATGTCGTACGGAAGTACTGGCTGAGCCAGGACCTGATGCGGGCCTTGGCGCTGCGGACCATCGAGTCCGTCGAGTTTGCCGGCGGCGACTTGCACCGGCAGCACGTCGGTTGGTCGGGCGGCGGCCAGGTGTGGGTCAACCGGGGCAAACAGGATTGGCCGATCGAGGGCACGTCGTCCGTCTTGCCCCAGTACGGCTTCCTCGCCCGCGTGCCGACGGCAGCTGGGCTGGTGACCGCGGCCGTCAGCCGCCGCGAGGGCCTGATCGTCGAGACGGCCAGTTCGCCGGACCAACTGTATGTGAACGCGCGCCAGCCAGCCACCGCCGGGCCGCGGATCCAGCCCACGGCCGGTTCGGTGACGTCCGCGGACGGGCGGAGGATCGAACTGGTCATCGATTGGCAAGCCGACGATCCGGTGCCGGACGGCTATCAGCCGTTCCTGCACTTTGTCGACGCGAAAGGCGAGATCGCGTTCCAGGCAACGTACGACGCCGACCGCTTCCGGCAGCAGAAGTCAGGCCGGATCGAGATGCCCGCGACCGCGTCCGTGCCGGACACGTCCAAGCCGGGCGACACGCTGGAACTCCGCGTCGGCCTGTACCGTCCGTCCGGCGGCGGCCCGCGTCTGCCGTTGCTGGGCGTCAACGACGGCGACGGTCGGATCCGCTTGGGGACGGTGGAACTGATCGGGGCCGCGAGCCATGTCGGCGGTATTCGCTGGACGCCGCAGACGCCGGTCGCCGATGCCTATGCGGCACGCCAGAATCCGGCAGGCAAGTTGGTTGACTTTGGTCCGGTGCGCACGGCCGGCGGCGGTCGCCTAGTCCGTCAAGACCAATCGTTGCAGTTGATCCCGCTGCCCGACAGCGGCGCGGTCCGCACGCGGTTCGAGATCCGCTGGGACCGACTGCCGTGGCAACTGCCACGGCCCACGCACATCGAAGCCCAGGCGGAGGACGGACGCGTGCTGTGGCGTGCCCCGATCGGCACGAGCGGACTCGTAATCGAATGCGAGCCGGACATGTTCGCCTATCGCTTGCTGGCAGAGTGAGCGCGAGCCAGGTGACGCTGCACAGTGGAATAGCGTGTGCGGCTCGGAGTGGCGGGGTTGTCCACGGATGGCAAGGCCGGCCCACGGATAG
>CAIYOB010001605.1 GCA_903927685.1 uncultured Planctomycetaceae bacterium
CCCAAGTCCGCTTGAATTCCTTGATCTTCTTCTCGCTCCGCGTCCGCTTGCAGAAATCGCAGACGGTCGTATTGGCGCCGATCACCGTGCCCGGCGGCGGCAGTTGGCCGCTGACAATCGCCTCGATGGCTTCCCAAATCCGCGGTGATTCGGGCGGGCAGCCCGGCAGGTAATAGTCAACCTTCACCGTCTGCCCGAGCGTCTTCAGCGTGTCGTAGAACACCGGCAGGTGCAGCGTTCCTTCAGCAACCGGCGTCTCGGCTTGCGGCCGGACGTGGTTCGGGTTCTCGGTCGAGAACGTTTCCTGGTAGCTGTTGTCGAAGATCGCCTGGCGGTTGTGCAGGTTGCCCAAGCCGGGGATGCAGCCTTCGCTGGCACAGGAGCCGAACGCGATCAGCACCTTGGATTTCTTGCGCAGCAGCAGGGCCATGTACTCCTGCTCGCTGGTGCGGATCCCGCCGTTGAACAGGCAGACATCGATCTCGGCGTCCGCCATCTTCTCGATGTCGGATACCTTGCCGTCGGCGATACACGGGCACATGACCAGATCAAACGCCTTGGCGACGTCCAAAATCTTGTCGTCGATCCCCAGGATCGAGATCTCGCAGCCGCCGCAAGACGCCGCCCAGTAGATGGCCAGCTTGCCCTTGCCGTTCGACTTGGCAGCCGGAGCCGCCGCAGGTTTCGTGGTGGCCGTCGCACTCATGCCGGTACCTCCATCACCTCGTGGTGTTCGTGAACGATGTCTTCCAGCGCCTTGAGCCGCGCGCCGTTCTCTTCCCAGTTGTGGGACCAGCCCAGCGGCCCCAGCGGTTTGATCTCGGCCACAATCCGGTCGATGGCCTCGGCCAACTGCTGGCCTTCGGCGGCGGAAGCCCAGACCAGCTGGACCCGCTGGTCCTCGACGCCCATGGCCCGCAAGGTGTGGCGCATCATGTGAAAACGCCGCATCGCCTTGTAGTTCTGTTCCAGGTAATGACATTCGCCGGGATGGCAGCCCGCGATCAAGACGCCGTCGGCGCCCAGCGACAGGGCCTTCATGATCCACGTGGGATCGACGCGGCCGCTGCACATCACGCGGATCGTGCGCACGTTCGGGGCATGGGTGATCCGTGCCGTGCCGGCCAGGTCCGCCGCCCGGTACGAACACCAGTTGCAGAAGAACCCGACGATTTTTGGTTCAAAGTTCGAGTCGACGTTGCTCATCGATGACTCCTAAACTGCTACAGTCTCCGCCTTGGAAGCCGCCGCACCCGCAGGCTGCATCGCATCCCACAGAATGCCTTCGATTTCCGAGTCGATTTGTTGGTTGTTGAAATGCGCCCCGGTGATCACTTGGGCCGGGCACGCGGACACGCAGGTGCCGCAGCCTTTGCACAGGGCCGTAATCACATGGCTGACGCCCCGGTCCTCGAAGAACTCGATGGCGTTGTACGGGCACATGTTGTTGCAGATCTTGCAGCCCGAACAGCCTGCTTCGTTGATCGTGGCCACCACGGGTTCGATCATCACCTTGCCCTTGGTGATCATGCCCGCCACGCGGGCGGCGGCTGCGGCACCCTGAGCGACCGAGGCCGGAATGTCCTTCGGGCCTTGGCACACGCCCGCCACAAAGATCCCGTCGGTCATGGTCGCCACCGGGTCCAGCTTCGGATGTCGCTCGGTGTACCAGCCGTCCATGCTGCAGGAAATGCCGCACTTCAGGCCCATCTCGCGGGCATCGGTCTGGGGCTCCAAGGCCCCCATCAGCACGACCATGTCCACGGGGAACCGCTGCTGCTTGCCGATCAGCGTGTCTTCGCACTGCACGATCAGCTTGCCGGCTTCGCTGGGCAGTCGCGCCGCGTCGGTGACTTCCGAAACCTTGCCGCGGATGAAGTGCATGCCTTCGCCCAGCAGCCGCTGATAGAACTCTTCGTAGTTCTTCTGGTTCGTCCGCATGTCGATGTAGAACGAGTACACCTGGGCCTGGGTCTTTTCCAGCACCAAGTGCCCCAGCTTCAGCGACGCCATGCAGCAGATCCCCGAGCAGTACGGGTTGTGCCGCGAGTCGCGGCTGCCGACGCAGTGGATGATGGCGATCGACTTCGGTTCGGTCTTGCCGTCCCGGAGCACGATCTTGCCGTTGGTCGGCCCGGCGGCGTTGCACAGCCGCTCGAATTCCAGGCTCGTATACACGTTGGCCAACCGCCCATAGCCGTACTGCGGAATGGTCTTGCAGTCGAACGGCTTCCAGCCGGTGGCGATGATGATGTTGCCGACGTCGATTTCGATGATCTCGTCCTGCTGATCAAAGGCGATCGCATTGGTCGGGCACAGCTTTTCGCAGGCCCGGCACTTCTGCCGCTCGAACCAGATGCACGAGTCGGTATCGATCACCGGGATCCGCGGCACGGCTTGCGGGAAGGGCATGTAAATCGCCTTGCGGTTGCCCATCCCCGCCTCGAATTCCGTGTCCAGTACCTTGCGGGGGCACTTTTCGATGCAGATCCCGCAGCCCGTGCACTTGTCGTAGTCGACATGCCGAGCCTTCTGGCGGATCTTGACGTGGAAGTTGCCCACCGAGCCGGTGACTTCTTCCAGTTCGGCGTAGGTCAGCAGCTTGACGTGCTCGTGCTGGCCGGCCTCCGACATCTTCGGCGTCAGGATACACGCTGAACAGTCCAGGGTGGGAAACGTCTTGTCGAACTGGGCCATGTGGCCGCCGATCGAAGGCTCTCGCTCGACCAAGTACACAGGATACCCCGCGTCGGCCAACTCGAGCGTCGCCTGCAGGCCCGCGATGCCGCCGCCGATGACCAGGGTCGTCGGATTGACGTCGACATAGAACGGTTCCAGCGGCTGCTGGTACTTGACCCGTCCGACGGCGGCCGCCACCAGGGCCTTCGTTTTCTCGGTCGCCGCCGCCCGGTCCTTGTGCACCCACGAGCAGTGCTCGCGGACGTTGGTCATGTCCATCAAGTACGGGTTCAGACCGGCGTTGGAACAGGCCCGACGGAAGGTCTTTTCGTGCAAGTGCGGGCTGCAAGCGGCCACGACGACGCGGGTCAGGCCCTCTTTCTTGATGTCCTCCTCGATCATGGCCTGACCGAGCGACGAGCACATGAACTTGTAGTCCCGCGACACGCATACGTCCGCGCAGTTCTTGCCGGCCCACTTCGCCACTTCTTCCACGTCGACCTTGCCGGCAATGTTGCTGCCGCAGTGACAAACGTAGACGCCGATTTTTTCGGCCATGGTTGTTCTCCAATTCTTGCGGAATCGTAGGTCAGGTTTTCCCTTGACCAGCTATTTTTCCAGGGTGGTGAGCTTCCGTCTGTCTGAGGCAACTCCGTCAGGCTGAGAAGCCCGGCGCAGCCACCCCTGCTTACGCTTTGGCGCCTGCCGCTTGGCCTTCGAGCTTGGCCCGAATCACCGGCTCGGCCGTCACCAGTTCCTTGCCGAAGCCCAGCTTCTTCATGTCGATGCCCAGGGCCACGCCCAGCAACTGGGTGAAGAACACGATCGGCAGGTGGAAGTTCGTGTTGAAGAAGTTGTTCACCCGGCCTTGGTAGGCGTCCATGTTCAACTGGCACATCGGGCACATCGTGAGGATCACGTCCGCGCGGTAATCCGCGGCGCTCTGCAACAGCCGCCGGATCATCTCGAAGGCCATGTCCTCGCTCAGTTGCGTCATGTGCCCGCCACAGCAATGCGACTTGACGGGATAATCGACCACCTCGGCCCCCAGCCACATGAACAGTTCGTCCATCTTCATGGGATACTCGGGGTTGTCGAACCCGTTCAGCGGACGGACGACCTGGCAACCGTAGTACGCCGCCACGCGGAGGCCGGTCAGCGGCTGGACGACCTTGGCCTTCAACGCCGCCTCGCCGACGTCGTGGTAGATCACGTCCAGCAGGTGGCGGACGCGGACGCGCCCGGCCTGGTACTTCAAGCCGCCGGCGGCCAGCGCCTGGTTGATCTTCGTGTTCATATCCTTGTGCTCGCACATTAACTTGTCGACCTTCTTCAGGTTCAAGTAACACGCGGCACACGGGGCAACTAGCTGGTCATGACTCTTGTCGACCAGGGCCAAGTTGCGTGCGATCACGCTGGTGGCAACCAGTTCGTCCTGGGTAAAGTACTCGGTCGCCCCACAGCAGTTCCAATCATCCAGTTCGTCCAGCTGGAGCCCGACTTTTTCCATCACCGCCCGCACGGACACATCGTACGAGGCGCTGTTGACTTCCAGCGAACAACCGGGATAGTACGCGTATTTCACGACGCACCTCCGCTTCGTTTTTCAGTTTTGCCAAGTTCACGAGCCTTATTGATGATCGCCTGCAGCTGGTCCGTTTGGCGGATCTTGCTGGGCCGCAGCGACAGCCGGCCGCGGGCGAACATCGACATGCCCATTCCCATGCCCTTAAGCATGCTGACGGGCTTGTTCAGCATCAGGTAGCGAGTCGCGATGCCCACCTCGAACGCCCGGCCGTACTTGTCGATAAAGCCGGTAAAGGTCCGGGCCAGGGCCGGGGCGTCGCCGTCCGTCGCCTTGCCTTCGCGGATCGCCATCCGCTTCAGCGTGTACATCGTCTCGGTGATCGGGATTTCCTGCGGGCAGCGGGCCGTGCAGAAATAACAGGACACGCAGCACCACATGGTGTTGGACTTCAGTACGTCGTCCCGGCGGTTGGCGGCGATCATCGCAAAGATCGCCCGCGGCGTGTAATCCATTTCCGGGCCGTTGGGGCACGAGCCGCCACAACTGCCACACTGCAGGCAATGCACAAGTTTGTCGCCATCGGGCGTCTCCGCCATGACTTCTCGCATAAACTGCGAGCGATGGATTTCGGTGCTTTCCACAGACATTCGATTTCCTCCGCAGCGGTGAGGCGTGAATGGAACAGGGTCCTACCGCGATGGGTTATCCTTGATAGCAACCGCTGGGCCAGCGATCCCGAATTTTGGACAATTGCCGCAAGTGATTGATTGGCGGACGGATGCGACAATGCGGTCAAAGACGTCCGGGTTCTGCAAAATATGAAACCCACGGATTTCCGTGGGTGTTCAACGGGAATCCGTCGACGGCGAGCGCGAAAACACGGGTCCGCGGGTGCACCGGCATGGCCCCGGACCGGTCCACCGCGAGTTGGTCCGGGCACTGTCCACGGTTCTTACAATGTCATCATGTGGGAGGAATGTGACGTGAAAGGACACGACTCAGCGACCTGCGAGTTTGAGGTCTTCTACGATGGCGGCTGCCCGCTATGTCGGCGCGAGGTCGAATGGTTACGGCGGCGAAGCGCCGGCGGCAAGATCCACTTTACCGATATCAGCGATCCCGCTTTTCGGGCAGCCGCGGTCGGCAAGACGGACGAGGAATTGATGGCTCGGATTCACGGCCGGTTGTCCGACGGGACTTGGTTGCAGGGGGTCGAGGTCTTTCGCCGCCTGTACTCGGCCATCGGGTTCGGTCCGTTGGTCTTCCTGAGCCGGTTGCCGGTGATCTCGCCGTTGTTGGCTTGGGGCTACGCCCTGTTTGCCCGCAACCGCCTGCGCCTCACCGGCCGCTGCACGGCGCAGGGCTGCGCCGCGAAACGGGGTTCGGGGCCCGGGCGTTCTCCGGACACGGAGCCCGCTTGATCCGTCATGCGTGCCGCGCTGATTTACCCGCACCAGTTGTTTACGGACCAGCCCGCGTTGCGCGGGGCTGATGTCTGTGTGCTGGTCGAGGAGCCGTTGCTGCTGACGCAGTATCGATTCCATCGCCAGAAGTTGATCCTGCATCGCGCCTCGCTGCAGCATTATGCCGACGGGCTGCGGCGGCAGAAGCGGCAAGTCCGCTACGTCGCATGCGGCGAACTGAACTCGACCGGCGATGTTGCCGGCGTGCTGATGCAACTTGGCGTCACGCACGTTCAGTTCGTGGATCCGTGTGACGACTGGCTCGAACAGCGGCTCACGGCGTCGCTCACGGCGGCACGCCTCGAATTCTCGGTGCTCGACGATCCGCACTTCCTCACACCCTGGCCGGTCTTCGAGGAGTATGCCGCGGGCCGCAAACGGCTGTTCTTCACGGATTTCTACGTGCGGCAGCGGAAGCGACTGGGCCTGCTGCTCGACGACTGCGGGCGGCCGCTCGGCGGGAAATGGAGCTACGACCCGGAGAATCGGCGCAAGCTGCCGCGCGACGCCGCGATTCCGCCCGTCGCCTGGCCGGCGTCCAACGCCGCCGTGCGGCAGGCTCAGGACTACGTCCAGACGCAGTTTCCTCAGGCCAGCGGAGCAGGCGATACGTTCCGTTACCCGGTCACCGCGGATCAGGCCCGCGCAGCGCTCGACGACTTCCTGGATAACCGTTTCGCCCAGTTCGGCGAGTACGAGGATGCGATCCACGCCGAACAAGCGTTCTTATTCCACTCGGTGCTCACGCCGGCTCTGAACATCGGGCTGATTTCGCCCCGAGAGGTGCTCGACGCGGCCCTGGCGCGTGCGGACCGCGTGCCGCTGAATTCGTTGGAAGGCTTTGTCCGGCAGATCAGCGGCTGGCGCGAGTACCTGCGGGGCGTCTATCGACTGTACGGCCGCCGGCAGCGAACACGCAACTTCTGGAACCACCGGCGCCCCATGCCCGCCGCCTTGTACGACGGCACCACGGGCATCGAACCGGTCGACACCGTAATTCGCCGTGTCCTGCGCTATGCCTATTGCCATCACATCGAGCGGCTGATGATCCTGGGCAACTTCATGCTGCTGTGCGAGATCGATCCGGCGGCGATCTACCAGTGGTTCATGGAACTGTTCATCGACGCCTACGACTGGGTCATGGTTCCCAACGTGTTCGGCATGAGCCAGCACGCCGACGGCGGCCTGATCACGACCAAGCCGTACCTGAGCGGCTCGAGCTACATTCTGAAGATGAGCAACTTCCGCAAGGGGCCGTGGTGCGCGATCTGGGACGCGCTGTACTGGCGTTTCGTCGACCGGCATCGCGACTTTTTCGCCGCCAATCCGCGGCTGTCAGTCATGGTGGCTCAGTGCGAGCGGATGGGCAGCCGCCTGGACGAACATCGGCGAACCGCGGAGCAATTCCTGGCACGCTTGCACGGAGAGTAGGTGATGAAAGCGACGGACACCCAGCGGGTCTTGCTGACCGGGGCGACAGGCTACGTCGGGGGCCGGCTCCTGTCGCTCCTGGAGCAGCGAGGCGTTCCCGTCCGCTGCCTTTCCCGCCGCCCCGAGGCGATGCGGGGGCGTGTGGGCCCGACCACGGAAGTCGTTGCTGGCGACCTGCTCGCACCAGCGACGCTGGCGGCGGCGCTCCAAGGCGTCGACACGGCCTACTATTTCGTGCATTCGATGGGGGCCGAGCGTGATTTTGAGGAGCAAGACCGGATCGCTGCGACCAACTTTTCCGAGGCTGCCCGTGCCGCGGGAGTACGACGGATCATCTATCTGGGCGGTCTCGGCGACCCGGACGAAACGCTTTCCAAGCATTTGCGCAGTCGGCAGGAGACAGGCGATCGGTTGCGTCAGCACCATCCGCAAGTCATCGAGTTTCGGGCCTCGATCGTGATCGGCTCGGGCAGCCTGTCGTTCGAGATGATCCGGGCGCTGGTCGAGCGTCTGCCGGTCATGATCTGTCCGCGCTGGGTGCGCGTGATGGCCCAGCCGATTGCCGTCGAGGACCTGCTGGCCTATCTGCTGGAAGCGCTCGACCTGCCGGACGGGCCGTCGCAAATCTACGAGATCGGCGGTCCCGACCAGGTTTCCTACGGCCAGCTCATGCACGAGTACGCCCGACAGCGGGGCCTGCGGCGGGGGATGATCCCTGTGCCTGTGCTGACACCGTATCTCTCGAGCCTGTGGCTGGGGCTGGTGACTCCGCTGTACGCCCGCGTCGGCCGGAAACTGGTCGAAAGCCTGCGCAATCCGACGCTCGTTTCAAGTGACTTGGCCCGGCGGACGTTTTCCGTCCGGCCGCGTTCCGTCCGCGAGGCGCTCGCCCGGGCCCTGGTGAACGAAGACCGCGAGTTTGCCGAGACGCGTTGGTCCGATGCGCTCTCGGCCGGCGGCCAGCCACGGACTTGGGGCGGCGTGCGATTCGGTTCGCGGCTGGTCGATTCACGCACGGTGACGGTCGAGGTCCCGCCGGACCAGGCGTTTGCCCCGATTCGCCGCATCGGCGGCCGGACCGGCTGGTACTACGGCGATTGGCTGTGGTCGCTGCGCGGCTTTCTGGATCTGCTGTGCGGCGGCGTTGGTGTCCGTCGCGGCCGTCGCGATCCGGAGGATTTGCGTCTCGGCGATGCCCTGGACTTCTGGCGCGTGGAGCTTTACGAGCCGCCCCACCGCCTGCGGTTGTGCGCCGAGATGAAACTGCCGGGCCGCGCCTGGCTGGAGTTCGAGGTGACCGGCAACGAATCCGGCAGCACGATCCGCCAGACGGCCAGCTTCGATCCCGTCGGCTTGACTGGCCTGCTCTACTGGTACGGAATCTACCCCCTGCACCAGTTCGTCTTTGCCGGGATGCTGCGCAACCTGGCGCGCGCTGCCAAGTCGGAGCAGGCCGTGCAGCGGAGGGAGAGAAGCTGAAAATCGCCCTACTTCCGCTTCACGCATCCGGCCCGGGGGATGGCGAAGCGTGCTCGCGGGGCCGCTGGACGGCGGCTTCGAGTTGGGTCAGCTGGCCGTCGACTTCGCGGCTGGCGGCCTCGGGCAGTTCGGCCTGGCCGAAGCGGACGCGATAGAACGTCTCGACGATCCGTGCCGGCAGGTCGGCCACGGCGGCCTGCGGGAGCAGCGCGGCCAGACGTTCGCCCGCCTGCGCCGCCAGCTCGCGCGGTGTCTGGCCAGCGCCGCGACTGAGTCCCACGCGGCCGAGGGCGGCTTCCAGGCGGCGATAGAATTGGATGGTCGCCAGCGGAATGCTTCGTTCGCCGCTCGTTGCCCGGCCGTTGCGGCGCCACTGCCACAGCGGCGGCAGGACGCTGGGCTGGCGGCCTTGCCGCCACCGCCGCCAGGAGACGGCCAGGCCGAGCGCGAGCCCCAGGGCCAAGGCGAACGGCAGCAGCAGGGACGCCACCTGGATCCACCCGGCCACGCGCTGGCGAAGTGCGCGCAGCCGGGCCAGCGTCGCGGCCCACGTCTGGGGGTCGGTCCGATTGGCGACCGGTTCGTAGATCGACTCGCGCTGCCGCTTGGCGGTCAAGCCGAGGATGTAATCCGTCCAGACCGTGCTCGCGTAGTCCAGGATGTCGTCGGCGGTGTCCAGCCAGCCCTGATCCAACTGCCGCGCGCGGTCGATATCGGAACCGGGGGTCGGGTCCAGTCGCAGCCAGCCGCCCCAGGGACTGAGTTCGGCCCCGGGAGGCGATTCCGCCTTGGCCTCGTCGGCGGACAGGAACGCTTCGACCCAGGCATGCGCGTCGCATTGCCGAATCAGGTAGTAGCCGCCCAAGGCGTTGTACTCGCCGCCCCGGAAGCCGACGACCAAGCGGGCCGGGATGCCTTGGCTGCGCAGCATCATCACCAACGCGCTGGCAAAGTACTCGCAGTGGCCGGAACGATGGTTGGCGACAAAATCCTCGATGGGATCACAGTCCCGTTGGCGGCGGACCGAGTGGAAGTCCAGCGTGTACCGGTAGGCGTTGGGCTTGAGAAAATGGTCCCGCAGTGCCCGGGCGATGTCGGCCCGTTTGCCGCTGCCCAGCCCCTGGCGGCGGACGATCTCGTCGGCGGTCTTCTTCAGGCTGGGAAAGCGAGCCTTATCAAACGCCAGCAGGGCCGGATCGATCAGGCTGGTGACACGACCGGGCATCGGCGTCACCGCCAATTGGATGCCCCCGACCAGGCCCGAGGTGGCGACGGCGTATCGATACTCGGCTCGCGGACGATCGTCTTGATTCCACTTGTAGAACAGCTGTTCCGTACGGGCGTGGATGCGGAGATCGTCCGGCGTCTGGGGACAAGCGTAGATGGGATGAATCGCGAACAGGACCGGTTCGTTCAGCGGCTGGAGCGTAATGTCCTGGCGGACCAACGCCTGATTCGGCGGTGGGTCGGAGAGGACTCGGACCGGGTTGAACAGCCGGACCCCGAAGGCGTCTTCCAACGCGGGACTGCTCAGTTGTCGCCAGCTATTGACTTCGTAAGTCGTCAGAATCGAGCCCCGGAAGTACGGCTGGCCGTACACGCGATAGGGCTCGCCGGTTGCCGCCTCCCGAAAGCTGACACGCATCACGGTCTCGTCGCTCTCCAAGATCGACGCCATTTCGTTCAGGCTCACGGTACTGCTGAAGCCGACGACTCGCGTGGGGCGGACTTGAAAACTGCGGCGGGCGGCGCTGTCCAGCCGAGGGGCGGTGAAAAACAGGACCAAGGCGAAGACCAGCGTGGTCAAGCCGATGGCGGCGATTTGGGTCAACAGTCCGCGGCCCAGGACCTGCCGGCCCAGCCGCGTGGAGCTGACCAACGGCCGGACGACGGGCTCGCGGCGCAACCAACGCTTCCAGCGGTTGGCGGGGCCCTCGCCGGACGCCGCCGATTCGGTTTTCCCGGCACGCCGCAACCGCCCGCGCGTGGCCGACTCGGCCACGCGCAAGCCTTCCCGGTGCACGTGCAGCACGGCCAACGTCGAGAATGCGGTCACGGCGTACAGAATCAGCATCAAACCGAATTCGAACCCCACATTCAACACGGCCGAGACCACGACCTGCAGGAGACTCAACACCGTCAGTTGCCAGTACAGGCGGGGATTTTTCCGCTGGTAGAACAGGACCAACTGCAGGTAGATCAGCAGGTTGGCGATCGCCAGCAATTGGGCGCGCATATCGGAATACAGGAAGTCGCTGAGCGAAAAGAACAGGGCGAGCAGCGCCGCCAGGTTGGCGACGAAGCGATTCAGGTGAAACCAATTCAGCGTGTCGGTGAAGACCACGGAAGTGACCGCGGCAAAGACCGCCAGCAGCGGCAGCAGCGAACTCCGCTGGCCCATGCCCAACAGCAGCGCCCCCAGGATCGCCAGGAGGGCGACGTGCACTTGTACGACCCGCTCCAGCTTCATGGCTCATCCCACTCGAAGACACGCCGGATCTCGTCTGTGCCCACATCCAGCCAGAGGACGTTGCCCAGCGCCCGCTGATGCCGATGCCGGTCCGCAAACGGACCGCTCTGGCCGATCCGCAGCAGCTGGTTGCTCCGCGTGCTGATCACCACCACCTGCATGCCCGCCGGACAGCTGGTGACGACCTCGCCCAGCATTTCGGCCAGCTGGTTCTCCGCGGCGGCGTCCACCAGGGCCAGACGATGGAGCGTTTGCTGGGCGAACAGGGCGCTCGCGGGAGCGGACCAGTGCCCATGCGGCCGAGCCGCCAGGCCGATTGTCAACCGGCTGCCGCCCCGCCGCGTCAGTTCGTCGACCAGCGTGGCGGCAAAGCTGACCGCCACCTCCACTCGTCCGCGATCCTCGTCCCGCGGCTCGGCGGGCTGCCACAAGTCCAAGACGAGCGCCAGGTCCTGGTTCTGCTGTTCCTCGAACTGCCGCACCGCCAGCTTGCCCAGTTTGGCCGTGGTCCGCCAGTGAATCCAGCGCCGGCTGTCGCCGGACCGCCACTCGCGCAGGCCATAATAGTCGCCGTCGATGGGACCCTGCCGCTGGTGCGCCGTCTGCCGGCCCAGCCGCCGCGAGTCCAGCAGGGCCAGCCAATGGGGCGTCAGGCGGCCCAACCGCGGCCAGACGATCACCCGCTCGAACTGCTTGAGTTTCGCCGTGGCTTTGACCAAGCCCATCGGAAACCGCGTCGAGACCCACAACGGCCCGAAGCGGTAGCGTCCGCGCTGCGGCAGCGTGACCTGGTAGGCCGCGGCGTCCATGCCTCCGGCGGCAACGTGCGGCAGCACCACGCTGGCAATGGGCTTCGCCTGCCGACGGTCTTCCCCGCGCTCGCCGCTCTCCGGCTGGACGCAGTCGTCGACAATCAGCATCCAACTGCCCACGCGGCGGCGACGATTGTGGCCGCAGATCTCGACGCGAAACGGCCGCCCAGCGAAGATCTGCTCCGGCAAGTGCCGCGAAATGCCCAACTGCCGCAAGGACTGGACGACGAACCGCCAATTGAACAGCAGAGGCCCGACCATCAACCCGGCCAAGACAAACAGCAGGTTGATGTCGCGCACCGTCGCCCCGCCGACGATGAACGCCAGCACGAGCAGATAGTACACGCCCTCGCGGCAAATCGACACCCCTCGCCGTCCCAGCATCAACGCACGCCTTGCAGGTTTCTGATCCGCGCCCCGCCAAACTTCTAGCAGTATACCGTCAAGCGTCCCGTTGCTGCAGACCCGGCGCCCTCGAACGCTGCGAATTGTGCTACAATACGCCCGGTTGATGTCCGCCTTCCGCGTCCGGAGTCGCCGCCATGCCCAGCCCCTTTCCTGGAATGGATCCCTTCCTGGAACATCCCGATTTCTTTCCGGATCTGCACGGCAGGCTTCACGTCCACCTCAGTGAGGCCCTGCAACGCGCGTTGCCGCCGCCGTACTTTGCCGTCATCAACGAACGTTTGTGGGTCGAGACGACCGCGCGCTACATCGAGCCCGACACGGACGTGCTGTACGGTGATTGGCACGTCGCGGAGTCAGCCACGCTCGCCGCGGTCGCGGCACCGCCGAGGACTCGGCCGCTGGTGTTCGAAATGGCACATGACGAGCGGCGCGAATCCTACGTGGAGATCCGCACCCGCCGGGCGGACGGCGGCGAACGCGTGGTCACGGCGATCGAAGTGCTCAGTCTGAGCAACAAGAAACCCGGCGACCAGGGGCGGGACCTGTACCGGCAGAAACAGGCGGAAATCCTGGCCAGCGAAGTCCACTTGGTGGAAATCGACCTGCTCCGCGGCGGCGAGCACACCACGCCCATGCCGCTGGACCGGCTGCGAAGAAAGGCCGGAGCCTTCGACTATCACGTCTCCGTCCACCGCTTTGATCAACCGGGCCGGTTCTACATCTACCCCTGGCAAATCGCCGATCCGCTGCCGGTCATCGGTGTCCCGTTGCTGCCGCGCGACGGCGAAATCTCGCTGGACCTGCAAGCCGTCTTCACACGCTGCTACGAGACCGGCCCGTACGGCCGGCGAGTCGTTTACGACGGGGCGCGGATCGTCCCGGCCCTGAGCCCGGACAAGGCGGAATGGGTCCGGCAGGTAGTGCGGCAGAAGGGGGCCAGTTGACAATGCCGACCATCGTGACCTCTTCCGGGTGGAGATCTTCAACGAGATTGGCCCCCAGATGACCGGCGGCCCTGATCGATAAGCACCGTCCGAGAAACAAGTGTCGTCGTTCGCTCCGCGAAAGAACGACCTTTCGCGGAGCGAAAGGCGACAACCTGGCACCTATTCCTCGAGCGACGCTAAGCATCTGTCCCGGAGCAATCTAGTGCGTCGTCAAAGCGAATTGTCGGGGTGCTTGGGGCGCGATCGCAGCGAGCCCCCAATGGCAGAAAATGGGAGCTCGCCACTTGTGGCTCGACCTCAGGCACTCAACCCAGATTCTTAGTCTGGACAAGGCACTAGTCACGAGCCCGCAAGGCGGCTAATTCCTGCCGCAGCCGCTCCAGTTCGGCATCTTTCTGCCCCAACGCCGCGTCTTTCTGCTCCAGTGCCGCGTCTTTCTGGAGACAGGCTTCCTGAGACGTCGGCAGCCACCGCCCGCTGACCGGATCGTAGAACCGCAGCCGGTTGCCGTCAGCTTCCAGGTGCAACCCCAGTTCGGTGCTGGGCATTCGCCCGGCGACTGCCGCAATCGGCTCGTACCGGCCACGCCGCAACCGGTATCCCTGCAACACCGGATTCAGGTACTCGGCCCGCGGATCGAACAGAAAATACTCGACGACCCGGATTTCGTCCCGGTAGATCTCAAACTTGTCCTGCAAGTCCTCCTCGCGCGTCGACTCGCTGGTCACCTCGATTACCACGTTCGGCGCCCGGCCTTCTTCCCACAGCAGGTAGTTGTCCCGGTCTCGCGGTTCCAGTCCCTTGACAACCAGCACGTCGGGGGACACATGACGACGCTTGTTGCCCGGGCGGTAGTACACCAGGATGTTCCCGGAGACGTAAACCGTTTGTCCGGCATAGAACATCTGCAACACGTCGATGGCCGCCGCCATGACGTTCCGGTGCACATCGGTCTCGCCCATGGGTTTACCGTCCGAGGTCGGGTAGTGGATATCCGCAAGCGACGTCTTCGTCGTGACAGGAGTGGCCAGCGCAGCCATACCCAATTCTCCAGTGGCTCGAGCCGTCCGCGTTCCGATTCGCCGAGAATCAGACCGCGCCGGGCATTCGTGTTCCGCCCCGTATCAAGCGTCATTATACCCGCGATGCCGCAGGCCGGGAAATAGCTGGACAGGCACCCGGCGGGCGCCTTCTTCGCTCGGTCCGTGGGCAGCGACACCAGCGGTCGGCGGTCCTAATGCGCCACTTCCCGCTGCAGGAGTTGAATTTCCTCCGGCGTCAGGCCGAACAAGTGGTAGACGCGGTCGTTCAAATCGCCTTCCGCATCCGCCAAAGCCCGCGTCAGGCGGTCGATCTCGCGGCCATGTTCGGCCAGGTACGGCTCCCATTCGTCGGCGGCCCGCGGGGTCTTGAACGGGTTGCCCGCCAGCTGGAAGCTGGTTTTCAACGCCTGCCCCAACTCGTTCAACGACAGGCTCCACCACTCCCGGGCCTTTTGATTCAACGCTCCCAGCGGCGCGCCCGCCGCGTCCTGGCCAAACGCCTGGACCAGCCGCCGCTGGACCTTGGTCTGCAACTCGTACCGCGCCGCCGCCTGCTCGCCGCAACGCCGAGCCAGCTCGGCAATGGGCCGGCGGTCGGCCTCGCGCGCGTCGGGGACCGGCACCTGTTCCATGTACTGAGCGAACAGCCGGTACTGCCAGCGATCGCCCCGAAGCCGAAGCGGCTGGGCTGTCTTGCTGAGGAAAAACCACGTTGCCCAGGAGTTCAAGAGACCGAGGAGGTAGTAGTCTTCGCCGGGGATTATGAATGCCGTATTTCCGAGATATCGTCCGAAGGTGTCCATACTGAACCGGGGGAGCTTGCTGATATCCGGCCAAACGATTTTAGGGCCGTTGAACTCGCGCCAGTAGTCGATGGTGTCTTGGATTTCATACCATTTGTAGACTCCAGGCTTTCTTCCTTGCCATGCCTTGCCGGCTGGCCAATCATTCGGCTTGGGCGCAAGACGCATTTGGAATCGTTCGAGGTACGCGAGGACCGCAGGATACTCATCAATCGCAATGCCGCGCCGCGTGAACACGAGATACTCGTTCGATTCCTCCATGTACCAAGGACGAAGATGAGTCCCCTGCCCAAATGGCCGGAGGATTTCTTCGCTTGAGGGGTGCTCCGCGACAAGCTGGTTCCTCAGGGCTGGGCCAATTACGAAGACATCCGTTAAGCCGCTGACGATCCCACGAAAGATCCGTCCGCCAGTGTATTCCGCCAGCACTCGCCACCCTGCCGAGAGTTTGCGGCGCAGCGCCAACACCTCCTCGGCGTCCAGTTCCCAGGCCTCGGAGCCCAGGTGTTCGGTCCGCATGGTGGGCGCGGCGGCGATCACTTCCGACAGGTTCTCCGGCGGACGGCCGGTCGTCAGCCACTTGAAAATCCGCATCTGGCCCTCGGCAGGTTGTTTCTTCAGCACCGCGATGGTCGGCCGGATCATCTCGGCATCTTCAAACGGCTGGAATTCGCCAAAGTCGATCATCGATTCGACCGTGGCGTTTTCGACCAGGTACTTGCGCAACGGGCCGCCAAAATTCCCGCGGACCCAACTGCCGGATGTGATGAACGCCAATCGCCCGCCGTCGCGCAGGACCTGCAGGCTGCGCTCGAAGAAGTACGTGAAGATGTCCGCCACGCCGTGGTAGGTCTGAAAACCCGCTTCCCAATGCGACTTGTACGCCGCCAGCCATTCCTGCCGGATATACGGCGGGTTGCCGACGACCACGTCGAAGCCGCCGGCCTGGAAGACTTCCGGGAAGGCCGCCTGCCAGTGGAAGGCCAGCGGGTGGACCTGCGGGTCGTCGACGACGCTGTTGCCGACGCGGATCGTGTGGTCCAGGCTGGTCAGCGGCTTGCCGCGGTGGGCCGTCTTGATCCACAGACTCAGCCGGCAGATCTCGACGGCTTCTGCGTTCAGATCGACGCCGTACAGGTTGTTCTCCAGGATCCGCTTGTCCAAGTCCAGCAGCGGCCGAGCGCCGCGGAGTTCGGTCAGCCGGGCATTGGATGCCTGGTACTGCGAGTACAGCTGGTCGAAGGCTTGAATCAAGAACGCGCCGCTGCCGCAAGCCAGATCTAAGACGCGGATCGCGACCAACACGTCCTGCCACGCGTCCCAGAAGTCGACCAGCGCTGCGCGTTCGGGTTTCTTCAGATCGTCCAGGGCATACACGGCCGGATCGGCCAGCGCCGTGCGGGCCGTGCCGCGGGCCGCTTCCTGGTGCCGCTGCCGCAGGTGCTCGAAACGTTCCCGCAGCACGCCGCCCAGCGCCTGTTCGACCATATAGCGGGTGACGAACGACGGGGTGTAGAAGGCCCCTTCCTTCTTCCGCCGGGTCTTGTGCTTGTCCGGACCCAGCGGCTCGACCAGCCCGTCCAGTTCGTTTCGCAGCCGTTCCAAGTCGGTGATCGACTGTTCGAAGATGTGCCCCAGGATATCGACGTCGATGATGCGGTCGCCGCCCGTCTCGAGCGCCGCCTGATGGGGCGGCCGGTAGTCGTAGCCGCCCAGGTCGCGGAAGTAGGCGCAGACTTCGTCCGCGACCTGCAGGTGGTCCAGGCTCGCGTCTTCGGCAAACAGCCCCCCGTTGTACGCGTGAATGCCCAGCGCGGCGTTGCCGCCGTTGATGGCCTGAAACAGGCCGCGAAAGTTGTCGTAGATCGGCCGCGGATGGTACGGATCGCGGTGCTCGTAGGCGCGCTGGATGGTGTCCACGGGCAACAGCCCCCGATCCTCGGCGAACGCGCAGAACAGGACGCGGTCCAGCAACTTCTGCGTGTCGGCCAGGACGACCCGGGGCGGAACTTGGGGATTATCCTGGCACAAGCGGGCAAAGGCGTCCTGCCGCATGTCGCCGTACTGAATGTAGAACTTCTTCGTCAGCTCGCGGCCCACCTTGTCCGATTCCGCCAGCAGCTCGTACAGGTGGGAACGCCCGCTGACGGGCACCACGCGGTCGGCGCCCAGCAGAAAGACGAACAGGCGCAGCAGGTTCTCGTTGTCCGCCAGGGCTTCGACATCGAACCGTTCGTAAGTCAGCTGGTCAGTGCCCTTGTAGTACAGCCGCACCTGCCGCATCGAGGTGACGAGGATCCAATCGCAAGGCAAGTTGATCGCATAACGATAGCATTGATCGACCGCCGACATCTTCCGCCCGGCGAACGGACGATCGAGCGGATCCCTGGTTCCCTTGCCCTCGACGGCCAGGACCGGCCGCTCGAGGCCGTTGAAATCCCCCAGCACGGCGTCCGCGTACTTGCCGTCCACCTGGACGCGCTTCTCCCGAGACAGCGTGTACCGTCGCCCGCCGTCCGCCGGCCGCGTATAGCCCAGCAGGCCGACGAAGAAATCCGTCAGGAAATCGGGCAACAATTCCTTTTCGTTCAACTTGTCGGCCCGGCCCGAGCCAAGCAAGTCGGCCCAGTGCGTCAGGCTGGGGCGGAACGCGGTGACGGATTCCGGCAGCGGAAACGCGACCAGGTGCTGGTGCATCACATCCGGGCGAAACAGCGGTTTTCGTTCCATCGGCACGGCGATCCTCCGGCGAA
Organism: uncultured Planctomycetaceae bacterium; assembly: GCA_903927685.1. The sequence goes on from CAIYOB010001605.1 coordinate 17,817, forward strand.
GCGAAGACGAACGGATTTCCCCCCCGACATCCCCGTCGGAGTGTGTCCCAGTGTAGCAGACCGCGGTTCGCCTTGCCAAAGGCGGAACATCGACAGCCGTCCGGACCGGCGGCCTTGACAGTTTTTGGGTGGACGGCATCCCACGGCAAGTACGTCAGCGCGGGCGAGACGCTGTGTACATTGGTGGATTACAGCGAGTTGTACGCGGCTGGGCTGGCCTTCGAACAGGATGTGCCCGCGGTCAACCAGGCGGCCGCCCGGGGCGAGGTCGTGTCGATGGTCGTCGGGGCGAAAACCGAAGGCGGCGACGAGTCGCTGAGCGGACTGAAGATCCTCTATCTGGACGACAACGTCGATGTGCAATCCCGCGCCTTTCACTTCTATGTGCCGATCCCGAATCCACTCGTGCGGGACGATTCACAGCCCGACGGCCGCCGCTTCGTGTACTGGCAGCTCAAGCCGGGGCAGAGGCTTCAGATCCGGGTTCCGGTCGAACGTTGGGACAATCGCATCGTGCTGCCCGTCGAGGCCGTGGCGCAAGAGGGGGCCGAGGTGTACGTGTTTGAGGCCAACGGCGACCATTTCGACCGCCGGGCCGTGCGTGTCGAGTACCGCGATCAAAACTGGGTCGTGATCGCCAACGACGGCACGCTCAAGCTGGGGGCGGTGGTCGCGGAGTCTGCGGCGCATCAAGTGCAACTGGCGCTGAAAGCCAAGTCCGGCGGCGGGGTCGATCCGCACGCGGGACACAACCACTAGCGGAGACTCCCATGCTCAATGCAATTATCCGCTTTTCCTTGCGTTATCGGCTGTTGACGATTGCCGTGGCGGTGGTGGTCCTGGTGTACGGCGGCTATGTCCTGTACCACCTGCCCATCGACGTGTTTCCCGACCTGGATCGACCGCGCGTCACGGTGATGACCGAGGCTCCGGGACTGGCGCCGGAGGAGGTCGAGACTCTGGTCACGTTTTCGTTGGAGTCCACGCTGAACGGCGCCACCGGCGTCCAGGCGGTGCGCAGCGCGTCGGGCATCGGCCTGTCGGTGGTCCAGGTCGAGTTCGGCTGGGGACGGACATCGACATCGACCGCCAGATCGTGGCCGAAAAACTGGCCCTGTCCGCCGACCGGCTGCCCGCAGGCGTCCGCCCGCAAATGGGGCGGATTTCGTAGCGAAAACCCCATCTCCCTGGCCGGCATCGCCTCGCGCAACGGCATTCTGCTGATCACCCATTACCTGCACCTGGTCCGCTACGAAGGCGAGGGCTTCACGCCGCAGATGGTCGAGCGCGCCGGCCGGGAACGGCTCGCGCCGATGCTGATGACGGCCTTGTGCGCGGGGATTGCGCTGATCCCGCTGGCGCTGGCCGCCGGCCAGCCGGGCAAGGAAATCCTGTACCCGGTGGCCACCGTCGTCCTCGGCGGCTTGATCAGCTCGACCCGGCTGGACTTCTTCGTGCACCCGGCCCTGTTCTGGACGTTCGGCCGCCAGCAAGCCGAACGGTCCATGCAACTCGGGCGGCCGACGTTCCGCACGCTGCGGGCCAGGCGTCGGCCGAGGGCCTGGCGACGCCGCACGACGAGACGCGTGTCCCGTCTCCGGCAGAACCGCAGCGGGACGGTGCCGGGGCTGATGAACCCAGTTCGCCGCTGAGCCCGACCACCCTGGAGCAACTCGAGTCCATGGCCCTCGGGAACAATCCCACCCTGGCGCAGGGACGGTCGCGGATCGCGGCGGCGGAAGGTCGCTATATCCAGGCGGGATTGTACCCGAACCCCGACGTGGGATATGTCGGCGAGGAGATCGGCAATTCGGGATCCAGTGGCCAGCAGGGAGCGTTTCTGGGGCAGCGCGTCATCACCGCCAACAAGCTCCAACTCAATCGGCAGGCGGTTGCCCAGGAAATCGAGCAGGCCACATCGGCACTGCACGCCCAGGAAGGCCGCGTGCTGAACGACGTACGTCTGGCGTTTTACGAACTTCTGGTGGCGCGCCGAGCGGTGGAACTGGAGCAGCAATTGCTGGAGATCAGCCAGGAATGTGTCAAATCCGCGGAGGCCTTGCAGGTGGCGAAAGAGGTCAGCCGGGCCGATCTGCTGCAGGCCCAAGTCGAAGTCGAGTCCGCGGCCATTCAACTGCAGAACGCCAGGAACCGGGAAACCGCCGCAGGGCGGCGATTGGCCGCCGTGATCGGCGCGCCCGACGTCGACTTGACGGCGCTTCAAGGAAGCCTCGAAACCGAATTGCCCGACTTGTCCTGGGACGAATCGCTCAGTCGCCTGCTGACGCACAGTCCGGAGTTGGCCCAGGCGCACGCCGGCGTGCAACGGGCCCGGTGGGCCGTGCAACGGGAATGCGCCGGCCGCATTCCCAACATCGACACCCTGGCCAGCGTCAAGTACGATACCTCGACGAACACCACGATCGCCGGCGTGTCGATCGGCTTGCCGCTGCCCGTCTTTGACCGCAACCAGGGGAACATCCGCCGCGCCCAAGCGGAATTGATGGATGCCGAACAGGAAGTCCAGCGGTTAGAACTGCAACTGCGGAATCGGCTGGCGGCGGCCTTCCAACGCTACGCTAGCGCCCGGCAGCAGGTCGAGCGGTATTCGCAAAAGGTTCTGCCGACGGCGAAGGAATCGTTGGATCTGATCGTCGCCGGATATCGCCAAGGGGAGTTCCCCTACCTGACCCTGCTGACCGCCCAGCGAACGTATTTTCGCGTCAACTTGACGTATCTCGACGGCCTCCGCGACTTACGCGCCAACACGATCGCCATCGACGGTCTGCTGTTGAGTGGCGGTCTGGGAGCCGAGGGCGGCAGCGGCGGAGGTGATGTGTCGAACGAGTCGCCGATCCCCGCCGACGCAGGCTTGCTTCGGGGCATCAGCGAGTGAAGTCCGGCGACTCACACGCAGCCTGGAGGGCCAGCACCAAAAGGTCTTCCCAACTCGTGCCTGGCGGAATGGAACGGGACGTGCGCCGGAGGCATTGATGTCGTCGATCACGAGCAGCGCGTCCTGCGGCGTGACTTCGCCGTCCCCGGAGGAGTCAATGAAGGGCGGTGACGACAGCCCTGCCGTCGGCGACGCGGGCAGGCTGTTTGAAGCGTTGGCGTTCAGGTGGTTGATCACGACCAAGGCGTCCAGCGCGGACGCCGTGAGCCTTCGCGATCTGGGCCATCTCGGCCATGCTCTGCAGTGTGCCCACCTCGCTGTTCGCGTGCACGACCGACACCAGGACCGTCTCGCGGCGGAGCGCGCGGCGGAGGTCGTCCGAGTCGACTTGCCGCCAGCAGGCCCGCACGTTCGACAAGCCGTCCGCGTCTGCTTTGGCTTGCGTAGCCTGGACCATGTCCGGATCAACATCCAGGGCAGGGACGGTTCCAGACACGATGCGCGCGGCCGGAATTGCAAACGTCCCGTAACCACAACCGAAATCGACAACGTCTCGGCACGTCTCGTCGAGCCTTAGCGTCCGCAGAATCGTCTCCGCATTAGGAGCGTCTGCCACATCTCTTCGTCAGGCATGCCGCTTTCACGGGTCTTCATCGTCACCTCCAAGCTCCTCGGGTTGGGAGCATCGCAGTGCCTCCCGAAACGCCGCCCAACAGCAACCCAGGACTTGGTCGTGGATATCCGCCGGTCCTTTCTGAAAGTCGCCTATTCGAAGTCTCGAATGTACTGTAGCGGCGTCCAGCAGGGGTGACCAGATCACCTTGGGGCATTCCTGCGATTTGCGTCACGAATCAAGCAGGCTGAGGCCAGTGAAACTCGCCCTCATCCTCACCACGACCGAAGTGGCAACGGTCTTCAACGTTCTACCGTTAGGCAACTTTGCCCTGTCGCAACGTGTATGAACACCCGGCATTGCAGGCCGTTGCGGCGTGGACGATAATTGGAGCAATTCCATCACCAGCGCGGCGATCCGACGCCGCTTTTTTTTGCGGCAGTCGTGAATCCTCGTTTCCCATCGATCCCTGAACTCCTTTCATTCTCGGCCAGGAGCAGTCGTCCATGCCAAAGAGAACCTTGCTGCTCGCAGCGCTAACGCTGGTCGGCATCACCGTTGTGCCAACGCCCACGGTGCTTGCGGAGCGGAACGCGTCTCGAACGTTCAATGCGAGACCGGAGATCGCTCTCCAATACGACTTTTTCGTCGTCGACGGGGTTCGTATCGGCGATGCGGCAAAGCCGAAACACGATGGGACGCTGCAGAACGGTGAAATCGTCGTTGGCAAGCGAAAGCCGGCAGTCAGGCTGGACGGCAATGGATCGATTCTGGTCGCGAGCAGCGCGGAAGCGTTGAACCCCGCTCAGAAGGCGTTCAGTGTGGGGGCCCTGTGCCGACCGACGGCGCCAAATGGGGTTGTTGTCGCGATGGGCGGTGCGCGGAACGGCTTTAGCCTCTATCTGAAGGACGGCGTGCCTCAGTTTGCGGTCCGATCGAACGGGGAATTGACCACCGTGGCCGGAGATGACCAGGTGGCTCTGGATCAGTGGGTCCATCTGTTTGCCGCCGTGGGCGGTGACGGAGAAGTGCAACTGGTGGTGAACGCGTGGCCGGTGGCCAAAGGCCAGGGGAAATTGATCGCCTGGGCACCCGAAAAGCCAATGAGCATCGGCATGGATTCCGGGGGCCCGATCGGCGACTATAAGGGGCCGATGGGGTGGCACGGCCTGCTGGAGGACGTCCGCTTGTATTGGGGAGTTGTTGACCGCGACGAACATCGGGATGAACTGGGTGACTGGGCGGATCGGCCGGGATGCGGCTGCAGGAAGTAACCCGCGTGGGGCTCGTCGTACACGGGAGGGAATCACCGTCGCAACGCGCGGCCCACGCGTCTGCATGGTTCGAGACAAGGGGCCTGTCTTTGCTATCGGCTTGGTTCGTCGGATCTTCGCGGATGCGCAGGGCTGAGGTTTTCAGGGGACTGCCTGCCGAAGGCTATCCGTGTCGATCCGCGTGAATCCGTGTTCCCCTAAATCGGCGACCCGGGGACGACTTGGCGGTCGGGGACGACCTGGCGGTTGTCTGCTAACGGGCGCGGTACTATGATTAAGCGCTGGTTCCTCGTTCCTTGGGGTTTCTGACGCATGCCGGTCCGCATTGCCACAGCCTGGGTTCTGGTAGGAGCATTGCTCCTCTGCCCGTTTGCCTGCTTGGGCAAATCCGTCGGGGTGGGCGAGCCTGCGGACGCGGCGTCGGCCGGACGAGTGCTGGACTCATGCTGTGCTCCGGTTCACTCTCCGGCCCCGAATGGCAGCCCGGACGATCGTCCGCCGAGCGGGAAATCGGGCAGTTGCCTGTGCCACGGGGCCTTGATGACCGCGCTTTCGTCCGACTCCGACCTGGCCGCGGACGCCGTCTGCTGGATGCTGCCCGCGGATTCCTCGACTCCGGCTCGCGGTCGGGGCGTCGCGGGCGCGACACTCGAAAAGCCCGTCTGCGACTTTGCGAACGTTGATTCCGGGCGCCGCCTGCGCGCGCTCATCGGATCATTCTTGCTGTAATCCGTTCGTCCCCCTCTGGTCGCCCTCGACCGTGAACGCTGCGCGCGTCGCATTCTGCGTATGCGCAGCCGTTGGACGCGGCTCCCTTCATTCCCGTCGTTAGGAGAATCTCGATGTCCCAGGTTGTGATCGATCGCCCGTTGCCGCCACCGGGGGCAGCCCCGGCGGAACGCTTCGACGCGTCCGCTTGGCCCGCACGGGCCAAGCCCGGTTTCCTGCGGTTGGCGAGGTGGCTGATCCACCAGACGCCCGCGTTCCTGGTCATGCTGGCCCTCGCCGGGCTGGGCGTTTATGGGCACCGCACGGATTGGACGCTCCCTAAGTTCTCGGACTTGACCGGGCGCGCCGTGGCCGCGCGGGATGACTGGTGCCCGGAGCACGGCGTCCCGGAGTCGCAATGCGTGGAGTGCCAGCCCGACCTGCTGCCGCCGGGCAACGACTACGCCTGGTGCACGGACCACGGGGTCCACAACTGCCCCCTGGAACATCCGGAGGTGGCCCAATTGAAACAGCCGCCGGCGGTGGCGGAGTCCGATCGTGAACGCGCCTCGCGGGCGTTGGCCTCGGGGGGGCGGCCGGAGAACAACCCCCTGTGCAAGAACTACCGGCGGCGGATTCAATTCGCGTCTCTGGAGTCGGTCCAGAAGGCGGGCGTGGACGTCGGGGTCGTGGATCGGCAGCCCGTGACGGAAGCGATCTCCGCCAGCGGCCAAATCACCTACGATCAGACCCGCGTTGCCAGCCTGTCGGCGCGTTTGCCGGGGACGGTGTTCCGCGTGATGAAAGCCGTCGGCGATTGGGTCCGCGGCGGGGAGATCCTCGCGCTCATTGACGCGGCTGAGGTGGGCAGGGCCAAGTCCGAATTCCTTCAGGCCCTGGCGCAGGAGGAACTGACTCGAAAGACGCTGGACCGACTGGAGCAGCTTTCGACGCAGGGAATCGTCGCCGGTCGACAAGCCCTGGCGGCCCAGGCCGATCACATGCAAGCTCGAGCGCGATTGCTCAGCGTCCAGCAGGCGCTGGCGAACGTGGGCCTGCCCGTGAACGTCGAATCGCTGCGCGGGCTGCCCGCCGCCGAACTGGACTCTCGGCTGCGAACGCTTGGTATTCCTCCGGAGGTGTCGCAGAATCTCCCCACATCGGAGATCACCGCCAACTTGCTGCCGCTCCGAGCGCCGTTGGACGGGATCGTCGTGGAACGTCACGCCGTGGCAGGCGAGGTGCTGGACAACTCCCGTGTCGTGTTCCAGTTGGCGGACACCGGCCGGATGTGGCTGACACTGGCCATTTCCTTGGAAGACGCGGGGCAAGTGGTCTTGGGACAGCCCGTGCGCTTCCGTCCCGACGGAAGCGGGGACGAGGTCCGTGGCACGGTCGGCTGGATCAGCACCACGGCGGACCCGCAGACGCGCACGGTGACCGTCCGGGCCGATCTGCCCAACCCCGGCGGACGGCTTCGCAACGAGACGTTTGGCGCCGGGACGATCGTCGTCCGCGAAGAGCCGGAAGCGATCGTCGTCCCCAACGAGGCGATTCACTGGGAAGGAGATTGTCACGTGGTTTTCGTGCGTGACAAGCACTACTTCGACAGTCCGCAAAGTCCCAAGGTGTTCCACGTCCGCACGGTGCGACTGGGGGCCGGAAACGGGAACTTCACGGAGGTCATTGCCGGTGTTCTGGCCGGCGAAGTCGTGGCCGGCAGGGGCAGCGACGTGCTGCGTGCGGAGTTATTGAAGAACAGCCTGGGTGAAGGCTGCTGCGCGGTGAAGTAAGGGGGCAAC
>CAIYOB010001606.1 GCA_903927685.1 uncultured Planctomycetaceae bacterium
ACTCGCGGCTAGTGCGTTGTCCAACCTAAGAATTGGGGGTGGGTGGCTGGGGTCGAGCCACGAGGAACGAGTGGCGAGCCCCCAGTTCTTGCCACTGGGGGCTCGCTGCACTCGACCCCAGGCACCCCAACATTTAGCCTGGACAACGCACTCGGTATTCTCCAGTCACGGGACGCGGGACTGGTCGCAAAGGCTCTTCCAGCCGGTCCGTTTGCGATCGAGGCCCGTCCGTCTTCAAGGTACGAGCGTCTCGATATTCTCGCGCCATGGACAGATGCCTGCCACGGGCTTGTCGAACGTCACAAGCTTGACTCCATGCGTCCGCGCAAGGTGCAGCCAGGTGACTGCCATCACTCTTCGAAGTTGCGAATTTTCCTCTCGTGGTTCTGGCCGAAGGCCATATTCACCGTCGTGTATCGGACAATGTGAGTATGGCCTTCGGCCAAAAAAAGCCCGACGACACCGTGTCCCTGGGGCGTTGCCCCAGGCTACGGTGGGAGCAGGCCTTCGGCCAAGCACCGACGGACTGCGAAATGCGAGACTTCAAAGCCGTCAGTCGAGCCGTTCCACGGCCACTGCGGCGGCCTCGGCTGCCAGCGTCCGCGGGTTCAAGCGGCAGGGCAGCACTTGCCGGACGTTCTGCGCGGCGGCCGCGATGCCCAAGCGGAGGGCCTCGGGCAGCGGGCGGCCTGAGCGCGTCGCCCAGGCGATCGTCGCCGCAACGGCGTCGCCCGAGGCGATGGGGTTGACGGCGTCGGGGACGTTCAGGGGCTGCAAGCGGTAGACCTCGCGCTCGGAGGTGGCCCAGACGGCGGCCGCGCCTTGCGTGATCACCACCCACTGGGCGCCGCGGCCGTTCAGCGTCCGCATGGCCGCGACCAGGGACGAGTCGTCGTCCAGCGGTTGGCCCAGCGACTGGGCCAACTCCTCGCGGTTCGGCTTGACGACATACGGCTCCAGGTCCAAGACGCCCAGCAGGCCCGCGCCGCGGAAGTCCAGCACGGCGGGGCAAGGCGTCCGCTCGAGCAAGTCCCGGTAGAACGTCTCGGGGGTGCCTTGGGGCAGTGAGCCGATCAGCACGACGATCTCGGCGGCGGCGGCCTGAGCGGCGTACGCGCGGCGAAAGGCGTCAAGTTCGTCGGCTGTCAGCGGCCGGCCGTTTTCGACCAGTTCGGTGATCGTGCCGGTGGCTTGATCCAGAATCGTGGTGCAGATCCGCGTGGCGGCACGCGTCGGGACCCAGCAGTACGGGACTCCCAGGGCCGCGAATTCGGCTTCGATCTGCGGCAGGTTGGGACCGCCGACCGGGGCCAGCGTCAGGCTCGGACCGCCCAGATGGTGCGCTCCGATGCCGGCGTTGAACACTTTACCCGAGGCGCACCAGACAACCTCTCGCGCTCGATTGATGTCGCCGTAACGGAAGGAATCGAACACCAGGATCTGTTGCCAGGCAGGCGTCAGGCCGGCGGATAGAATCACAGCAGGGGCTCCGGGCGAGGCGAGGTTTCGAGGCTGTGGCGGACTGCGGCGTCCGCCCTGCCACCCATTCTATAACAGTTGGACGCTCCGCTTTCCAGTGTCTACCACGGATCGCGGCGACATGGTACACTCCCGCGGTGATGCATGGTATCGTCGAACGGGCTGCCGTCCGTTCGACGAAGTGGGCAATGGAGTCGTAAGCCAAGGAGTACGGAATCATGCAACGTTTGACCTTCGTCCTGGTCGCGGCGGTTGGGGCGGCGCTGCCCGCCGGTTGGAGCCAGGCACAGCCCTGGGGCGACCTCTCGGCGACCTTTGTCTACGATGGCGAGATCCCCAAGGAGGCGCCGCTGCAGATCACGACGGACGTCGAGTTCTGCGGCAAATTCCGCATCGTGGATGAACGGCTGACCGTCAATGCAGAGAATAAAGGCATCCCCAACGTGTTCGCCTATCTGTACCTGGGCCGCACCGATCAGCCGCCCAAGCCGCATCCGTCTTACGACGAGACCGCCGCCGCCGGCGTGAAACTGGATAACAACTGCTGCCGGTTCGATCCCCACGTGCTGACCTTGCGGACGACCCAGACGCTGCTCCTGCACAACAGCGACGACGTCGGGCACAACTGCAAGATCGACACCCTGACCAACCCGCCGATCAACTACACGATTCCGGCGAAGGGCAAATTCGAGCACAAGTTCCTGTTGGAGGAGCGGCTGCCGTCGCGGGTGAGCTGTTCGATTCACCCCTGGATGTCCGCCTGGATGCTGATCCGTGCCAATCCCTACATGGCCGTCAGCGACGGCAACGGCAAGCTGGTGATCAAGAACCTGCCGGTGGGCAAGTGGACCATCCAGTTCTGGCACGAGAAAGCGGGCTACGTCAGCGAGGTGACGCAAGACGCCCAGAAGACCGAATGGAAACGCGGCCGGCTGGACATCGAAATCAAGCCGGGCGGGAATGATCTGGGCAAAGTCACTCTGGCACAGACCGTGTTTGCCGACTAGCTACGGCCGCAGCACGACGCGGAGCGCCTGGCCGCTTTCCATCAATTCCAGCGCCGCGTGGAATTGATTCAGCGGCAGGACGTGGGTGGCCAGCTTGGGGGCGGGAACCGCCCCCGCTGCGAGCAGCGTGACGGCTTTTTCCACGTGCCAGGGCGCGGAATCGCTGGTCCCCACCACGCGCAGTTCGCCGTAGTGGATCGGTCGGCTGTCGAGGGTCAGGTTGCTGGCGCCCTTGGGCAGCGAGGCGAACAGCACCACCGTCCCGCGTTTGCGAACCAGGTGCACCGCCTGCTCTTGCGGCCCGGCGGCAGGTGCCGCGACGATCGCGATGTCCGCGCCCAAGCCGCCCGTCTCGGCCAGGACTCGGGCGGTCAGGTCTTCCTTGGCCGGATTGATCAACACGTCGCAGCCGAACGATTCGGCTTGCGCCAAACGGGCGTCATTCACCTCGGACAGGATGATCTTGCCGGCGCCGAAACTGCGGGCGACGCAGGCGTTCATCAGCCCCAACGGCCCCGCGCCCAAGATCAACACGGTGTCGCCCGTCTGCAGGTTGCACTGCTGGAGCGAATTGACCGCACAGCTGACCGGCTCGGACAACGCCGCATGTTCCGGCGGCAGATCGCGCGGCGTCTTGACAACATGGCCGTTCCGCAGCGCCAGCGCGGGGATGACGACATATTCGGCCATTCCGCCCGCAAACGAGAAGCCCATCGGGGCCAGATCGACGCACAGGTTGGGCCAGCGCCGGCGGCAGTAATAGCACTGTCCGCAGGAAATGCTGGTGGCCATCACGATTCGATCGTTGACCACCAGGCCGCCGGCGGCGTCGGGGCCGGCCTCGACCACGACGCCCGTGAACTCGTGCCCCATCGTCAGCGGCGCTTTGATCCGCGGGTTGCCGTGCTTGAAGCTTTTCCAGTCCGTCCCGCACACGGCGCAGGCGTCCACGCGGACCAGCAACTCGTCCGCACCACAAGCGGGGACGGGAAGATCTTCCACGCGAATGTCACCCGGGGCATGATACACGATGGCTTGCATGGCCTGGCCTTTCCTCGGTGGGGATCGCTCCCCGACTCACACCTGCTCGTCGATCACGTAGGGCTTGCGGTATTCCCGCTTGAACAGCTGCAGCGCCTCGTCGTTGCCGACGATCTTCTCGGACTGCCGGTCGATGATCAGCTTCTGGCCGCCCAGTCGGTAGCTGATCGTCGCGTAGTGGGCCCACAGCACGCTGCGGTGGCCCTCTTCGATGTCGGCGTTGGGAACCGCGCGGGAGCGAATGCACTGGAGGAAGTTCTCCTTGTGCTCCGGATCCGGGAACAGGCCCTTCTGCTGATCCGTGACGACCGCTTCCTGCAAGCCGGGTCGGCCGAAGACCTGCCAGCCGCCGCCGTGCCGGCCCAAGCACATCAGGCCGTCGCTGCCATAGATCTCGATCCGTGTGGCGCACTGCGGCCAGTAGGGGTACTTGTCCGGCGCCTGGCGGATGATTGGCGAGATTTTCAGCATGTAAGGCGTGTACAGCGTCAGCTCGAAGCTCACGGTCATGTCGTCAAAGTCGTACACCGCGATCTGGGTATCGGGCGATTCGGCCGCCCCGGGTTCGTAGCGCGCGCCGGTCGAATACACGCTCTTGGGATAGTCCACGCCCAGCACGTAGCGGGCGAGGTCGATCTGGTGAATGCCGTCGTTGATGATGTCGCCGCTGGAGTAACGCCAAAAGTGGTGCCAGTTGCGATGGTAGTTCGCGTTGTACTTGGCTTCCGGAGCCGGCCCGTTCCAGCGGTCCCAGTCGAAACCCGCGGGTGGCTCGCTGTCGGGCTGCAGGGGGAAGTTATCCCAGCCCTTCTGGTTGTAGATCCGGCAGAAGTGCACCTTGCCCAGCTTTCCGTCGGCGATGTACTTGCGGGCCGCCATGTTGTACGCGGCGCTGCGGTTCTGCGTGCCGACTTGCACAATCCGCTTGTACTTCCGCGCCGCCTCGACCATCTTCCGGCCTTCCCACGCGTTGTGGCTGGGCGGCTTCTCGACGTACACGTCCTTCTCGGCCTGGCAGCTCTGGATGGTCGCCAGGGCGTGCCAGTGATCCGGCGTGGCGACAATCACCGCGTCCACCGACTTGTCGTCCAGCAGGGCGCGATAGTCGCCGACGCCCAGCGGGGCCGATCCGCCCTGGCGCTCGACCAAGGCTTTACTCAGCGCCGCGTGGCGGCTGGAGTCCGGGTCGGCGATGCCCACGAAGTGAACATCGCCCCGGCTGGCGAAATCCATCGCCAGATTGCTGCCCCGCCCACCGGCGCCGATCAGCCCCAAGGCGACTTTGTCCGCGGCCGGAGCGCCGCGCGCCGAGCCGGCGTTCTGCAGGATCGTCCAGCCTGCGGCGATGCCTAACCCGGCGTTGCGGGATTGAGCCAGGAATTCACGGCGATGGATTTGCGTCATGGCGTGGTTCTCCAGGGGAAGAGGAAACACGGGATCCTCGAACGGAAAGCTCGCGTATCAGGATAACGAGCCGTCCAGGCCGGAGCAACGGCGGGCAAATTTTCCCGTGTCGGGCAAATTTTCCCGCGGGGTTCCCGATTCGTTCCCAGTGCCTTGTCCAGGCTGAGAATTGGGGGTGGGTGGCTGGGGTCGAGCCACGAGGTACGAGGGGCGAGCCCCCAGTTTCGCCACTGGGGGCTCGCTGCGCTCGACCCCAGGCACCCCAACACCTGGCCTTGACGGCGCACTTGACGGCGGCCTGGGATGCGGACGACCGCAGGATACGATAGAATCTCGCCATGCCCTTCATTACTCGCCAAGCCGTGGTGGACAGCGCATCGCCGCACGTCGGCGGGCGGATCGACCGCCTGGTTCAGGAATTGGTTGGCGGTACGCGCTCGCACGTGACCGGGCTGTTCGACCACGACTGCGTGACGTTCAACGGCCAGCCAACGCACGAGACCGGCTGGCGACTGGCGGCGGGGGACCGGGTCGAAGTCCGTTTCGAGGCGAACCGCCGCTACGCGCCCCGTGCCAAACCGCGGCCGCACCGCGGCTTTGTCGTCATCCACGAAGACCGCGAGCTGTTGGTCGTGGACAAAGCCGCGGAACTGTTGACGGTTCCGACTGACCGCGGTGAGCGGTACACGCTGGCGGAGCGCGTCGGCGAATACGTCCGCCGGTCGGGAGGCGGGCGGGGCGTCTATCCCGTCCATCGCCTCGATCGCGGCGTCTCAGGGCTGCTGGTCTTCGGCAAATCGCCGGGCATCGAACGACTGCTGCGGGACCAGTTCGCCGCGCGGAAGCCCGAGCGACGGTATGCGGCGATCGTCGCCGGGCATCTGGCTGCGGCCACGGGCGAGTTCCGCAGTTACCTGGCGACCGACAAAGCCCTGAATCGTTTTTCGACGGAAGATCGCGAGATCGGCCAGCTGGCGGTGACTCATTATCGAGTCCTGGAAAGCTTGGCCGACACGACGCTGGTCGAGGTCTGGCTGGAGACCGGCCGACGGAACCAGATCCGCGTGCACTTTGCCGAAGCCGGACATCCGGTGCTGGGCGACCCACGGTACGAAGCGGCCGCAGCGCGCCATCGTGCCTGGCCGCACGAACGCATCGCGCTGCATGCCCAGACCCTGGGCCTGGAACACCCCGTGACGGGCCAGCGGATGCTGTTCGAGTCGCGACTGCCCGCGGAGATGGTCACGTTCATCAACCAGTCCCGAGGCGGGGCCGTGGCGGGCGACGCCGCCACGGCGCCGGCGGCGGCCAAACGACCTCGACGACGGCGCGGAAGGGGCACGGGCAAATGACCCACGGATGGCAAGGCCGGCCCACGGATGGAGAGCGCCGGGTACCTGCTCAGCCCGCCGGGAACAGGGTCCGCAGGTACTGGCGATTGTGCTGGTAACATTCGACCAGCGTCTTGCCGGAGATTGTGGCGCCCTCGAGGATCAGCCAGCCGCGGTAGCCGATCTCGGCGATCGCATCCCGGACGGGCGGCAGGTCGACTTTGCCTTGCCCGATCAGGAAGCCGTTCTCCTTGATGTGGATTTGGCAGATGCGGTCCTTGCCTAACTGCCGGATTTCCTTGCAGATGTCGTAGCCCTGGTCCGTCATGTTGCACACATCGTAGTAGACCTGGATGGCCGGCGAGCCGACGGCGTCCAGGATCCGCAGGTGATCGTCCGCGTTCATCCAGCTTTCGATGCCCAGCACCACGCCGGCCTTCTCGGCCTGCGGCGCGATGCGTTTCAGCCGCCGGACGACTTCGTCCTGCTTGGCCCGGTCGCCCTTGATGTCGCCGTTGCCGAAGAAAGCCAGCAGGCAACGTTTCGCGCCGATCTTCGGCAGCACATCGACGACATCGGCGACCCACTGTTCGGTCCGCGGGTCGGAGGCATACGGGATGTTGTTCAACATGCCCATCGCCAGCGAGGCAATCTCCAGGCCGGTCGCCTGGCAGACGTCGCGGTACTTGGCCCGCACCGCCTCGTCCCGCAGATCGTTGTCGCCGCCCGGCTGGCCGAAACTGACCTCGACGCCGTCCAAGCCGATTTCCTTGGCTACCGCAAAGGCCTCCGGTTTCTGCGTGTTGCCGATGGACCAGTCGCAGGCGCCGATCTTGAACGCCGCCCCCTGGTCTTTCGCTCGGGCCATCGCCGCCAGCAGGGGCGAGACGGCCACGGCGCCCAGTCCCGAGACGGAACCGGCGAGGAATCGGCGACGAGTGAAGTTAGTCATGATGGTTGCTCCGGGGTGAAGTGGTTAGTCGGTCTGGTAGCCGGCGTCGCGAATCGCCTGGCGGACGGCGGCCTCCGCGACCGCGCCGCGAACGATCGCCTGGCCGGGATCCAGTTGAACGAGGCACGATTCGACGCCGGACAGCTTCTGCAGGGCCCGCTCGACATGCGCCACGCAGTTCGCACAGCGCAGGCCTTGCACGGGGACTCGAACCTCGCTCTGCGGCGCCGAGGCGTAGGCCGCCCGCCGCCGCCACCAGCGTCGGACGTCCGCCACGGCAAAGCAGGCGAACAGTCCCAGTAGAACCCATCCGCAGGCCTGCGCCCACCAGGGCTGCACCTCGTGACAGTGCGCCGCGGCCTGGACCGTCATGCCTGGCAGGAAGGCCTCGAACGCCACGGCTCCCAGCACGCTGCCGGCGATGATCGTCCCCAAGTAGACTGCGACCACGCGGGCGCCCAGCTGCCGGTACACGGCGCCGATCGTCGCGACATTGGTCGCCGGGCCCGCGATCAGGAACACGAGCGCCGCTCCGATCGGCAAGCCGCCGGCCACCAGCGCGGCGGCGATCGGTACCGACGCGGTCGCACAGACGTACAGTGGAATCGAAATGGCCAGGGCGGCCAAGGCTGACGGGACAATGCCCAGCGAGCCCAAGCCGCTCAGGAACGAATCCGGCACGAACACCTCAATGGCCGCCGAGACCAGCACTCCGGCGACCAGCCACAGCCAGATCGCGCGCAGGATCTCCAGGCCGTGGGTCAGCAGTTCTCGCAGACCACGCCGCCCCGCAGTCGGAGCGACCGCAGGGCTCGCGGCCCCGGCGGCTGGATTGGCCGTCAGGGCATCGGTCAGCAATCCGCCGACGATCCCAGTCAGGGCCGCTACCACGACCTTGAACAACGCGAACGGCCAGCCCAGGAACGAGCCGCTGACCAGGATGGAATCGACGCCGGTCTGCGGCGTACTGATCAGGAACCCGACGCACGCTCCGTCGCTGGCTCCGTCCTTCTTCAATCCCAGGCCGGCGGGAATCACCCCGCACGAGCACAAGGGCAGCGGCACGCCGATCGCGACGGCCTTGAGGACTCCGCCCGGCCCGCGCAGCCGCCGGTGAATGAATCCGGTCGGCAACAACACATGCACCAAGCCGGCAATCAGGGTGCCCAGGAGCATCCACGGCGCCAGCTGTACCAAAATATTCCACGCTGTCCAGAAAAACATCCGTTTATCCCCAGCTCAATTCACCATTGCCATTTGCAGCCACGACATTCTATCTCGACGCGCGGAAAAAGTCGCCCGCGCGGAACCCAAAGCGGCCACCAATTTCCGACAAGGTGGGGTTGCTTTTGACCGCGGCTTTGAGTAATTTCCCTTCTGCCCGCGGAACTTGCCGAAGTCGCTTGGCCGGATCACCTCACCGTCGTATCTCGCCTGTTGGTTCGCTAGTCCCCGGTTCGTGTTCCTGTTTTTCTGCGTGCTGGCAGCAGCCCGCTGAGGGCCGTGTCTGTCTGGCATGGTGTTTTCTGTAGAGGAGTCCATCGTGGGTAAGAAGTTGTACGTCGGGAATCTGCCTTACACGGCGACCGACAGTGACCTGCAGAGTATGTTCGAGGCGCACGGCGCCGTGCAGTCGGCTCAGGTGGTCATGGACCGCGACACCGGCCGCTCCAAGGGTTTTGGTTTCGTCGAAATGGAATCCGGTGAGGCGGCGCAAGCTGCGATTTCCGCGTTGAACGGCCAGGATTTCGCCGGCCGCTCGTTGACCGTCAACGAAGCTCGGCCGCGCGAAGAGCGTGGCGGCGGCGGTGGCGGCCGCGGCGGTTATGGCGGCGTTGGTGGCGGTGGCCGCAGGGGCGGCGGCGGTGGTGGCGGCGGCGGTTTCGGCGGCCGGCGCTACTAGGCAACGCACGACGAATTCGTCCATTCAACGCCTTTCTCTGGCGACATCGCGAGAGAAAGGCGTTTCTGTTTGGGGGCGAGCGTCTTGGATGCGAACGTCACAGCATCCCGCGGAACTGCTCGAACAGATATCGGCTGTCGTGCGGCCCCGAGGACGCTTCGGGGTGGTATTGGACGCTGAAGGCCGGCAGGCTGCGGTGCCGCATCCCGGCGACGGTATTGTCGTTCAGGTTGCGATGCGTGATCTCCAATTCGGCCGGCAGCGTCGCTTCCTCGACCGCAAAGCCGTGGTTCTGAGCCGTGATTTCCACCTTGCCGTTCAGCACGTTCAGCACCGGCTGGTTGGCCCCGCGATGACCGAATTTCAATTTGAACGTTTTGGCCCCGCAGGCCAGGCCGAGCAGCTGATGGCCCAGGCAGATGCCGAAGACGGGTGTCTTGCCCAGCAGGCCGCGGATGGTCTCGATCGCATAATGCAGCGGCTCCGGATCGCCCGGCCCGTTGGACAGGAACACGCCGTCCGGCTGCTGGGCGAGGACTTCGTCTGTGGTCGCCGTCCCGGGCAGGACGGTCACGCGGCAGCCTACCTCGCGCAGGTGCCTGGCGATATTCCACTTCATGCCGTAATCCAAGGCGACGACATGTTTGCCAGCCGCTGTCTCGGGATGCTTGCCGGGTTCCAGGTGCGCCCAAGGACTCAGTGACTCGCTCCACACCTTGGCCTCGGTCGGGATCACTTCGCGGACCAGATCTCGCCCCACCAATCCCGGGCTCGCCTTGGCCTTGGCGACCAGGCTGTCGTTGTCCAAATCCGCCGTCGACAGGACGCCCTTCATCGCACCGAAGATGCGGATCCGACGGACCAAGGCCCGAGTGTCGATCCCCGCCATGCCGACGATCCCGTGTCGCTCCAGGTAGGCATCCAACTGGCCCTGGGCACGGAAGTTGCTCGCAATTCGGCTGTTCTCGCGCACGATGAAGCCGGCCAAGTGCGGCCGCTGGCTTTCCACGTCCTGGTCGTTGACCCCGTAGTTGCCGATCTCCGGGTACGTCATCGTGACGATCTGCCCGCGGTAGCTGGGGTCGGTCAGGATCTCCTGGTACCCCGTCATCGACGTGTTGAAAACCACCTCGCCATCGACTTCGCCGCGCGCGCCGAAGGCTTGGCCGGTGAATACGGTCCCATCTTCCAGAGCAAGTTTGGCAGTCTGTGTCATGGCCATCGAGTCAAATCCGTTACGGGTGTCACAAGCGGGTGGAAACTGGGTTGCGGCGCAGGAAATCGAATCCCTTGGCAGGCGGATCTCAAGTCTTCGGCGGCGCTGCCCGATACCCATCAATGGCTGTGGGTCTCCGGACACTGACACACGTCAGGTCCGGTCAGCCAACCATCGAGGACCCTTGCTGCGGCGAGCAAGGGTCCTCATTTTTTTTGCGCTCCTCGTCCGCCGCCGACTTTCGCGCCGGCAAATTGTACCGTTTGCCACGGCCAGCGAACAGGACCGCTTCGGCACATCTTTACATTGTCCCCATTCCCGTCCTTCGCTATAATCCGCACCCAGCGTAGTCATGGATTATGGATTTGAGATGTCGCATCTCAAGTCTCCCGCTTGGGAGCGGCAGCTGGCCGCGTTGGGAGGAGCAGCTACGACGGCTTTGCGGATTGGAATCGGACACGATACGCATCGGTTGGCGGACGGCGGACCGCTGATTCTGGGCGGAATCCAGGTGCCGCACGATCGGCATGCGGTGGGGCATTCCGATGCCGATGTGTTGTTGCATGCGGTGACGGACGCGCTGCTGGGTGCTGCAGCCCTGGGAGACATCGGCGACTTGTTCCCCGATACCGACCCGGCGAATCGGGGCCGCGATTCGGGCCAGATGCTGCAAGTTGCCTGCCGGCGGATCGTCGAGGCGGGATTCCGCATTGTGAATGTCGACTGTATTGTCTTTGCCCAACGGCCCAAATTAACACCTCATAAGCTGGCAATCCGCCAGCGGGTTGCGGAACTGCTCGATCTAACGCCGGAGCGGGTCGGTCTGAAGGCCAAGACCGGCGAGGGCCTCGGATCCGTGGGGACCGAAGCCGCGCTGATGGCTCAATGCGTTGCCCTTTTGGAAACGGTCGTCTAACGACAGAGCACGAGACTATGACGATTCGCCTGTACAACACGCTGACGCGAAACAAAGAAGACTTCACTCCGGTCAAGCCGGGCAAGGTGGGCATCTATTTGTGCGGCCCGACCGTCTATGCCAAGGCCCATATCGGGCACATGGTCGGACCGGTGATCTTCGATACCGTCAAGCGGTACTTGACCTACAGCGGTTACGACGTGACGTGGGTCGTCAACATCACGGACGTCGACGACAAACTGATCAAGAAAGGTCAAGAACGCGGCTTGTCGATGGCCCAGGTGGCCCGCGAGAACACCGCCGACTATCTGGCGAATCTGGCCGGGCTGGGAGTCGATCAAATCGACCACATGCCCAAGGCGACGGAAAACATTGACGAGATTATCCGGTTTATCCAGGGTCTGATCGACCAGAATTTTGCCTACGTGGCGGACGGCGACGTGTTTTTCGACGTCGGCCGGGATCCGGGGTACGGCAAGTTGAGCAACCGCAGTGCCGACAGCCAGCAGGGTGAAGGCGGCGAAGCGGCGGCGAAGAAACGTTCGGCCAGCGATTTCGCCTTGTGGAAAGCCGCCAAGCCGGACGAGCCGTCCTGGGACAGCCCGTGGGGCCAGGGGCGCCCGGGATGGCACATCGAGTGCTCGGCGATGAGCCGCCGGCTGCTGGGCGAGACGTTTGACATTCACGGCGGCGGGCTGGACCTGATCTTCCCGCATCACGAGAACGAGATCGCGCAGAGCGAGTGCTGCCACGGCAAGCCGATGGTCAAGTACTGGATGCACAACGGGTTGCTGCGTGCGGCCGCGGCTGGCAAGGTCGGCGGTCGTGCCGAGCGAGAGGCGGCCGACGCGACGGTGGATACCAAGATGAGCCGCTCGAAGGGCGCCGGCGGGTTGGCCGATCAGATTGCCCGCTTTGGCGGCGAGACGATCCGCTTCTTCCTGCTCCGCACCCATTATCGCAGCACGGTCGAGTACAGCGAGCAGGGCCTGGAAGAAACCAAGACGGGCCTGGATGGGTTTGCGAGGTTCTTCGAGCGTTATCAGCGGATCACGGGGCAGAGCTTCTACGCGTTGCCGCCGCTCGCGCGCCGATCCGACGGCCAGTTGTCGGCGGGTGGCGATCCGCTGTTGGCGGAAGTGGCCCAGCGGCGTGCCGAGTACATCGCCAAGATGGATGACGACTTCAACACGGGCGGGGCGATCAGCGAGCTGTTCGAGCTGCTGCGGGCCCTGAACAAGTATGCCGACCAGCAGCAACTGGAGGACGCGGCGGCGCGGACCGAAGCCGCGCTGGCCAGTTTCCGCCGCGGCGTGGACACGCTCCGCGAACTGACGGCCGTGCTGGGGTTGTTCCGCACGGCGCCGGCGGCCAAGTCCGGCGGCGATTCGGAGTTGCTCAACCAACTGTTGGGCCTACTGGTGGAATTGCGGACCGACGCGCGGAAACGCAAGGACTTTGCGACCGCGGACCGGATCCGGCAGGCGCTGGGCGACATGGGAATCACGCTGGAGGATCGCAAGGACGGAACGGGATGGCGGCTGCCGTAGGGCGGGGCGAGCTCGCCGGGGACCGGCGGGACACTGGAGCTGGAACAACGCGGCGATGGATGGCGCGGAGCAGAACAGTCTGGTGCTGGGCATCGACCCGGGCTTGAATACCACGGGCTACGGCGTGGTCCAGGTCGCCGGCGGCAACCCCAAGCTGGTCGAAGCCGGCGTGGTCCGCAGCCGGCCGCACGATGCCCTGGAACTTAAGCTGGCGGACATCTACCAAGGCGTGACCGAACTGATGACTGCCTTTCATCCCACGGTGATGGCCATCGAAAAGCTGTATTCCCATTACGATCGGCCCACCACGGCGATCCTCATGGGGCACGCCCGCGGCGTCATCTGCCTGGCCGCTGCGCAAGCCGGCGTCCCGATCCGGCATTACGCGGCGACGCATGTCAAAAAGATGCTGACCGGCAGCGGACGTGCGCCCAAGCCGCAGGTCCAGCTGGCGATCTGCCGCCATTTCGGTTTGCTCCAGACGCCCGAGCCGCCCGACGTGGCCGATGCCCTGGCCATCGCCCTGTGCCATGTGTATTTCCGCGATGTCCCCTTGGATACGCCCAACGAATAAAACCCGAACCCGGCCCCGAAACGCCCGGTTCGCCACTCCCTGACCCCTCACCACACGGACGCTCTGCTTGTGATCACCAAAATCACCGGAAAACTGCTGGCGGTTGCCGACGACGTCGCCACGTTGGAAGTCGAGGCATTTGAATACGAAGTCATGATCCCGGAGGTCACGCGGCGGCGTTTGCAGGCGATGCTGGGCGAGAAGGTCAGCCTGCACACGCTGCACTATCTGGAGGGCAATCCGGCCCAGGGCCGCGTGGTGCCCCGGTTAGTCGGCTTCCTGAACGAAGTCGAACGCGAGTTCTTCGAGTTGTTCTGTTCGGTGGATGGAGTCGGTGTCCGCAAGGCGCTGCGGGCGATGGTCCGCCCGGTGAAAGACGTCGCCATTCTGATCGAGGAGCAGGACGCCAAGGGACTGTCCACGTTGCCCGGCGTCGGTCCGGCGATCGCCGAGCGGATTATTGCCAAGCTGCGGCGGAAGATGCCCAAGTTCGCCCTGCTGGTCGGGCGCGAAGAGGGCGGCGCGACCCAGGTCGAACGCAGCGTCGTCGACGAGACGTTCCAAATCCTGTGCTCGCTGGGCCACTCCGAAGCCGACGCCCGCCGCCTGCTGGACGGCGTCCTGGAAACCAAACAGAAGTTCAAAGATGTCGAGTCGCTGCTGCAGGCCGTATACCAAAACCGGAATGGGTGAGGCGGGGCGACAGGTCGGACAACCGATTCAAGTTCTTGACACGCAAGGCGCAGGGCTGATAATTCAGGACCTCAGACCGCCGCGACCGTTGGTGTCGGCAATACGGTCAATTGGAATGGCCCGACACGTGCTTGTTTTCAGTTGAACTCTGCGGCCACGAACGCGAGGGGATTTGAACGACGATGCCCAAGCAACTGGATGCCCTGCTGCGAAACCTAAACGACAGAACGGGAGAAGCGGTTGCGCGCTACTGGAAGACTCGGGCCGGACAACGGGACAGGCAGCGCCAGACGGGCAAAGCCGACCAGGGGCTTCGCAGCGCCGTGACGGGCGGTGCGCAGATGGACAGGTTCATTGATCTATTCATGGACTTGATCAAGGCCGCTGGAATCCCGGAGCGATACGTCTTCACCAAGAAGGCCGTTGAACTACCTGGGTACTTCCGGCCTACGAAGGAGTGGGACGTGCTTGTCGTGCGCGACAAGACGCTTCTCGCTGCGATCGAGGCGAAGTCACAGGTCGGCCCGTCCTTCGGGAACAACTTTAACAACCGGACGGAAGAGGCGATGGGAAGCGCACTCGATCTCTGGACGGCCTACCGGGAACACGCTTATCTTGCCAGTCCTCAGCCCTTCCTCGGCTACTTCTTCATGCTCGAGGATTGCGATGCATCGAATCGCCCGGTCAAGGTGCAGCAGTCGCATTTCGAGGTTTTTCCCGAGTTTGTCGGCGCCTCGTATCTGCGTCGTTACGAGATCTTCTGTCGGAAGCTCGTTCTGGAGCGTCATTACACGGCAACCGCCTTCATCTCGTCAACGGCAGAGGGAGGCATTCGTGGGCATTACTCGACTCCCGCGGACGATCTGTCCATGGCGCGTTTTGCTCGGACACTTACGGCTCACTTGGCGGCTTTTGCCTGACCCACATGGACAAGACGTTACACAGATTGGTCAACGGCGATGCGCGTGAACTCGCCTACCTGGATGATGGTTCGGTTCATCTGGTCGTCACATCTCCCCCTTACTGGAATCTGAAGCAATACAACGAGAACCCGGAGCAACTCGGCCACATCCAGGATTACGACGCGTTCTTGTTTGAACTGGAAAAAGTCTGGCGTCATGTCTTTCGAATCCTGGTCCCCGGAGGCCGGCTTGTCTGCGTGGTGGGTGATGTCTGCGTCGCGCGTCGCGATTTCGGGCGCCACCTCGTTTTTCCCTTGCACGCAGATATCTGCGTCATGTGCCGGAGGATTGGCTTTGACAACTTGAACCCCATCATTTGGCATAAGATCGCCAATGCGTCCTATGAAGTTGAGAATGGCTCGAAGTTCTTGGGCAAACCATACGAACCCAATGCCATCATCAAGAACGACATGGAGTTCATCTTGATGCAGCGGAAGCCGGGCGGGTACCGGAAACCGACCGAACGGCAGCGGGATGCGAGCAGGATCGACAAAGAGGCATTCGATCGTTGGTTTCAACAGATTTGGAACATCACAGGAGCATCGACGAAGCACCATCCAGCCCCGTTTCCTTTGGAATTAGCCACGCGCCTTGTCCGCATGTTCTCGTTTACCGAGGACACGGTGTTGGACCCGTTCTGCGGATCGGGCACGACGATGGTCGCAGCTCTGCGGACAGGAAGGAACAGCATAGGAATCGAGATCGATCCGGAGTATTGCCGCATGGCTGCCCGTTATTTGAAAGCGGAGACGGCTGACCTCTTCGCGAAAGCCGAACTTCGTTTTGAGAAAGCGCCAACCGAGACCGCTGCCTCTGCACAAGAAGATCTCGCTCTGTACAGTGTCCGTCCGGCCAAGAAAAAGCTCGAATAGGCACTTCGTCCCGCGGCCGTCGGGGCGACGGAGGCTGCGTGGAGATTCTCAGCCACCGGAGAAAACCTGATGCCGGGAATCGCCGATCGACTATCGTTTGATACGAGCGTACCGCCGTGGCTGTGGAAACGGGTCGCCGCGATGTTGTGGCTGGTCTGGCTGGCGTTCCTGATTTCCCTGGCGCCGCCGCTGGCCGCCGTGGCGGCGGATTGGCCGCAATGGCGGTGTGACGCCAACCGCTCGGGTGCGACTGCGGAGCCCGGACCGGACCGGCCTCGGCTGCTGTGGCGGCTGGATCTGGACCGCCCCGATCCGGCGTTCGACCATCAATACCGGATGTGCGGCGACGTGACGTACGCGCCCATTGCCGCCGCGGGACGCCTGTTCCTGCCCTCCAACGTGGCCGACCAGGTGCTGGCCTGCGATCTGGAAACAGGCCGGATCCAATGGCGGTTTGCCGCGGCAGGTCCGGTGCGGTTCGCGCCCGTGTATCGCGCGGGCAAGGTCTATTTCGGCTCGGACGACGGCTACCTGTATTGCGTGTCCGCGGAACAAGGCCAATTGCTGTGGCGGGTCCGTGGCGCGCCGGAATCGCAGCCCGACAGCCGGATGCTGGTCAACGGCCGGCTGGCCTCGCGCTGGCCGGTGCGCGGAGCGCCGGTCGAGCACCAAGGCGTAGTCTACTTCGGCGCCGGCATCTGGCCAGAGGAAGGCGTCTATGTCTGCGCCGTCGACGCGGAAACGGGCCGCTTCCGCTGGCGCAAGGACAGCCTGTCGTACATTCCAAATGGGATGAGCGATCACGGCAGGGCCTATGACCTGAGCCTGCCCCCGCAGGGATACTTGGCCGTGCTGGACGGCAAATTGGCCGTGCCCAGCGGCCGATCGCTGGCCGCCTGGTTCGATCCGGCGGACGGCCGGATGGAGCCCTACACCTGCTTCTACGTCAAGACCAGCCCGCCCCGCGGCACGTGGTACGTGGCGGGCATCGGCCGCTGGTGCGTGCAGGGCGGCAACTGGTTCGGGACCCGCGCGGACGCCGCGCCGACGAAGCCGGCCGAGCTGCAGGACGCGGTGTCCCCGCTCGCCTGGTCGCGGGAGACGCCGGAGAACGAACGGTACGTCATCCACAACCGGCCCTTTCTCCGCGCGGACA
>CAIYOB010001607.1 GCA_903927685.1 uncultured Planctomycetaceae bacterium
CAGATCATCATTACGGCCGGGACGCATGCTTGGATCGAGGACGGCAGCGCGGTGTTGGCCGGCGTGCAGTTCGACGATGTCGACGGTACGCCGGCGCCAACGTTGACGGGGGCCGGGGCGACCATCCAAATCAACTCGCCCAGCGAACTGTGGGTGGGCGGCAGCGTGACGTCCAGCGGGGCCATGACGCTGAATACCGGCGGGCGGCGGTATGACTGGGCCGACTATTTTGACACGTTGCCGGGGCTCGTCCTGGCAGAGACGGCGCCGGATGCGGAGCTGATTGCCGCACTGACGGCGGGGACCTTCCCCGCCGGTCTGCGAACCGTGTTGGACGAGGCCCAGCTCGTATTGGGGGCGAGCGTCAGCTTGACGGAACTCGAAACGGGCAAGCGCTGGCTGGCTGCGGACGTCGACGGCCAGCGATACGTCGTGAACGTGTACGACGAGACCAATGACGGCACGGCGGACAGCATTCAGATCCTACAGCCCCATGTGCTGATCGGGCAACGAGGCTTCAGCTTCCTGCTGACCGGCACCTTGACCGTCATGCAGGCCGAGACGGACATCACGCTGTCGGCGGTGGACGACGTGATCATTCGCGGCAATATCAACATCAAGGGAGACGGCGGCGAACTGACGCTGCAATCCGACAAGTGGGTTTACTGGGAAGGCTTCGCTGACGTTTCGGGCGACATCACCCTTGTCGGCGGGCTGGAACTCGACGGCACAGATCGGGGCGGCGCGGACGAACGCGGCAGCAGCGTCTACATCCATCCGACTTCGACGCTGGTGACCAAGGGCGCGGGCACGCAGATCACGGTCTGCGGGAGCCAGGACGTCGACGTGTTGGGGGCGATCGTCGCGGGCGGCAGTCTCGGCGAGGAAGGCGTCACCTGGGCAGGGCCGGATTCGATGGTCACGGTGACCGCCGGCCAGCAGGTGATTGTCGACACGGGCATCCTGGCGGCCAAGTCGGTCGCGGTTCAAGGCGGCGTCGCCGGAGCGGACGACGGCCGGCTGAGCGTGTTGATCACCACGGCCGGCGGGCTGACCTCCGCGGGCATCACCTCCGACGGCAGCGGCGGGCTGGTCACGGTCACCGGCGCGACCGATATCCAGATCCTGGGCAACCTGCTGTCCGGCGGCACGATGACCCAGCAGTTCAATGCGAATGGCGAGCGGATCGGCGAGACATTCGCGTGGTCGGCGGAGAATTCGTTGTTGCACGTCGAGGCGGGCGGCCAGGCCTGGCTCGGCGGCTGGACCGAGAACAGGCAAGGCGAGACCGTCGAGACGGGCGGGTACCTGCGGACCAATCAACGGATCGAGATCGTCGGCGGAGCGAATCCGGCCGGCGTCGGCGTGTACGTTAGCGCGGCCAGTGAGATCATGGCGGTGAACCCCGCGGCTTCGATCCTGATCGATTCGACTGGCGATGCGGATATCCAGGGGACGCTGCTGGCGGGCGGCATCGTCGAACGGGTATACGACGCCAGCGGCGAATACCTGGGCCGCACCCCGACCACCTACAACGGCGATTCGACGCTGCGGATCGAGGCCGACCACCAGATCCGAGTGGGCCTGGACCTGCAGGCCGGCAAGAGCATCGACCTGGTCGGCGGTTTGGATCCCGTCGAGGATGGCGTGCCGTATTCCGGCAACGGAATCGTGCTGTACGGATCGGTGCAGATGAGCACCTGGCGGCCGAACAGCCAGATCAACCTGAACGCTCCCGGCCCGGTGTCGCTCCTAGCGCCGGCGCATACCGAGGAGATCAAGGCCGCGGGCTTCATCGCCACGGCCGACGGGCGGTTGAGCGGCGATGTGACGCTGGACGTATGGCTCGACAAAGTGGACTTCGAGGTCACGGCCGCCGTGACGATTTCGACGGCCGCGGCCGCCGACAACCAGGGCATCGAGGACCTGATGGCCGACATCCAAGCGGCGTTGAACGAGACGTCCTGGACCGTGACGCAGTCCGACAATCCGGACCACCCGGTGGGGGCGACGTATGGAAGCGATCCGAGCGAGTTGGATTTCGAGGTCAAGCTGCACGACTCGCGACTGGTACTGACCAGCGCCTACGCGTTCCGCTTGAACAAGGCGGGCAGCAGCCAGGGGATCCTGCTGGGGTTCACCGGGCTGGCGGTCAACAACCTGAGTTCTTCGCGCCCCTACACCATGTACGCCGCCCAGCCGGGTTCAACCGTCAACCTCGGTGCTCCGGCGGGGCCGAACGGGAAACTGATGATTGCCGGCAAAGTGCTGGCGGACGCGGGAATCGCGTTGTACAGCGGCGTCTCGGACGATGGTCTGGACGTCGACTTGGCGGCCACGGGCCAGTTGGAGACGGTCCAGGCGTCGATCGTGTTGAACCCCGGGGCCAACGCGGTGGTGCGGGGCGACGTAATTGCCCGGGGCGCGACTTCGGATGTCATCATCAACGCCGCCGATTCGTTGACATTGCGGGGCAAACTCCAGGCCCAACGCGATATCCTCATCAATGCCGGAAGCACCGCCGCCCCCGGCACGACCAGCGTCCAGACCTACGGCACCAGCACCATGACGTCGCTGGGCGGCGACGGACGGATCCTGATCACGGGCCTGAACGATGTCTCGATCAACAGCTTGGTCGGGCCGGGCAGCAACGGCCTGAGCCTGATCCGCCTGGCCTCGACCGCCGGGGTGTTGCGGCTCGAAAAGGAACTTGGCCGTGTCGAGACCGGTGCGCTGCTGCAGTTCGTCGGCCGCGACGTCGACATCGGCGGCGTGGTCACGAGTACCTTGGCCACGCCGTCCAGCGGCGATTACGAAGTGACCATCGACATCGACGGCACGGCGGCCCTGCACGGCGACTTTAACCTGGCGGGCTCGCTGCAGGTGGCGGCGGGCCACATCCAGGTGTACGACACCGAATTGGAGGTCCTTGCCCCGGGGCAACGGCTGAGTCTGGTTTCCGACTGCGACGTGGAATTCGGACGCATCATCACGGATGCGGACGGTCAGCGGATCAGTGAGGGCGCACTGGTGCGCTCGGCGGCCGTCCTGGACGTGCAAGCGGTCGGGACGATCACGGTCAACTCGGGCGTCAAACTGCTGACGTTCGAAGACTCCAGTCACCTGCACCTGACGGGGGCCACGGTCCATGTGGTCGGGTCCTTGTTGGCAGGCGGCAGCCTGAACGACGACCGAGCCACAATTTGGACCGGCCGGGACACGGTGCTGGAGATCGACGCCGGGGCCGTCACCGTCGGCGGGTTGGGCGTCGACGAGGCCGGCGACCTGGTCCGCCGCGGCGGCACGCTGCAGGCCAGCGGGCGTGTCCTGGTGGATGCCGCCGGCGACCTGGCGGTCGGGCCGCTGAGCACCATCCGGTCCGACGTGTCGGGCGGCGGGGCCTGGGCGTTCTCCACCCCCAGTCGCGTGAACTTGACGGCGGCCGACATGAGCCTGGGCGGACTGATCGAATCGTTCCAGACGGGCGCGCAGTTGACCATCCATACGACCGGCCTGCTGGTCATCGACGGTCTGGTCCGAGCCGATTCCAGCGTGACGCTGACGGCGGGTCGGGACGGCAGTGGCCTGGGCATCTTTGTCCAGCCCCTGGTTCTCGATTTGCAAGACGAGTACGTCTCGGGCGGCGTGGTCACGACCGGGCTGGGCGGCACGTTGACGGTCGAGGCCGCGGGGGACATCATCATCTCCGGCGTCCTGGGCGACGTGGTCAGCCAGAGCGGCGGACTGACGGGCCAGGTTCGCACGCTGGCGGCCGAGTCGACCAGCGGGGACATCACCGTGCTGGGGCGGGTCGAAGCGGCGGAGGCGATCCGCCTGCAGGGAGCCGAGGTGAACGTCCTGAGCGGGGCACTCGTGCGCGCCCATGCGACGGATGGGGAGGCTCTGTTGCAGGGCCTTCAGATCGTCTTCGTCGCCTCGGCCGGCGCGGATGCGGCCGGCCTCGTCCAGGCGGCCCGGCTGGTCCATCTGTGGGCGGACCAGGTGCGGATGTACGGTGCGGTCGTGGTCACGGCGGCGGAGGGGCGGGCGCTGATCAACGGCGGCACCGAGGCGACCGTCACGGGCAGCGTCAGTTCGGCGGGTGCGATCGAAGTCAATGCGGGCGTCGACTTGGCCTGGACGCTGGCCCAGCTGACGTCCGGAACGCTGACGGTCGCGGACTTGTCCGCTGATAGCACGCTGCAGATCCGGGAGCAGGGCCAACTGCTGGCTGCGGGCTCCGTGTCGCTCCGGGCCGGCGGCGATGTGTACACCGGCGGCGAGGCGAATCTGCAGGCGGGCACGAAGCTATCTCCGCGGCCGCTGATCCTGGTCACGCCCACGACCGTCGGCGTGGCCACGGGTTACGCCCAGGTCGCGACCGGGACCATCCAGGTACCTGAGGTCAGCTGGGTCACGACCACGGTGACCGAGCAGGTCGGGATGGAGGAGGTCAAGATCGGGAACGTCTACTACACGCTGGACGTGACCCTGACGCAAGCCGCGTACTACAACCCGCGGGCCGCCGCCGCGGAGCGAATCCGCGAGTACTTCATCGAAGGCTACGACTACCTGAACAGCGAGATCCCGTGGGCCGACTATGGCGTCACCAGCATCCCGTCGTCCACGTACGGTACGGCCAGTTACAAGACCTTCAGCCAGCTGTCGGACACCCAGCGGTCGGCCGTACTGAAGACGTTGGGCTACCTGCCGCTGTACAACTTCAGCTATGCCAATCCGCAGCGGCACCAGGTTATCGACGGCAATCCCACGGTGCAGAGTTGGACGCCGTCCTGGGCCGGCAACTCGAGCGTCATCTACTACATCGACGTGGCCGGCTGGGACGACAAGTACATTCGCATGCCGCTGGGGGCCAACGAGGACGTGTTGCGGGTCGTCAGCCAGGGGACGCCGAGCTTGTGGCAGGAGAACGTGGGCAAGTACCGCGAGCTGGCGGACGTCACTTACACGCAGGACATGTCGGAGTTCAACAGCGATACGTATACCGAGGCACTAACGGGAAAGACCTATGCAGCGACGGATGTGGACGAGCCTGCCGGACCGCAGCGTTGGAACGTGCAGTACACCAGCGGCACGGGCCAGTGGGATGTGACGATCTACAGCGAAGATTCGCGCCAGGTGACCGTCGACGAGCGTCCTCCGCTGTTCTCGTTCAGTCCCGGCAAGGAGACCGGAGACGACCTGAACGAGAAGAACATTCAAGCGCCGACGGGTTATCTGGCCTGGACGGCCAGTTTGGACGGCGAAACGGCGGCGACGCGTCCCGATCAGGATGCGGGCTCGTACTTCATCCCCAGTTACTGGGAACTCGGCGGTTACGTCGACGGACAATTCACGTTTTGGCAAGCGGTGACGGACGCGGCGCAGAAGGGCGCAGCGCAGGGCCAGGAATGGGCGCTTGCCGTCCCGGCCACGGACGCCGATGCCGAACAAGCAGGCCAGTGGCTGAGCGACGCCAAGGACCCTCAAGCGTGGATCGGACTGTTCGGTCACGAGTACGTCGGTTGGTACAGCGCGGACAACCTGTGGCCGGCGGGAGACGCCGTAACAGGCGCCTACTACGGATCGGGCAACTACACCTTTCTGATTATGAAGGAAATCGGCTTTAGTGATGGCACAACAGGCTACCGCCTGTCGGACGCC
>CAIYOB010001608.1 GCA_903927685.1 uncultured Planctomycetaceae bacterium
GCAGGTGCAAGCGGCCTTGGGAGGTCGCGAGGTCGTGGAATTCGCTGGGATCGAGCCCAACCCGAGCTACGAGACGTGCCTGCAGGCCGTCCAGTCGGTGAAGAAGGGCGGAGTAAAATTCATCCTGGCCGTAGGCGGCGGGTCGGTGATCGATGGCGCCAAGTTCATCGCCGCCGCGGCCTGTTACGACGGGCCCGACCCCTGGGACATTCTGCGAACTTGCGGCCGGGATGTGAAATCAGCCATTCCCGTCGGCACCGTCCTGACGCTGCCGGCCACCGGCACCGAAGCCAACGGCAACTCGGTGATCTCGCGCCGGGCCACCGCCGAGAAACTGCACTTCTCCGCCGCCTGCGCGTTCCCGGTGTTCTCGGTCCTCGATCCGGAGACCACGTACACCCTCCCCGCCCGCCAGGTTCGCAACGGCATCGTGGATGCCTTTGTCCACGTGCTGGAGCAGTATCTGACGTTTCCGGCCGACGCCCCGCTGCAGGATCGGCTGGCGGAATCGATCCTGGCGACCCTGATCGAAGTCGGGCCGCGGACGTTGGCCCAGCCCGGCGACTACGAATCGCGGGCCAGTTTCATGTGGTGCGCCACCCTGGCGCTGAACACGCTGATCAGTTGCGGCGTTCCCCAGGATTGGAGCACGCACATGATCGGCCACGAGCTGACGGCACTGTACGGTCCGGCGCACGCCGAAACCCTGGCCGTGGTGCTGCCGGGCGTGTGGTCCCACTTGTTGGACCAGAAGGAAGCCAAGCTGTGCCAATACGGCCAGCGGGTGTGGGGCGTAGCGACGGCCCGGGCCGCCATCGACAAGACAGAAGCGTTCTTCCACTCGCTCGACATGCCCACCCGCCTGAGCGCGTACCAGATCAACGCCGAGGAAGCTGCGGAAGCCGTGGGGCGCCGGTTCACGGAGCGAGCGGTCAAGTTCGGCGAACGCGAGAATATTGACGGCCCCGCCGCCGCCGCAATCCTCCGCTCGCGCGCGTAACGGCGCGAACGCCTGTCACGAGGGCACTTACGGGAGCGTCACTATGCGTCGCCAATCGCGTCTGTGGGCCGTCATCGCGGGGCTGCTCATGGCTTGCCCGCCGCTCGTACGGGCCGCTGCCGAGCCCCGGCCGCTGACGGTCGTGGGTCAAGCGTACAGCGCCGAGTTCAGTCCGGAGAACGGTTCCTTGGTCCGGTTCGCCGCCCAGGGCAAGACCGAGAGCCTGTGGCAGAGCGGCGAGGACGGACTGTGGCAGCTGACGTTCCAGGATGACCGGCGGCTGAACGCGGCCCAGTTCTCCGCCGACAGCCGGGAGCGGTCCTTCCGCCAGCAATGGGATCCCGCCGGGCGGATCCTGCGGATGACCTATCGTGCGGCGGATATCGAGGTGCTCGTGACCGCGACGGGCGCCGATCAACACCTGGACCTGCAGGCTCAGGTCCGCACTCCGAAGACGGCGGTCCTTGAGTTCGCCTTGCCGGCCCGCTTGCGGTTCGATCCCCGGCAGCTCGTCCGGCTGGTCTGCCCGGCCGACGGCAACCAGGCGGTGGGGATGGCGTTTCGAGGCACGTTTTTTCAACCTCAGGACGAAGCAAGTCCCTCCGGTTGGACGACCAAGGCGGCGGGGCCGCAAGGCTATCACTTGCTGTACGGCGGGCCGCTGGTGTATCGCCCCGACGGCGAGCCTCCCATCGCCCTGCGCGTCACGGACCAGGGCCGGGCGTGGCTGGGGCCCGACCAGGCCGCGCGGTTGTCGGCCGCCACCGCCACGGTGAACCGGCCGCCGCAGGTTGGACAGGCGGATCTGGTGCTGATCGACAGCGGGCATGGCCCCTACCTGTCCGCCAGTCACCTGGGTGGCGAAGGCTGGCTGTGGAGGATCGGCGGCGCCGTGCGCGGTACGGAAACTCAAACTGCGTTGGCGGCTGTAGGCGCGACGATCGCCCACTTGGTCAAGGCGGCCGCTCCGTCGCGGACCAAAGTGGGGCTGCTCGCCCTGCCGCAGGGGCCGGCCGTGGGCAATTGGTCCGACGTGTCGGTGGCCGATTGGCGCCAGCGGCTGGCCCAGTCCATCGCGGCCGGCGGCCGGCCCGTGGAACTGGTCGACTTGACCAGTCCCGCGGCCATGCTCCGGGCCGCGGCCGGAAACGACTTTCTGGCGATCCTCAACCCGTATGGCGAAGGGCTGCCGACGGGGCCCCGGGACGCGCTCGAGGCCCCCGTCCAGGCGGTCGGCAAGTACGTGCGGGCCGGCGGCAACTGGTTTGAAGTCGGAGGCCATCCCTTTCACAGCCGGCTGGTGCCGGTGCAGTTCTATCAGTACGCGTGCAGCTATCCGCCGGCCTTTGCCGACTTTCTGCACAGCGAAAGCAGCGCCGGCTTGGCGGCCGTCTACCGCGTCCAGCCGCGGACCTGGGAACCCTGGCAGGGGAAGACGGACCCCAACGCCCTGTTCGTTCCCGGGCGCCTGGCCTGCGGCGGCGACGAGCGCGGCGGCTGGTGCGAGCGGCCGTTTGGCACCTACATCGCGCCCGGCGCCACCTGGCAATCGCCCCCCGTGCGGCTCGTCGCGGGCCAGACGGCGGCGGACGGACTGCGGGCCTATTGCGAGGCGAACGCGATCACGCGGCGGCTGGAAGACAAGCTGCCGGCCGACCTGGTGGACCGCTTCAAGAACTCAGTCTTGGTCTACTACGCGGGCAACTGTCAGGAGAAGCTGGCCCACCTCGCGGAACTGCCGGTTCCCACCCAAGTCCACTTTGCCGACTATCTGCGCGGCGGATTTGACAAGCAGTACCCGGACCACCTGCCGCCCGCCGCAGCGTTCGGCACGCCCGAGCAGTTCCGCGAGTTGTTCGACCGCGGGCGCCAGTTGGGCCACTTGCTGATCCCGTATACGAATCCCACGTGGTGGTGCGACGGGCCGCCGGGGCCGACCTTCGCCGAGCAGGGCGACGCCCCGCTCCTGAAACGCCTGGACGGCCAACGGGTCCACGAACAATACGGGCAGAACGAAGGCTACACCGTCTGTCACTGGCATCCGGCCGTGCAGGCGGCCAATCGGCGGACGGTGGACCAGTTCAGCCGCGATTACCCGTGCGACGTCCTGTTCCAGGATCAGTGTGGAGCCCGAGGCTGGCAATACGATTCGAATCCGGCCAGTCCGTCCGCGGCGGCCTACACGGAGGGCTTGCTGTCCATGGTCGCCGAGGACTGTCGCCGCAAGCCGCTGGCGACGGAAAGCGGCTGGGACGGCGTGGTCAACTTCGAGTCGCAGTTGTGCGGGATGACGTGGTCGCTGGTGCCCACCGAAGGCGGACCCGCGTGGCGCCAGCTGCTGAAGACCCGTTACGCGCCCGCCACCTGGGAGATCTTTCCGGTGGCCCAGTACATCGCCCACGACAAGGCGGCCATGCTGCACCACGATCTGGGCCAATTCGTGACCAATCGCGAAACGCTCGCCTGGACGCTGGGCCTGGGGTTTTCGCTCAGCTATCGTGTCCAGGCGACGGCGCTGGGTTCGGACTCGTCGCGGCAGTGGCTGCTGTGGCTGGACCGCTTGCAGAAGTCGGTCTGCGCCCACTACGTAGGCCAGCCCTTGACGGAGTTCGCGCATGATCGTGACCCCGCCGCGCCGCTGGACGACGACGGCACACTCCGCGCCCGCTACGGGACGGTCCAGGTGGTGGCGAACCTGTCGCCTCGGCCGCTGCCCCTGCAGCAGGTTCAGTTGGCTCCCTGGGGTTTTGCCGCGACCGCGCCGGACGTTGTGGCGGCCAACCTGCAGA
>CAIYOB010001609.1 GCA_903927685.1 uncultured Planctomycetaceae bacterium
CGGGCGGGGGAGATCGATGCGGACCATGTGGCCAGCCGACTCCAACTGCTGGACCTGTACGGCCGGCAGCAACGGCCCGCAGCGGCCCTGCCGGTCTTGGAGCAACTTTGCCGCATTCAGCCGGAGAATCCCAATCACTCCCGGAATCGGGATGCGCTCCGCAGGATGCTGGGACAGGACGGAAAATAGCGTGGCCAGATTTTCGTTAGGCACCCGGATTCTGACGATGACCGCCGTGGGAACCGCTTCGCTCGCGGCGGCCATCTGGTTCGCGCCGGGATGGCCGGACAAGCCAGCCGCGCTGCCCGGGCGGGAAACGCCGGCCGCGCCGATCGTCATGCGCGACGTCACCGCCGGAGCGGGCATCCGGTGGCGGCATACGGACGGCAGCAGCGGCAAGCGGTACATCGTCGAGACGATCACGGCCGGCTTGGCCACGTTCGACTACGACGGCGACGACCGGATTGACGTGTACTTGGTGAGCGGCGCTCCGTTGCGAGGCACCCAAGTGGACGCGGCGCCGGCCAATGCCCTGTACCGCAACCGGGATGACTTTCAGTTCTTGGACGTGACGGGCTGGACGGGCGTCGGCGATCTGGGCCACGGCGTCGGCGTGGCCGTCGGCGACTACGATAACGACGGCGCCCCGGACCTGTACGTGTCGAATTACGGTCCCAAGGTGCTGTACCATAACAACGGTGATGGGACCTTCAGCGATGTCACCGCCGAGGCCGGCGTGGCCGACGGCAACAAGGTCGGCGCAGGCGTCTGCTTCCTGGACATCGAGGGCGACGGGGACCTCGACTTGTTCGTCGCCAACTATGTGGATTTCACCTACGAAAAGTACAAGCCCCACATCGTCGATGGGTTTCATATCTACCCTTCTCCCGTCGTCTACAACAGTGTGAACGACACCTTGTTCCGCAACAACGGTGATGGGACCTTTACCGACATCAGCCCGCAGGCGGGCATCGTCGATGACGAGGCGGGAACGGGCATGGGAACCGTTTGCGCCGACTATGACAACGACGGGGATACGGACATCTTCGTGCTGAACGACGTCGCCCAGAACTACCTGTACGAGAACGACGGGAGCGGCAGGTTCCAGGAAGTCGGCATGCTGCGCGGCGTGGGGTTCGATGGTCAGGGCCGCTACCTGGCCAGCATGGGCGTCGATTGCGCCGATTACGACAACGACGGCTGGCTGGACTTCTTTCAGACGTCGTACTCCGAGCAGCAGCCGGCCCTGTACCACAACTCGGGCCTGGGTTATTTCGAGGACCGAACGCCGCTGGCCATGCCGGGAACCTCGGCGCTGCCCTACATCAACTGGGGCACGAACTTTGCCGATTTCGACAATGACGGCGACCAGGATCTGTTCCTGGCCAACGGGAACACCCAGGATAACCTGGAAGACTATTCGAGCACGGCCGCCTACGAAGCGCCCAACACGCTGCTGATGAATACCGGCGACGGCAAGTTCACCGAGATTACCGACCGGTGCGGCGATGGCTTGACCCCGCGGGCGAGCAGCCGCGGTTCGGCGGTGGACGACTTGGACAACGACGGCGACCTGGACCTCGTCGTCCTGAACGCCCGCCGCGAGCCGACGATCATCCGCAACGATTCGCCGCGTACGGGACAGCACTGGCTCCAAATCGACGTGCGGGGTGTCACCACCAACCGCGATGGCGTGGGGGCCCACGTCCGGGTGACGGCCGGCGGCCAGACCCAACTGCAGGAAGTCCACAGCGGCCGCAGCTATCAAGGCCACTGCGGTTCGCGGCTGCACTTTGGCCTGGGACGGCACGAGCGGGTTGAGGCTGTCGAGGTCCGCTACATCGGCGGCGGCGTCCAGCGATTCGAGAACGTCGGCGGGGACCAGCGGATCCTGCTACTCGAAGGCGACCCGGACGTTCACGCACTACCCCACGGACAATGATCTCCCATGCCCTCCCCAGACCTCCACCTAGCCTGCTCCTGCGGCCGACAGATCCCCATTACGCTGGGCATGGCGGAAACGCAGGTGCGCTGCGTCTGCGGCCAGGCCTTGACGGTGCCCACGTTTCGCGAGTTGAAGCAGCAGTCGAAAACACCGCCGCCGGACGAGGACTCATTCGAGCGAACGCGCCGTACGCGGTTGGCGATCGGCGTCGCCGGGGCCCTCCTGGCGGTGGCGGCTTTCGCCGTGATCGGCGTGCTGGTCACCAAGGCCCTGGCCCCACCCCCGCGAGCCGGTGCGGCCGTCGAGGGCATTCCGCTGGTCGTCGAGCCGGAGGAGTCCAGGCCGGGCACGTCCGCCGAGGACTTGGCGACGGCGCTCAAACGCAGTCCCCTGATGTCACGTTCCAGTTTCCCGTTGCCGGACAAGTTGACCGAGGACCTGGCGCCGCAACGGGAAGAAGTCGCTTCGCTGCCGCGTCCTGCAGCCGCGACGGTCAAGGATCCGGCGGCAACGTTCTCCGAATTTTGTTCGACGTGTCACGTCTTGCCGATGGCCGACGTCGAACCGAAAGGTATGTGGCCCGCCAAGATCCGGCAGATGTACCGCTATGCGCAAGGGCCGCGGCCCCTGCCCCCGGAACGGATTCCTCCCATCGAAGCGGCCATCGCCTACTGGACCTCGCTCGCCCCCGACTCGTTGGCCTTGCCGGACGAGGCGAAGGGATCTCCGGCTTCCGAACTGAAGTTCGAGCGGCGCCTGATCAGCTTGGATGCCATCCCCAAGCCGTCCGCGATCTCCTGCGTCAGGTTCGTCCGGATGGCAGACGACGCCCCGCCGCAGCTATTGATTTCCGATATGGGCCACGGTCTGGTAGTTCTCTGGACGCCGTCGGCCCCCGCCCAGTCGGCGGTCGTGGTGGGGCGGATTTCGCATCCCAGCCATACGCACGTCGTTGACCTGGACGGGGACGGATTGCGGGACATCCTGGTCGCCAACCTGGGCGATTTCTGGCCGGTCGAGACCAAGCAGGGCTCGGTGGTCTGGCTTCGCAATCGAGGTCGGCAGCAATTCGATCCCATCGTCCTGATCAGCGGTCTGGGCCGGGTGAACGACGTCCAGAGCGGCGACTTTGATTCCGACGGCGACCTGGATTTGATCGTCGGCGTGTTCGGCAACCTGCAGACCGGCGGGGTGCTGTACCTGGAGAACGTCTGCGACCACTGTTCGCAGCCGGAGTTCGAAGCTCAGGGGGTGGATTTTCGCACCGGCACCACCGACGTGCCCGTGTGCGATCTGAACGGCGACGGCGACCTCGATTTCATTGCCCTGCAGGCCCAGGAGCACGATCACGTCCTCGCTTTTCTGAATCAGGGTTGGGGCACGTTTCGAACGCAGACCGTCTACAAGGCCCCGCATCCGCGCTGGGGTTCGACGGGCATTCGGCTGCTGGACATGGATGGCGACGGGGACCAGGACGTGCTGTACAATCACGGCGATGCCTTTCAGTTTCCCCCGGTCCCGCGTCCGTTTCACGGCGTAAGCTGGTTGGAGAACGGCGGCGGTTTTCCGTTCACGTATCACCGGCTGACGTACTTGCCCGGCGCCCATACGTCGCTGCCCGCCGACCTGGACGGCGATGGGGACCTGGACGTCGTGTGCAGTGCCTTCGTGCCCGGCTTCGATCCGAGCTGGGGTGATGCCGACAAAGCCGACTCGGTCATCTGGCTGGAACAGACCAGTCCCGGGCGGTACCGGCGCTGGGCCTTGGAGAACCGCACCCCGTACCACGCTTGCGGCGAGATCGGCGATTGGGACGGAGACGGTGACGAGGACATCGTCCTGGGGAACTTCCTGCTGTTGCTGTTCGACAAGGTTCCCGTCGAGCCTTGCCTGACCGTCCTGGAGAACCAACTGGTGCCCGGCAAGACGGCAGACGGCGAGCCGTGATGGGGCTCAGACTCATGACGCCAACACGATCGATCTTGCGTCCGCATGCGTTCGTCGTCTACGCGCTGTTGCTGGTCGGCTGCAGCGGCACCCCGCCCCCCGTGCCAACGGAACTGCCGGACGACGCCCGTCCGCGGGCGACGGTTCCGGGCGAGTTCGAACCGCAGCAGGCCATCGCCATCGCCTGGCCGCGGTTCGCCACCGACGCGCTTCCGTCGGCTGCCAAGGCGGCGTTTGTCGATCCCGACCAACTGTACTGCGATCTCGTCGCGGCCGTGGCGGGGCGGATCCCGCTGGTCGTCCTTGTCGAGGA
This sequence comes from uncultured Planctomycetaceae bacterium, assembly GCA_903927685.1. The sequence goes on from CAIYOB010001609.1 coordinate 4,206, forward strand.
TTCGCAAGCCCGGGAGCGCGTGGCGGCGCTGCTGGGGCAGCGGCAGATTCCGGCCAATGCCGTGCACTTCCTGCACGTCCCGTTCGCGTCCGAGTGGATCCGGGATTACGGGCCGCTGACCGTGCGAACCGGCGACGGCTCGTGGCGATTGCTGGACGCCGAGTTCGTCGAGGGGCCGGTGGGCGTGTATCCGTACGAAGACCGGATGCCGGCGACCTTGGGACGCCTGCTGCAGGTCCCGACGGTCCGCGTCCCGCTGTCCGTCCAGCACGGCAATGTGCTGAGCAACGGTCGGGGACTGTTCCTGGCAACCCGGAAGATGGTCGACGAGAACGCGGGCCGCGGCTACGGCCAGGACGACGTGCGGCGCGTGCTGCGCGAATTCTACGGGGCGGCGGAAGTCGTGTTCCTGGAGCCGCTGGCGGGCGAACCGACGGGGCATGTCGACATGTTCGCGACCTGGACCAGCGCTGACACGGTTCTCATCGGCCAGTATCCGCCGGACTACGATCCGCGGAACGCTGCGATCCTGGACCGCAACGCCGAGCGAGTCGCGCGAGCCGAGGTGGCCGGTCGCCGCGTTACCGTGGTTCGCATTCCGATGCCGCCGCGTGTCGCCCCGCGGTCCGGCACGGAACTCTGGGCGACGTACACCAACGTGGCGTATGCCAACGGCGTGTTGCTGCTGCCGGTCTATCCCCGCTGGGCTCCCGAAGTCGAAGCGGCCGCTGAGGAAACGTATCGGCGGCTGCTGCCGGATTGGACCGTGGCCAAAGTCAACGCCGTCCCGATCCTGCGGACGGGCGGCAGCATCCACTGTGTGACCATGAATTTGCCCCGCGTTGGCCAGTGGGGGCAGAATCCGGAAGATTCGCCCCCCCAGCTGCCGGGCGCGGAACGCCGCCCGGCAACCGGTGTCAAGGGGGCGCCTTGGTACGGTGCATGGCCGGCGGACGATGCTGCTGCGTCGGCGACGGTCGTGCGACTGGCCGGAACCGACGCGGCCGACGAGGACTTGATCGCCGTCGGCCGGATGACGGAGTTGAAGATGCTGGACCTGCGGGATACCCGGGTCACGGACGAGGGCCTGCGGCATCTGTCCGGCCTGAAACAGCTCGAAATCCTGGTCCTCACCGGGACGACCGTTTCAGATCAGGGCCTGGAACAGCTGACGGCGATGCCGGCGTTGAAGGTCCTGTGCCTGGATGAAACCCGGGTCACATCCGCCGGTCTGTCGCTGCTGCGGGGGCTGACGCAGTTGGGGTGGCTGAATCTGAGCCACACGGGGATCACGGCCGCGGGCCTGAGTCAACTGCGGGACTGTCCGGCGCTGGAAATCCTGATCCTTGACCCCTGCCCGCTGAGGCCGGACGAGATGTCCGCGTTTCGCGAAGCAGCGCCCGGCGTCCAGGTCTACGACGGCACCCGTCGCCGGCCGGCGTTTCATCGTTTCTCGTACAAGCACTTTCCGTAGGTGGAGGGCCAGACCGCGGACTCCGTGGCCACTACCAACTCCTGAGTACGTCATCCGCCCCAGAGGTTTCGTAGGCTGCGCGCACGCGCCGGAGGGCGAGGTATTGGATCAGGCCGATCACGGTCAGACTCAGGGCAAAGGGAAACACCTCGCGAAAATTCAGCTGCAATTCCGGCAGGTAGGTCACGGTATAGGCGACGTGGCAGGAATAGCCCAGCAGCGCCAAGACGGTGACATAGAGGACCAGGTCGGCACGAAACCGCAGCACGGCAAAAGCGACCAGGACTTGGTACAGCAGCGCCAGCGGACTCTTGGCACTGTCCGTGACGAACAGAAAGACGGTCAGCAGCAGGACATCCCAGGTGGCCCAGAGAAAGACCACGGCCGGACGCCCCGAGCGGCGCAAGCGGCGTTGGAAGATCCACGCCCCCAGGCACCACGACACACATAACGCGGTCGAGGCCATGCTGAACTGGGCCGTCTGTTCGGGCAGCTGCAGGATCCAGAAGCAGACCACGTGCCACAGGTAGAACACCGACACGGCGGTCCAGGTGGCAGCCAGGCCCGGTTGCTGCCGCGCCCACCGCCAGACCTTGCGTCCCAGGCTCAACGGCCGGGCCAGGATCGGCTCGCCGTCCAAGTAGCGGCGCAGGTCGGCCGCCAGTTCGCCGGCGTGGGGATAGCGCAGCGCGGGGTTCTTCTCCAGGCATTTCAGGCAGATCGTGTTCAGGTCGCGTGAAATCCGCCGATCCCGCGTGCGCGGCGCCACCACTTCGTCCTCTTGGATCTTGCGGAGCGTATCCAGCAGGTTGGCGGGCTCGGCTTGGATCGGCGGCCGCCCGGTCAGGATCTCGTACAGGATGGCGCCCAGCGAGTACACATCCGAGGCGGCGGTCACGCGGTCCGCCGCCCCTTGGGCCTGCTCCGGCGGCATGTAGCCGGGGGTTCCCATGACGTCCCCTGCAGCGGTCAGCGAGGACTCGTGATGCAGCTGTTTGGCCAGCCCAAAGTCGGTGACCCGCGGCCGGCCATGGCGGTCCAGCAGGATGTTGGAGGGCTTCAGATCGCGATGGATGACGCCCCGCTCGTGCGCGTGCCCGATCGCCAGGCAGACGGCGTACAGCAACTCGATGGCGTCGCGCTGCGGCAGGTCGGCTTTCCGCAGCCGATCGGCCAGGCTGGGGCCGTCGATGTACTTCATCGAGAAGAAGTGTTCGCCCTGGCACTGGCCGACTTCATAGATCGGCACGATCCCGTCATGGTCCAACCGGGCGGCAGCCTCCGCCTCGGCCCGGAACCGCTGCACGTCGGCGGCGGAAGCGAATCTGCCGGCGCGGATCATCTTCAGGGCCACCACGCGGTCCGGCTGCCGCTGGCGGGCGCGAAACACGACTCCCATGCCGCCGCGGCCGATCTGTTCCAGCAGTTCGTAGCCCGCAAAGTCCTCGAGGGCCCGGTGGGTCGTGTCGAGCCAAGTTGGCAGGCCGGCGCTGTCCAAGGTCGGCAAAAAGGCGTTCATCATTCCCGGGACGAACTCCAGCGGGGCGTTCAAGGGATCCCCGTCGGCCTCCTGCTCCAGCATCGCTTCCACCGCGCGGCGCAACTGGGGATGGTCGCGGCAGGCCTCGTCCAGTGCAGCCGCGCGCTGGTCCGGGGGCAGGTCGCAGACCTGGCCGAAGATGCTGGTCACGAGTTCGTATTCAGCCGGCGTCATGGTCGGTCAATTGCGTCAAGAGCCAGGCTCGCGCCGCCCGCCAATCGTTCTTGACGGTGGCCGTCGAGACGCCCAGTGTGTGCGCGGTCTCCTCGACGTTCAAGCCGCCGAAAAAACGCAGTTCGACGACTCGGGCATGCCGTTCGTTCAGCCGCGTCAATTCCTGCAGCACGTCGTCCAGGGCCACGATGTCGACAGGGTTGCGTTCGCGGGCCAGCCCGATCGTGTCCAGCAAAGGCACCTTGTGCCGTCCCGCGCCGCGTTTCTCGGCGGCCCGGCCGCGGGCGTGGTCGACCAGGATGCGGCGCATCATGTTGGCGGCCACCGCACAAAAATGCGCCCGATTCTGCCACTGGACGCGAGTCTGGTCGACCAGCCGCAAGAACGCCTCGTGGACCAGTGCCGTCGGCTGCAGGGTGTGATCGGGCCGCTCGCCGCGCAGTCGCTGGATGGCGATCGCTTTCAGTTCCTCGTACACCAGCGGCAGCAGGGCTTCCAGGGAGGCCCGCTGGCCCCGGCCCGCCTCCAGCAATAGCCGCGTCGTTTCGCCCTGCTCGGTTGCCATCGGCAGTCCTCCCGGTCTGGTTCAGGTATCCGCCGCTCGCTGAGGAACCACGGCATCCGCGTCGGCGATCTCGAAAAAGTGATCCAGCCGAGTGACCCGAAAGACTTCGCCGACCACCGCGTTGAAGCCGCACAGGATCAGTCTCGCGCTGCTCGCCGTCAACCGCCTCTTAGCGATGATCAAGCGGTCCAGGAACGTACTGCCGATATACCGGACCATCGACAAGTTGACGATCACGACTTGCGTTTCCGGACGTCGCGCGAGAATGCAGGTGACCACCCGAGCGACGTCGGAATACTCCAGATCCAAATCGGGCAGCAGGTTGATGACAACCGTCTGGCCGAATTCCTGCAGGCGAAACCACGACAGATACCCGCATTCGGAACACGACGGCTCGCTGCCCCGACCGGCCGGGAGCCCCAACGCATCGCCGCACATCGGGCACCAGGAAGAGTTCATCGCAATCGGCAAGCCTCCAACAGCCCGGGGCGCGTCGCCCTGGACACGAAAGAACCAAGCGGCTCCTGCGTCTTTCCAGGCGCGGTAGCGACCTGGGACAGGCTATTAGTATACACCACCGCGGACCGGAAAAACACCTCGGCAGGCGACGCTGGCGTTTTGCGGGTCTGCATTGCCGGCAAGTGACCGGACCGGCGTTGGTGCGTCGTCAAGTCCGAGAATTGGGAGTGGGTGCCTGGGGTCGAGCCACGAGTTACGAGTGGCGAGCCCCCCGTTTTCGCCTCGGGGGGGCTCGCTGCGCTCGCCCCCAGGCATTCCGCGTGGGCACGCTACCCGTTCAGTTCCGCGGCTTCCTCCCAGTGCTCGTACAGCGGCGGCAAGGCGGCTTGCTGGTCCTCGAGTTCGGCCTTGATCTGCTTGACCTGCTGGCCGTCCCGCAGCACCTGCGGGTTGGTCAACGCGGCGTGCAATTCTTCGATCCGGCCTTCCCGATCCGCGATTTCCGCTTCGATGTCCGCCGCCTTGCGGTAAGGGAACTTGCGTTTCCGCCGGCCGGCTTTACGCTCCTCGCGCGGGTCGGGCGCCGCCACGGCTTCGCGTTCCGCCTTGGTCTCGACGCCGCGGCGGTCGCCCACGGCCAGGCCGGCCCGAACGAAGTGCAGGTAGGTATTGTAATTGCCTTCGATCACCCGGAACCGATCGGGTTCGACCACCAGCAGGTGATCGGCCACACGATTGAGGAAATAGCGGTCGTGGCTGACGAACAAGACGCTGCCGGTGAACTCGCGGATCGCTTTCTCCAACGCCTCGCGGGCCCACAGATCCAGGTGATTCGTGGGTTCGTCCAGGACCAGGAAATTCGGATCGAGGGCGGACATCCGAGCCAGGGCAACCCGGTTGCGTTCGCCGCCGCTCAGGCTGGCCACTTTCTGGAACACCAGGTCGCCGGTGATCCCGAAGCGGGCCAGCAAGTCGCGCCGCTGCTGGTCGATGAACTCCTTGTGCGGCGGCCGGATCGCTTCCAGGACCTGGGTCTCATCATCCAGGCATTGCAGCAACTGGTCGAAATAGGCCGGCCGCACGCCGCTGCCCAGGATCACGCGCCCTTGGTCGGGTTGGCAGTCGCCCAGGACGCATCGCAGCAGCGTCGTCTTGCCCGTGCCATTGGGTCCCAAGATGCCCCACTTTTCGCCGCGCAGGATGTCAAAGGCCAAGTCCTTGAACAACGGCCGGTCATACGCCTTGGACAGACGCTCGACGCGGAGCACGATATCGCCCGTCCGTGTCGCCTCGGGGAACGCCATCCGCGGCGTGGCGATCTCGCGGGGCGGATCGACGCGTTCAATCCGTTCGAGCTTCTTGCGGCGGTCTTCGGCCTGGGCGTGCTTCTGCCCGTAATGATGCCGCCGGACGAAATCCTCCATCTTGGCGATTTCGCCCTGCTGCTTCTCGAACGTCCGTCGCTGGACCTCCAACCGTTCGGCCTTCTGCCGCAGGTAGGCGGTATAGTTCCCGACGTACGAATCGACCGTGCCGTGATACAGTTCCAGCGTCCGGTCGGCGACCTTGTCCAGGAAGTAGCGGTCGTGGCTAACCAGGATCAGCGCCTGATTGGACTCGATCAGATAGCTCTCCAGCCACTCGGTCGCGTCGATATCCAGGTGGTTCGAGGGCTCGTCCAGCAGCAGCAGATCAGGCTCTTCCAGCAGCAGTTTGGCCAGCAGCAGCCGATTCTGCTGGCCGCCGCTAAGCAGTTCGACCGGCTGGGAGAACGTCTCGCGGGAAAACCCCAGGCCGTTCAGGACGCGTTCGATCTTATGGTCCAGGTTGTAGGCGTCGCGGTGGTGCAGTTCGTGTTGCAGGTGATCGAACCGCTCGCCCAGTCGCCGCCGCTCGACGTCGTCCTCGGCTGTGGCCAGAGCCGCTGCCAGGTGTTCCGCATCACGGGCCAGGGAGACCAGGTCGCGGAGCGCGTCGTGGGCCTCGTCCCAGACCGTGTGTCCCGGCGGGAATTGGGGCTGCTGTTCCAGGAATCCGATTCGCGCCGAGCCGGCCGCTTCGATCGTGCCCGCGTCCAGGTCCTCGCGGCCGGCCAAGGCCTTCAGGATCGTCGTCTTGCCGGTCCCGTTGGGGCCGACCAAGGCGATTCGCTCGCCGGCGCGCACGTCGAACGTCACCCCCTCCAGGACCGGATCGGGGCCGTAACGCTTGTGCAGTTCGCGGACGGACAGCAGGACCATGGCGTCTCCTTGATCGCGACGCGATTGTAACAGCGATCCGGCAAGCGTGGGAAGGGCTGGAAAACGCAGGTTCGGACCGCTCATTCTTGGCCCCGTGCCTTGCCAACGCCGCCTGCCATCGGGTAGTTTGGTGCAGTCTCCTTTATTTCAGCCAGATCTAGCAAAAGGGTGCGGTGCATGGCCAGCTCTGCAGAACGAAGATTCTCCATCGGCGTGGATTACGGGACGAACAGCGTGCGGGCCCTGGTTGTGGACGTGGCGGACGGGTCCGAGGTCGGGACGCACGTCTATCATTATCCCAGCGGCGAGGCCGGCATCCTGCTGGACAGCAAGGACCCGAATCTGGCTCGCCAGCATCCCTCCGACTATATCGAGGGCTTCTACGTTTCCGTCAAGCGGGCGGTCAATGCAGCCAAGAAGGACCCGGGATTCAGCCCGGACCGGGTGATCGGGATCGGCGTTGACACGACCGGCTCGACCCCGATTCCGGTGGACCAGGCGGGGCTGCCGATCGCTTTGCAGCCCGAGTTTCGGCAGGAACTGGCCGCCCACGCCTGGTTGTGGAAGGACCACACGGGGCACGCCGAGGCGGCCGAAATCACGGACCGGGCGGCGCAGCACGCGGATCAGTACCTGAGCAAGTGCGGCGGCACGTACTCCAGCGAATGGTACTGGTCCAAGATCCTGCACTGCAAGCGGTCGGCGCCCAGGGTCTTCGCCGCCGCCTATGCCTGGGTCGAGTTGGCCGACTTTGTTCCCGCGTTCATCACCGGCGACATGAACCCGCACACCCTCCGCCGCGGCGTGTGTGCGGCGGGGCACAAGGCGATGTACAACGACTTGTGGGGCGGGCTGCCCAGCGAGTCGTTCCTGGCGTCGCTGGATCCGGACCTGGTGAAAGTCCGCCAGCGGTACGCGGATCGCGCCGTGCCGGCCGACCAGAAGGCGGGCGGACTGCTGGCTGAGGTGGCCAAGCGAGTCGGCTTGCCCGCCGGCGTCCCCGTGGCCGTCGGCGCGTTCGACGCCCACATGGGGGCCGTGGGCGCCGGGATCAAACCGGGCACACTGGTCAAGATCATCGGCACCAGCACCTGCGACATGATGGTGGCGCCGCAGGACAAGCCGCTGCCCGACGTTCCGGGCCTGTGCGGCATCGTGCCGGGCTCGATCTTGCCGGGCATGTACGGCTTGGAGGCCGGCCAGTCGGCCGTCGGCGATATCTTCAACTGGTTTGTCAGCTACCTGACGCCGGACAAGTACACCGCCAAGGGCGATCCGCACGTCAACTTGACGCGCGATGCCGAGCGGCTGCAACCGGGCGAAAGCGGCCTGCTGGCCCTGGACTGGAACAACGGCAATCGCACGATCCTGGTCGACCCGCTGTTGACCGGCCTGCTGGTCGGGCAGACCCTGCACACCACGGCGGCCGAGATCTACCGGACGCTGGTCGAGGCCACCGCGTTCGGCGCGCTGACGATCATCAACCGCTTCGAGGAGTACGGCGTCAAGGTCAAGGAAGTCGTCAACTGCGGCGGGATTGCCGAGAAGAATCCGTTCGTGATGCAGATCTACGCCGATGTGTGCAACCGGCCGATGAAGATCAGCCGTTCGCCGCAGACCTGCGCCCTGGGGGCCGCGATCTTCGGTGCGGTGGTCGGCGGAGCGTACAAGAAGGTCGAGCAGGCCCAGCGAAAGATGACCGGCGTCAAGGCGACCGTGTACCAGCCGATCAAGAAGCACGCCCAGGTGTACGCGGAACTGTATCCGCTGTACCGGCGGCTGCACGACGCGTTCGGGGCCACGGGCAAACAGGAGCCGTTGGACCGCGTGATGAAAGACCTGATCGCGATCCGCAACCGGGTCAGAAAGGGCTGAGCGGTGACGTAATGCTGGAAGACTTGAAACGAGCGGTTTGCCAGGCCAACGTCGAGCTGGCGGCTTGCGGACTGGTGACGTTGACCTGGGGCAATGTGAGCGGGATCAGCGACGATCGCAAGCTGGTGGTGATCAAGCCCAGCGGCGTGCCGTACGACCAGCTGCAGCCGGAGCACCTGGTGGTCGTGGACCTGGACGGGCAGGTGGTCGAGGGGACACTGCGTCCGTCGTCCGACACGCCGACGCATGTGCTGTTGTACCAGCATTTCGCCGGCATCGGCGGAATCACGCACACGCACAGCCGGCACGCGACCATGTTTGCCCAGGCTCGCCGCGAGATCCCCTGCCTGGGCACGACGCACGCCGACCATTTCTTCGGAACGGTGCCGGTCACGCGGCCTCTCACGGCCGCCGAAGTCGCCGCGGGCTACGAACGCAACACCGGCCAGGTGATCATCGAGCGGTTTGCCGGCTTGGACCCGCGGACCATGCCCGCCGTCCTGGTCGCCGGCCATGCGCCGTTCACCTGGGGCAAGGATGCGGCGGATTCCGTGAAGAACTCGATCGCCCTTGAGTCCGTCGCCGAGATGGCGGTGGGCACCTGGGTGCTGAATCCCCAAGCCCAACTGCTGGAAGCGTATGTATTGAACAAGCATTACGAACGAAAACACGGTCCGAATCCGGAATACGGGCAGAAGTGAACCCACCATTCACGCAAAGGCAATGAACATGATCGACCTGAAGCAACTCGAAATCTGGTTCGTGACGGGCAGCCAGCACTTGTACGGCGACGAGACATTGAAAAAGGTCGCTGAGCATTCGCAGGCGATTGCCCAAGCGTTGGGGGACTCGGCCGAGATCCCGGTCAAGGTCGTGTTCAAGCCGGTCCTGACCACGCCGCAAGCGATCACGGACTTGTGCCTGGAGGCGAATCATGCCCCCAACTGCATCGGCCTGATCGCCTGGATGCACACCTTCTCGCCGGCCAAGATGTGGATCGCGGGCCTGCGGACGTTGTCCAAACCCCTGGCTCACCTGCACACCCAGTTCAACCGCGACATTCCCTGGTCGACGATCGACATGGATTTCATGAACTTGAACCAGTCGGCGCACGGCTGCCGCGAGTTCGGGTTCATCTGCGGCCGGATGCGACTGGCCCGCAAGGTGGTGGTCGGCCACTGGCAGGATCCGGAAGTGCTCCAGCGGCTGGGCGTCTGGGCCCGGGCGGCCTGCGCCTGGCACGACTCGCAGGGCGCCAAGGTCGCGCGGTTCGGCGACAACATGCGCGAAGTCGCGGTGACCGAGGGCGACAAGGTCGAGGCTCAACTGCGTCTAGGCTACTCGGTGAACGGCTACGGCGTGGGCGATGTGGTCCGCCATATCGAGGGCGTGACGGCGGCGGACATCGACCAAGTGGTGGCCGCGTACGATGCGGAATACGACGTCGCCCCGGCGCTGCGTCCCGGCGGGGAAGCTCGGCCGGCGTTGCGCGAAGCCGCTCGGATCGAAGCGGGCTTGCGGGCGTTCCTGCAAGCGGGCAACTTCAAAGCGTTCACCGACACGTTCGAGAACCTGCACGGCTTGCGGCAACTGCCGGGGCTGGCCGTCCAGCGTCTGATGGCCGACGGCTACGGGTTCGGTGCCGAGGGCGACTGGAAGACGGCCGCCTTGGTGCGCGCCATGAAGGTCATGGCCGCCGGCTTGCCGGGCGGCACGTCGTTCATGGAAGACTATACCTACCACCTGGACCCCAGCGGCATGAAAGTCCTGGGTGCCCACATGCTGGAAGTCTGCTCGTCGATCGCCGCGGCTCGCCCCTCGCTGGAGATCCACCCGTTGGGCATCGGGGGCAAGGAGGATCCGGTCCGGCTCGTGTTCGACGCCGCGGCCGGGCCGGCGCTGAACGCTTCGCTGCTGGATCTGGGCGGCCGCTTCCGGCTGCTGATCAACGAAGTCGACGTGATCCCGCCGGTGCAGCCGCTGCCCAAGCTGCCCGTGGCCCGGGCGCTGTGGGTGCCGCTGCCGGATTTGAAGACGGCCGCCGCGGCTTGGATCCTGGCCGGCGGAGCGCATCACACGGGATTCAGTCAGGCCCTGACCGCCGAGCACCTTGAGGACTACGCCGAGATGGCGGGCATCGAGTTCCTGCTGATCAATCGCGACACGCGACTGTCGGAATTCAAGAAGGAGCTGCGCTGGAACGAGGCGTACTACCTGCTGGCCAACGGGCTGCGAGGGTAGCGGCCGATGACGAACACGATTCCCGCCGCTCGCCTGCACGGCCCGCACGACTTGCGGATCGAGGACGTTCCGCATCCGGGCGACGCGCCGCCGGGGCAAGTCCTGTTGCGCGTCGAGGTCGTGGGGATCTGCGGCTCGGACTTGCACACCTATCGGCACGGCCGGATCGGCGATACGCAGCTGGCCGCTCCGTTGATTCTCGGGCACGAGTTCGCGGGGACCGTGGAACAAGTTGCCGCGGATTGCCTGGACGGCCACGGCCATCCTCTGCCAGCAGGCACGCGGGTCGCGGTCGATCCGGCGCAACCGTGCGGGCATTGCGAGTGGTGCTTGCGAGGCGATCCGAACCTTTGCCCGCACATCGTGTTCTGCGGACTGTACCCGCATCCCGGCGCGTTGCGGCCGTGGATGCACGTGCCGGCGTCGACCTGTTTTCCGGTGCCCGACGGCATGGACGCCACCACGGCGATGATGCTCGAACCGCTGGGCGTCGCCATTCACGCGTTGGATCTGGCCAAGGTCCGCCTGGGCGAAAGCGTGGCCGTGATCGGCGCCGGGCCGATCGGCTTGTGCATTCTCCGGTTGGCGGTGGCGGCCGGGTCGGGAGCGGTTTTCGCGGCGGATCGCCTGTCCTGGCGAGTCCGTCTGGCGGCTCAATTCGGGCCCGCGACGGCGTTCTGCTCGGGGGAAACGGACTTCGTTCGCGCGGTGCTGGACGCCACGCACGGCCGCGGTGTGGACGTGGCGTTCGAAGCCGCCTTGGGGGGCGAAGCCTTGCAGCAGGCCGCCGAGGTCCTGGCCCCCGGCGGACGCCTGATCGCCGTGGGCATCGACGAGGACGACCGGTTCGTGCTCAAACACTCGACGCTTCGCCGCAAAGGCCTGACGATCCGCATGGTCCGCCGCATGAAGCACAGCTATCCGCGGGCAATCCGGCTGGTCGAGCAAGGCCAAATTGACTTGACGGCCCTGGTTTCGCACCATTATCCGTTGGCCGAAGCAGCCGAAGCATTTGCGGCCAGTTCCGAGTACCGCGAGGGCGCGGTCAAGGTGGCGGTGGACTGCCAGCACTGAGCCTCAGCACTGACATGTCCTTCAATCTTCGAGGTCTTTCGGCAGGACTGCTCTGACCTGCACTCGCCTCAGGCACGCGGACATTTAGCATCCGCTGCGGACGCGCCTGTTGCCAGCCGAGGTCGAGTTAAGATAGGCTAATGTTCCGTTGACCTTTGCCTCCGAGCCGTGCTGCTGCATCCTGGACCCGACCCGCCGCCGATGGCCCCGATTCCCTCACCACCTGCGATGGCCCCCAACCGCTGGACCGCCGTTTTGGTTTTGGCGATTCTCGCGGCCGGAGCAGGGGGCACGTGGTGGACCGTGCGGCGGGCCGACGGCGAGATGCGCGCGGACTTGTTGGCGCAAAGTCGCCGCGTTGCGCAGGGGCTGAACCTCATTCGCGTCGCGGCGTTGGGTGGCACCGACTGCGACGAAGGATCGCCCACGTACCAGCGGCTCAGGGCCGGACTCGTCCTGGTGGGGCAGGCCAGCGATCAGGTTCAGAGCCTGTACCTGCTGGGCCGCCGCCAGGACGCGACGGTGTTTGTGATCGCGGACAGCGCTCCGTCTGACTCCGGTCGCGCTCGCCGGCCGGAGCCAAGCTACGCGGGACCAACGGCCACGGTGCTCCGCGTGTTCGCGACCGACCAGGCGGTCGTCGATGGTCCGGCAGCGGATCGCGGAGGCGTCTGGATGCGGGCCTACGTCCCGGTTTCGGATCCCTGGTCGGACGCCGTGCTGGCGGTGTTCGGGATGGACGTCGACGCGCGTGCCTGGAACCGGGAATTGGCACGAGCGGCCCTCCTGCCCGTGCTGCTGACGCTGCTGCTGGCCTCGGCCTCGCTCGCCGCGGCGGCGTTGCTGGCGCGCCGCCGCCGTGCGGCCGACTGGCCACCCTGGCTGCGGCACGTCGAGACGGGTTGGGTCGTTGCCGCAGGCCTGCTGCTGACGATCTTTGCCGCGCGCACGGCGTGCACTCACGAAACGCACGGCCGGGGCAGCACGTTCGCCCAGTTGGCGGACAGCGAAACCGAGCGAGTAGCCAAGGTGCTGCGCGACCTCAACGAGTTCGAATTGAAGGGTTTGGCGAAATTTTGCGAGCACGCGGAAACGGTGACGGCCGAGGAGTTCCGCAGCTATGCCGAGCCGTTGACTGCGAATCCGGCGGTCCAAGCCTGGGAGTGGGTGCCGGTGGTGGCCGGGCCCGAGCGAGCGAGCTTTGAACGCGCGGCGGTGGCCAGCGGTCTGGCCGGCTTCGAATGCTGGGAAAGGGACTCGTCGGGACGGCGCGTGCCGGCCGCAAGACGGGAGGTGTATTATCCCGTGCTGCACGTGGTGCCGCAGGCGGCGAACGAAGCCGCAGTCGGCTACGAAGTCGGGTCGGAGCCGGTCCGGCGGACGACGCTCGATTCCGCGGCGCGGACGGCCCTGGGAACCGCCACGGCCCCGATCACCTTGGTCCAGGAGACCGGGAACCAGAAAGGGATGGTGATCTTCCGCGCCGCCTATACCCCGGGCACAGCGACGGTCCGGGGGTTCGCGGTCGCCGTGTTGCGGATGGGCACCCTGTTGGAAAACGTCCAGGAGAGTTCCGCCGTGCACTTGGAACTGGCCTTGCTCGACGGCGCGGCGCCGCCGGAACCGCTGGCCAGCCGCTGCGGAGCGTCGTGCCCGGAGTCATCCGGCATGGCGGTTTCCCGCCCCGTCGCCGTATTTGGCCAGGTGTTTCTGGTCACGGCTCACCCCGGACCCGACTTCCTCAGCCGCTCGCCGCTCCGCGCCGGCGGCCTGACCGCGCTGACGGGAACCCTGGTGACGGCTCTCCTGGCAGGCATGATCGGCGTGTCTCTGCGCCGGCGCGAGGAGTTGGAAGAGTTGGTTGCCAGGCGGACCAGCGAATACCAGACGCTGTTCCGAGAGATGCTGGATGCCTGTGCGCTCCACGAGATCATCTGCGACGCGCAGGGCCGGCCCGTGGACTACCGGTTCCTGGCGGTCAACCCGGCTTTTGAACGCCAGACCGGACTGCAGGCCGAGACCGTCGTCGGCAAGACGGTTTTGGAAGTCCTCCCCGACACGGAGCCGCACTGGATCGAGACGTATGGGCAAGTCGCACTGACGGGGCGTCCCGTCGAGTTCGAGAGCTACAGCATCCCCCTGCAGAAGACCTTTGCGGTAGCCGCCTTCCGCACCGGCCCGAACCAGTTTGCGTGCAGTTTTGCGGATATCACGGAACGAAAACGCGCCGCAGCGGAACGTGAGCGAATGCTGGCCGCCGCCGAGGCATCGCGCCGCACGCTGCTCAATCTGGTGGATGACTTGAC
>CAIYOB010001610.1 GCA_903927685.1 uncultured Planctomycetaceae bacterium
AGTCCGTGCTGCAGACGATCACCCGCTGGCGCCGGGAGTCCTCTCGCGACGAACTGATGACGGGCTTGTATCCGAATCCCGGCTTGGCGCGGATCACGTACCAGTTGTCCAGCGCCCTGTGGCGGGCCAGTCGCGACGGCGGCGAAGTCCGCTTCGCGAATCTCGATGCGCTGCTCGGTTTCGATGCGGACTTCCGGTGACAAGCGGTGGTAGATCATCCGTGGTAGACGGTGTTCTTGCAGCGACTTCGACGGCGTACAATAGCGGCCTGTTCTGACGCACAGCCGGCTGTCGGCGAAGTTGCGCATTCTCATGGTCCCCGCCGGCCCCGTACCGAATGGTACGAGGTTGAGCGTGCTGGCGGCCTTGCCGCCATGGTAACCCGACGCGTCAGCGAGGAATCTGGCGGGAAACCGCTTCATCCTCGCTTACGCGTTTTGAAGTTGCGCATCTCGGGGACCGCGAAGCGGTCAAACAACACAGCCCAGGGGCAGCGCAGCCGCGGAACGCCACCCTGGGTAGCGAATGCGGCGCTAATCGCCGAATGTGAAGGGATCGCACACCGAAGCGACGTGTGGTAGCGGGTAAGGGAGAGGCCGGGAGTGCCGGCCTCCCCCTCCCCTTCGTCGCGATGGGGTCGATTCCCCATATTTACCGGCGTGAAGGTCTCTCACCGGGCGACCCCAACCAAAGTTGCCCCGTTGCGAGGAATCACGCGGCGTGCTTCCCCACGAGCATCCCGGTACGTACAGAATTCCTCCAAGGTCAGTAAGCCCAACTTGCGGCGGAAAAATCCCCCGCGGAGTTTCCGGTTGTCGTTGTAGTTTTTCCGCTTGAGCTTCATACTGCGAAGCCGCATGCGAATCCACGAGTCCAGTTTCTGGAACATCCAACGACACGTGGAGAAGTTCGGGGCGAAGTAATTCGCCGTTCCCCTGATCACCCGATTCAGCTTCTCGATGGCCTCGGCATCCAGATTGCACTTGCGAACGGTTAATTCCCGGACCTTGGCCTTGAACTTCTGCACCGACTTTTCACGCATCCGGCGAGAGCGTGACGACAGGAAAAAGCCGAGAAACTCGTAGCCTTTCCCAAACGTCGTCACCTTCGTTTTCTCGGCGCTGAGTTGCAGTCCGAGAGCGTCCCGCAGCACGCGTTCGACCAAAACCAGTGCCTCGTGCGCTTGCCGTTCGGTCTGGCACACGACAACGAAGTCGTCGGCATACCGTGCGAAATGGTAGCCCGCTTCCTGCAGTTGCCAGTCCAGGTGATTCAGCACAATGTTCGCCAGCAGTGGCGAGATCACTCCTCCTTGTGGTGTGCCGATGGTCGTCGGCTTGAAGACGCCGTCTTCCATCACCCCGGCCGTGAGAAATCCTTCAACCAGATCCAAAATGTTTCCATCCGCGATTTCGGCTGCCACCGCCTCCATGATCACGCGGTGAGGAATGTTGTCAAAGAACCCCGCGATGTCCGCGTCCAACACAACCTTGTATCCTTGGCGGTGGAGTTCCAAGACCCGCTCGATTGCCTGATGACAGTTCCGTCCACGAATAAATCCGAACGAGGCGTCGTGAAACCGCGGCTCAAAGATCGGCGCCAGAAGTCTTCGAACCACCTCTTGCGCCACACGATCCCGAACCACGGGAATTCCGAGCGGGCGGAGCTTATTCGATCCCGGACCTTTCGGAATATGCACTCGACGTAACGGTAGAGGCCGGAATACTCCGGTTTTCAAATCCCGCATCAATGCCGCGAGATTTTCCTCCAGGTTCGCTGCAAACATGGCGATGCTGACTTTGTCCACCCCCGCTGCTCCGCGATTCCGCTTCACGGCGAGGAAGGCTTGTTGCATCAGTTGGGGAGTAATCCTCCCGGTCAGCGAATGAACCTTGATTTTCTTGCTCATGGTGAGCCTTTCACGCTCTGTAACCAGGCAGTTCGGAGCGTCAGGTTTTGGGGGATGTTTCTTAGCTTGGCCGCAATGCGGCGTCCTCGGTTGTCCCGGCCAGAGCACGGGCGGGCCAATTTGGGGCTTCTGCCGATTCGCTAACTTTCCTCATGATCCCGACATTCGTTCTGCCTCTTCGATCGGTTTCCCCTTTCGCTTCGGGCCGGTGCCGGCGTCGAAGCTACTCCGGTTCTGCTGCTGTCCCTAACGAGGAGGCGGCCAAGGCAGCCTTCTCCTCACCGCCGCGTTGCCCGCCCGGTTTTCGTCAGTGACTTATTGGGCGGCTTACCGACCGTCGGACGGCGTGGGACTTCACCGGTCATGGTCTCGGACCATTTTCTCCAGGCGGCTGCAGGTATCACCTGCGTGGCTCGTGGCCGATAACCGCATGCCCGGCCACGTGAGGATCATCAGGACGACCCCCGACGCTTCTGCTAAGGGCGGTGCTTGGCGCTCCACGCCGGCCGAAACTGCCGTCTCCCGGAGTCTTCCTGCCTGGCCCCTTCGTGACGGTGCCTTCTCCGGTACCCCCGGTGGCGCCGCCCTGGCTGCTTACCCCCGCGAAGTTGCGAGGTGCGAGCAGGAAGTTCTGTACGGGTGCGGACCCGCACAGGTAGGTTTCGGTGCTACATGATCGCCTCCTTCCTTCACCTCTCCGTTTCTTCTCTTTTGGTAAACTTAGTCCAAGCCACTGCGGCTCACGCACCCCTTCGGGGCAAAAGACGAGTTGCCGTGTGATCGGGCTACCGGGGCCGTTCAACCATCAGTTCTTCCTGCTGTGGGTCGTACACGTACCGCTGGCCGGCCGGCAGCTCGGGCAGTTGGATCAGGTTGGCTTCGATGATCTGGGTCATGAACTCGTCGTGGGATTTCGGGGCGTTGCCGTTCAGGGCCTTGTATTTGTTCAGCGCATCGGGAATCCGGATATTGAAGATCACCTTTTCCCGCACGTTGAAGTACACCTTGGCGGGCGTGACCATGACTCCCTCGTGTTCGTCCAGGCTGCGGCCTTTCAAGCCCACGCCCTGCTCGGCTTTGACACGTTCCATGTCGGCGGATGCCTCGGTCGCTGGCGGCTGATTGAGCGCCGGCGGGGCCAAATCCGGACCTGCGGCTGGCTCGGCAGCCGGCGGCTGGGTTGTAGCGGCAGGCACCGCGGGACCTTCCGCTGCCACCGGAGCCGGCTCGGTGCTGGCGGGAGCTGCCGGCGCCGGAGTCACCGCCGGCGCATCGGCGGCAACCGGGGCGGGGGCAGGATTGGACGCGGGTGGTTCCGGGGGTATTTCCGTCCCGCAACCAGCGAACACAGCCAAGGAAAGCCAAACAAAACAGGATCGAACGGTCATCGCGATTCCTCCCGAGGGGTTAGGTCCTACGAGTTAGGTTCCACTTGCAGGTTCCAGTTCTCCATCTCCCGCAAGGTGGGATACTTCGTCATTTCGTACTGCAGCGGCGTCAGCGTAACGAAGCCCTTCTTCAATGCGGTCAAGTCCGTTTCGTGTTCGCCGGCTTGAGGCGGCGGATCAGCGGTCGCCCAGAAATAGTCCCGGCCTCGTGGATCCTGACGCTTGATGTACCGCTCGCCGTACCGCTCGACACCCATCGGGACAATTCGCACCTGCGGCGTCCCCGTCAGCGCCGGCGTCGGGATGTTCAGGTTGTACAACTGGCTGGCCGGCGACTTGAGCCGCAGGAGCTGCTCGATGATCTGCCGCGCCAGCCCGGCCGCCTTGTCGAACTGGGCGTGCGGATCGAACTCCAACGAGACCGCCACGCTGGTGATGTCAAAGAACGCGCCTTCGATCGCCGCGGCGACGGTACCCGAGTACAGCACGTTGATGCCGGCATTCAGGCCGCCGTTGATGCCGCTGACAATCAAGTCGGGCCGGCGCGGACAGAACTCAAAGACCCCGATCTTGACGCAATCCGCCGGACTGCCTTCGACCGCCCAGCCCCGCTGTCGCGGGCCGTCGAACACCTCCTGGCAGATCAACGGGCTCAGAAACGTGATCGAATGGCTGACGCCGCTTTGCTCATGAGCCGGCGCGACCACGCAGACGTCGCCCAAGCGACGCAGTTCGCGTTCCATGGCCGCCAAGCCCGGGGCGTGTATTCCATCATCGTTCGTCAGCAGGATTTGCACGGCAGAGGATCCGTAAGAGGCCGTCCGGTGGTTCTTCCGGAGCGACAGTATACGGGCTGGCAGGCTCCCGAGCAACGACGTGTGAGTCTTTCGAGGAACGGCCTTGATCCGCTGCCTTGATCCGTTGCCGAGCTGTCCCGACCCAAGTATATTCGGATCTGCGGGCGGACAAACCAAACCATCTTGATTGCGGACTGGAGGATGAGCGGCGATGAGCGAACCGATTTCTCGTCGAGACTGGATGCGGATGTTGGGGGCTACGGGAGCAGCCGCCGGGCTCGGCGGATTGGCGGTTCACCCGGATGGCGGAGCGGCGGAAGTGCCGCGCGAGTCGGGGTTCCAAGGCACGGTCGTCGACCCCAACGCGACCCAGGCCACCGCTTCGTGCCCCACGCTGGTGAACGGCCGAGTCATCCAGCCGCAGCGCGAGCTGTCCGTCTTGCATCAGACCGACGTCCTGGTGGTTGGCGGCGGGACCGCGGGCGTGACGGCGGCGTTGGCGGCCAAGCGGACCGGCGCGGACGTGACGCTGGTGGAACGTTACGGACACCTGGGCGGCCTGTGGACCGGCGGCTTGGTGCTGGTGGTGATTGGACATATCGTCAAAGGCGGCAAGCAGGTGTGCCAGGGGATCGGCGAGGAGATGCTTCTCCGCCTGGACAAGCTTGACCGCGGGATCGTCAACCGCCGCCCGGGCGTGAATCCGACGGTGGATGCCGAGGCCCTGAAATACGTCATGGTCGACATGCTCGCCGAAGCGAACATCAAGACGTTTCTGCACTGCTGGGGTGTCGACGCCATCCTGGAAGGCAATGCCGTCCGGGGAGCCGTGTTCGAGAGCAAATCCGGCCGCCAGGCAATTCTGGCCAAGACGGTGATCGACGCGACCGGGGACGGCGATGTGTACGCCGCCGCCGGGGCGACCTTCCAGCGCTGCACGTACAGTCTGGGCCTGGTCTCCCGCATCGGGGAATTGGACAAGGTCGACAAGGCCAAGGCCGACCCGACCAAGAAACCGCGCGGGCTGGGCTCGGTCACGCCGCTGGCCGGCGTCAACTGGGTGAATATGACGGGCCCCGAAGCCGACGGGCTGGACGTGGCGGAACTGTCCCGGCTGGAAATGAATCACCGCCGGCAGATCTGGAAGACCGTCCAAGGGATCCGGGCGACTCCGGGATACGAGCGGGTGTCGCTGCTGGAGACCGCCCCGCAACTGGGCGTGCGCATCACGCGGCTGCTGCAGGGCGTCCAGGCGGTAACGTACGCCGATATCCAGGCCGGGACGCGATATCCCGAAGTGGTCGCGGTCGGCGGGTCGTGGAGCGGCGAGCGGACGGAGTGGCAGATCCCCTACGGCGCGCTGGTTCCGAAGAGCGGCGTCGAGAACGTGCTGGCCGCTGGCCGCTGTATCTCGGCCGACTTGCGGGCCGCCGATGCAATCCGCGTGATTCCGATCTGCTGGATCACCGGCCATGCCGCCGGAGTGGCCGCCGCCGTCGCGGTCCAGGACAACTGCCCGGTGCGCGCGGTGGATGTGCCCAAGCTGCAGAAGATCCTCAAGGAACAGCAGGCATACTTGGGGTAGGACCGCACGCGACACGGCACTCGTTGCTTCCGGTCCGTTCATGAGGAGAAGGGACACTTTGCGTCTCGCACGTGCTGGCACCGATCAGATCGACGCTCCGGCGTCGGCGTCGCGCTCCTGGCGGCGGTGGGCGGTGCGATTCGCCTGCCTGGCGGCCGCTTGCGGACTGCTGGTTCCGGCGTGGCCCTGGGACGCGGCGACGCTGGTCGTCCCGGCGCTCAGCCCCTACGTCGCCGGCGGGGCCGCGCTGGCCGCCCGCACGGTCAGCCAGGTGACGCTGCTGGCCGTGCCGGTGTTGTTGATCGTCTTGGTTCGGCGCCGCTGGTTCTGCCGCTTCGTCTGCCCCACGGGGTTGTTGGCGGATCTGGTGGGCCGGCTGCGCGGGCCCCGAGCCCCCCGCGGGTCCAAGCTGCCGCCGTTGGGTCAGTGGCTGGCACTGCTGACGCTCGGCGGCGCTGTGGTCGGCTGGCCGTTGTTCCTGTGGCTGGATCCCCTGGCGATTTTCGCCGGCTTTGTCCATGCCTGGGGACGCGGCCCGGGCTGGGTTGCCTGGCTGAGCGCCATAGGCCTGCCGCTCGTCTTGCTGATCAGTCTGCTGGTGCCCGGCGTCTGGTGCGCTCGGCTATGTCCCCTGGGGGCGACTCAGGATTTGTTGGCGTGGCCGATGTGGAAGCTCCGTCGCCGCCGGCCCAGCGAGACGCCGCCGCCGGCCGCTTGGCCGCTGACTCGGCGGGTGCTGGTCGCCGGCGGCTTGGGGGCAATCGGCTCGCTGCCCGTGCTGCGGTGGTTGAGTCGCGGTGCCGTCCCGCCGCTACGGCCGCCCGGCGCGGTTGCGGGCAGCCTGTTCACCGCGCTGTGTGTCCGCTGTGGGAGCTGTGCCCGCGTCTGTCCGTCGAGGCTCCTGCATCCCGACCTGGGGCAGTTCGGCGCAGACTCGCTCCTGACGCCGGTGGTCCGCTATCAAGACCAGTACTGTCTGGAGACCTGCCAGCGGTGCACCCGGGTCTGCCCCAGCGGAGCCCTGCGGCCGCTGACGGCAGCTGACAAACCGCACGCGGCGATCGGCCTGCCGCGAGTCGATATGTCGATCTGTCTGCTCGGCGACGACCACGAATGCGCGATCTGCTGTAATGCGTGCCCGTACGGCGCGATCCGGCTGGTGTTTTCGGAAGAGACCTACTTGAACACGCCCACGATCGACGCCGAGCGGTGCAACGGCTGCGGCGCGTGTCAGGTCCGCTGTCCGACGAAACCAGACAAGGCGATCGTGATACTTCCGGTAACTTGACTGCACGCCGTCGGCACGCTCAATTCGCCGCAAGGACCAGTTGCACCGCGTCAGCCAGCACGTAACCGTCGGTGTCGGCGTGGGAGATCTCGACCCGGTACGCGATGTTCGCGCCCAGCCTGCGCGTCGTCGATCACCTGGCCCGGCAACTTGGCCGGGTCCGCGCTAGCGGGCTGCGGTGCGATCCACTCGAGGACTTGCTTGTCCGCCAGCAGTCGCTCGCGCAACTTCGCGTACTCGACCTGCTGGACAGCCACCTGGTCGTCGATGGCCAACGCCGCCGCCGTCGCGGCCGACTGGCCCAGCACCATGAACACCGGCTCCATCCGGATCGAGCCGTAGGCGATGTGGCTGGCGGACAGACAGACCGGAACCAGCAGGTTTGTGCACTGGTCCGCGGCCGGAACCAGCGAGCGGTAGCTGATGGGGTAGGGCGAGAATCCGCCGACTTCGACGTCGCCCTCGTTGCGCACCTGGCCGTCGGCGGTGACATAGCGTTGGACGTTGTGCGAGTCCATCCCATAGGCGGCCAGGCCGACGGCGTCCGCCGCGACTTCCCGACCCTGGCAGTGGTGCTGGGTCATGACATAATCGCTGACCATGCGGCGAGCTTCCCGCACGTACAACTGGTCCTGCCAGCCGCCGCCCTCGCTGAACTCATCCTGGCACATGCCCCACCGCGCGACTTCCTGGCGTACGTGCTCCGGGATCCGCGGGTGGTTGGCCAGCGTCCACATCAGGCCTTGCTGGTACAGCCGATGCTCCGCCGCGATCCGAGCCCGCTGTTCGTACGAGGCTTCCGGATAGTCGTAATTCTGGCCGATGAAGTCGGTGGAAAAACCGGTGCGGTTGTTCGTGTCCGTCTTGCGGTTGGGCATCGCCGAATTGATCCACGGCATCCCGCGCTCGCCCGCCTCGTAGTTCCGCAGCAACAGCTCGTACCACCGTTCGTCGTAGCCCTCGGGCTTGATGAACGGCAGCCGATTGTCGGGATGGTCGGTCAAGCACATGCGAAAGCAATACGCCTGGACTCGCCGGTCGCCCGCGCCCTCTTCGCCGGGCCCTTGCGGATCGAGGAATGGGAGCAGGCCGCTGCCCGGATCGTCGGCGCAGAGGTAGGGATCGACGCCGGACGCGAACTGGTGGTACTTGGCCTGCTGCGTCTGCACGCCGTTCAGCGTTTCGCCGTACTGTGAGTTGGCCTCGCGGCCGACCGTGTAGCGGACCTTGGCGGCCGCCAGCAGATCACCTTCGTAGGTCGCGTCGAGGAACATCCGGCCGCGAAACGTCGCCCCGGACTCCATGCGGATGGCCAGAATCTGCCAGGGGGTGGATTCGGTCAGGACGACTCCGTCGCCGCGGTCCAGTCGCTGGCCGGAGCAGACTTCGATCCTCTGGGCCTGGACCCAGTCGCTCATGACCTTCAGCGCCGCACTGGGCTCGAAGGTCCACATGGCGTCTTCGCTCGCCGCGGTCCGGGTCTGGCCGCTGTCCCGGTATTCCTCCGCCGTCTGCCACTTCCAAGCCGCGGGATCGGCATAATGTTTACGGATCGCCTGGTAAAACTCCCGCGCGATGCCCCCGATCGCCGCCTTGTTGCCAATATCCGTCTGGCCGAGTCCGCCGGTGGTCAGGCCGCCCAGCCGCTGAGTCGGCTCGATCAGCACGACCGACTTGCCTAACCGGTTGGCCTGGACCGCCGCCGCCACACCGCTGGACGTGCCGCCGTAGATCACGATGTCGTAGACCTTGTCCGAGGCGTCCGGCGACGGTCCGCAGAGCAGGCTGAGGGCCAGAATTGGCAAAGTCGGCATGGGATGTCGCTCAGTGCACTACTTCGCTTGGCCGCCGTTCGCGACCGCATACGAGGCAAACAGTGGCTTGTAGGTCTCGGGCGTGAACAAGCGGAACTCGCTTTCGCGCACGTATTCGTACGGTCCCGCCGTGCGGAGGCTCTCCACCAGGCTCTCGATCTGCACCTGCGACTGGTACTTGCCGATGCTCTGCAGCTTGGTCTGAAACGCCTCGTCGTCGCCGATGATCTCCAAGTTCGGCAGGTCCACGAAATCGCAGTACACAGCCAATTCGCCGACGCTGGGCGGGGCTTCGAGCGGTTCGCCCAGTTCGGGCCAGATCGCGCCGGCCGCATGAAACACGCTGATCATCAACTCGCTGTGCGTGATTCGATGATCCGGATGCAAGTCGGTGTGCGTGGGCACGTACACCCGCGTGGGACGGATGCTCCGCAGATGGCAGGTCAGGGCATTTTGCAGTCCGACGTATCCGGCGATCGACGCTTCGCCGCGTCGGGCCAGGCGGCGACCGATGTAAGGAACCAGACCGCCATCGGGATAGCCGATATACCGGATATGGTCCGGGGCAAGTCCCAACACCTCAAACGACTCATAAGTTTCCTTGCGGCGGATTTCCACAATCCGGTCGCGTTCGTCCACAAAGCAATATCCCATGCAGCCGTCGGTGACAATCAGCACTTGGACGTTGACGCCCTCGCGCTGGGCCGCCTGCATGAACAACCCGGCTCCAATGCACAGGTCGTCATCGTGAGGACTTACGAACAGCCAGGTCTGTTGGGACAAGTCCTCGGCCTCGATCGCCTCGGCCAAACAAGACGAACGTCGAGCGCCGCGGTCGGTCAGCCGCGTGAACTGGAATTGGGCCATAGCGTCTCCTGATGCTGCGGGGTGTACGTGTGCAGCCGGTGGCCCGCCCTGGCGGCGGGCTTACGTGCCCAGGCGATTATTCCCTGACCATCCGTAAGCCTGTTGCAGCGCCAGTTGGACCGTGCCGGTGAGGTCTGAGAATCGTACCGGCTTTGAAAAGACGCGGAAAGCCCTGGCCCGCAGCGCTTCTTCCGTGAGCCGTTCGTCCAGGTCGGCACTCATCAGGATGCACGGCAGCGTCGCGCTGATCCGCTTCACCTGATAAATCGTCTCCAGCCCAGTCATTCGAGGCATGTACATGTCCAGTAAAAGCAGGTGAACCTGCTCGCTTTGGACGATTTGCAACGCCTCCTCGCCGTCGCCGGCCGCCAGGGTGCGGTACCCCCGTCGCTCCAACGCTTCGCGGAGCGTCTCGCGCAAGTCCTGGTCATCGTCGGTGATCAGCAGGGAAGGGATTTCCAACTGCATCGTGCACCTCATGCCCGATTGTATCTCATGTCCGACGGTTTATACTACTACCGAACAAGGTTTGGTCAACACGGGTTTCCGCGGAGAACAAAATGGCCGCTCCCAATTTTTATGCCCGGCACGAGTTCTTCCTTCGGCGTCTGCATTCGATTACCGGCGTATTTCCGGTCGGCGTCTACATGCTGGTCCACTTGACGGTGAACGCCAGCGTGCTGAGCGCCCCGTCGACGTTCCAGAAGAACGTGTACCAGATCCATAGTCTGGAAAGTCTGCTGCCGATCGTCGAGTGGCTGTTCGTCCTGTTGCCGATCCTGTTTCACGGGCTCCTGGGGGTGGCGATCATCCGCACCGGCCAGGCCAACACCAGCATGTACCCGTATGCGGCGAACATCCGCTACACGCTGCAGCGGGCGACCGGGATCCTGGCGTTTGCGTTCATTCTGTGGCACGTGTTCCACATGCACGGCTGGTTTCATTTCGAGGCTTGGCGCGAGCACGTGGTCGAGCCGCTGCAGGGTTCGCAGTTCAAGCCGTTCAATGCGGCCTCGACGCTGGGGCTGGCCATGGGCAGCGTCGTCATGCTGGCGGTGTACGCGGTGGGCGTCCTGTCATGCGTCTACCACTTTGCCAACGGCCTGTGGACGATGGGCATCACGTGGGGCCTGTGGACCTCGTTGGGCGCCCAGCGGCGGGCCAGCCAGTTGTGCGCCGGGATCGGCGTCGCGATGGCCCTGCTGGCCGTGGGCGTGCTGTACGGGGCAGCCACGGTAGACATCCCCGCGGCCAAGGAGACGGAAGATCGGATGTACGAGTCGATGATTGAATCGAAGGAAATCCAGCCGAATCCGCGCAAGCGATCGGAGACGGCAGAACTCGAGCAGGATCAAGCAGCATGGCAAAGAAACGCGTCATGATCGTGGGCGGCGGCTTGGCCGGACTGGCCGCCGCCATGAGACTGGCCGAGATGGGTATCGACGTGGACTTGATGAGCCTGGCGCCCGTCAAGCGTTCCCACAGCGTCTGCGCTCAGGGCGGCATCAACTCGTGCAACGACTTGACACGCCAGGCGGGGGACAGCGAGTGGAAGCACTTGGACGATACCGTCTATGGCGGCGATTTTCTGCAGCACCAGCCGCCCGTCAAGGAGATGGCGTATTGGGGGCCGAAGATCATCAACCTGATGGACCGGCTGGGCGTCCCGTTCAACCGGACCCAGGAAGGCTACCTGGATCGACGCCGCTTCGGCGGGACAATGTACAAGCGGACCGCCTTTTCCGGTGCGACGACCGGCCAGCAGCTGCTGTACGCGCTGGACGAGCAAGTTCGCCGCTGGGAGTCCGAAGGGCACGTCAGGAAGTTCGAGTTCTGGGACTATCTGGGGCCGATCCTGGACGACCACGGCGTGTGCCGCGGTTGCATCGGCCAGGACCTGGTCAGCATGGAGATCCGCGCCTTTCCGGCCGACGCCGTGCTGATCGCCAGCGGCGGCTGCGGGCTGATCTTCGGCAAGTCGACCATGTCGATGGCCTGTACCGGCAGTGCCGTCAGCCGCTCGTTCCAGGCCGGAGCCAAGTACGGCAATCCGGAGTTCATTCAAGTCCACCCGACGGCCATCCCCGGAGCGGATAAACTGCGGCTGATGAGCGAATCGGCTCGCGGCGAAGGCGGCCGGATCTGGGTGCCGCGCCAGCCGCAGGACCACCGCGATCCACGGAGCATTCCCGAGTCGGAGCGGTACTATTTCCTGGAGGAGCGATACCCCAAGTACGGCAACCTGGTGCCGCGCGACATCGCCACCCGCGAGATCTTCGACATCTGCGTCAACGAGGGCCTGAGCGTCGAAAAGGACCGGCAGTGCGTGTACCTGGACCTGACGCACATCGACGCGGAAGAACTGAGCCGCAAGCTGGGCGGGATCCTGGAGATCTATGAGAAGTTCCAGGGTGTCGATCCGCGCTTCACGCCGATGAAGATCTTCCCGGCGGTCCACTATTCGATGGGCGGCCTGTGGGTGGATTATGAACGCGCCAGCGACGGCGGCCTGCGGCCGGCTTCGCCCAAGAACCAGGTCACCAGCATCCCGCGTCTCTACGCGATCGGCGAGTGCGACTACCAATACCACGGCGCGAACCGGCTGGGGGCGAATTCGCTGCTGAGCTGTATTTTCTCGGGACTGTTCGCGGCGCCCGGCATCCAGACCCTGTTGGAGTCCGAGAAGGGAAAAGCGGCCGGCGACTTGCCAGCGCCGTTGTTCGAGGGCGCCCAGCGGAAGCAGCAGCAGGCTTACGACTCGCTGCTGCGCCGCAGCGGCGGTGAGAACCCGTATGTGCTGCACCAGCAGTTGGGCGAAGCCATGACCAAGGCGGCGACCGTGGTCCGCCGCAACGACCAGTTGCGGGAAGCGTTGGCCACGGTGAACGAATTGCACGAGCGGGCGGACCGCTGTTCGCTGTCGGACTCCGGGAACTGGACGAACCAGAACGTGGTCTTCACGCGCGCCTTGCTGGACATGTTCCCGGTGGCCAAGTCGATCCTGCAGGGTGCCCTGCAGCGGGACGAGTGCCGGGGGGCTCACTACAAGCCGGAATTCGAGCCCGGTCACCTGACGGCCCAAGACCCGGCCGAACGCCGCCGGCAAGCCGAGCAGTGGTGCGACGACTTTGAGGCCCACAACCAGAAATGGCTCAAGTCGACAATCGCCACCTGGAATCCCGGCCGCCAGCAGCCGGATTTGACGTACGAAGCCGTGGACACGACGCTGATTCCGCCCCGGCCCCGATTGTACGGACTGGCCGGCGCGGAAGAGATTGAACAGGTTTGGAATGAACGCGCGGCCGCCAAAGCGGCCAAAGTCTAAGCCCAGAGACAAGAACCCAACTCGACTTTGACGAAGCGAATCCTATGGACGCCACCTCGAAGCCAGCCGGCAACCGTCCCACCGCGATCACCGTGCGGATCCTGCGCCAGGACGGCCCCGGCCAACGCAGCTACTGGGAAACCCACCGCGTGCCCTACGAGCGCGAGATGAACGTGGTCAGTGTGCTGCAGAAAATCGCGGCGCAAGCCCGCACGGTCGAAGGCAAGCAGGTCACCCCCGTCGCCTGGGATTGCGGCTGCCTGGAAGAAGTCTGCGGAGCCTGCACGATGCTGGTCAACGGCCGCGTCCGCCAAGCCTGTACGGCCCTGGTTGATCGCTTGCTGGAAGACAAGCCGGAGGGCATCGAACTGGCGCCGATGACCAAGTTCCCGGTGATCCGCGATCTGGTTGTCGACCGCGCCCGGATGTTCCGCACGCTGCAGAAGCTGCACGCCTGGCTGCCGGTGGACGGCTACTACGACATGGGCCGCGGTCCGCTGCTGTCGCGCGAGGAACAGGAAACGGGTTATCCCTTGTCCCAGTGCATGACCTGCGGCTGCTGCGTCGACGCCTGTCCGCAGTACCAGAAGATCGACGTGCCCCGGCGGCCGGACGAGTCGGAGGACGATTATCTGGCGCGGCGGAACGCCGAGTTCGATCAGAACTTCATCGGGGCCTTTGCAATCAGCCAGGTCGTGCTGTTCAATACGCACCCGACCGGGCGGCATACGAGCCTCGAACGCCTGGAGGCCCTGATCGCCGAGGGCGGCATTCAAAACTGTGGCAACGCGCAGAATTGCGTGGCGGTGTGTCCCAAGAGCATTCCGCTCACGACCTCGATCGGCCAGGCCGGCCGCGCCGCCACGATCCATTCATTGAAACGCTGGTTTGATCGGTAAACCCCTGTTGCCAGGATGGAATCTGCGGTGACCAAGACGTCTGCCAAGTCGATCTTTCGCGAGTCTGCGATTCGCAGCGGGCTGGTCACCGCCGAACAATTCGACCAGACGCTGGCCGCGATCCATGGCGAACCGGAACGTCTGCCGACGCCGGTGGAAGAAGTCGGCGACGAGGAGCTGGCGGCCAAGTTGATCGGCCTGGGCCTGCTGACCCACTATCAGGCCGACCAATTGCGGGCGGGCCGAACGAAACTGAACCTGGGGCCGTACACCATCACCGACTGGATCGGCCAAGGCGGCATGGGCCAGGTGTTCAAGGCCGTTCACAAAATGATGGGCCGCGAGTGTGCGGTCAAGGTCCTGCCGCGCGAAAAGTCGACGCCGGATGCGATCGACAGCTTTACCCGCGAGATCCGCACCCAGGCCCTGCTGGATCACCCGAACCTGGTCCGCGCCTACGACGCCGGTCACGACGGCAACGTGCATTACCTGGTCACTGAGTACGTGCCCGGCACGGACTTGCGCCAGTTGGTGCGGAGGCAAGGCCCTCTGACGATGCAACAGGCGGCCAACGTCATCGTCCAGGCGGCGCTGGGCTTGGATTACGCGCACCAGCGCGGGCTGATCCACCGGGACGTCAAGCCGGGCAATATCCTGGTCACGCCCGAGGGCATCGCCAAAGTATCGGACCTGGGCCTGTCCGGATTTATCCACGACGCCGAAAACGACCCGCGGGCGGGCAAGATCGTCGGTACCGCCGACTACCTCTCGCCCGAACAGATCAAGAGTCCGGCGACGATCACCTCGGCCAGCGACATCTACTCGCTGGGCTGCACGATGTACTACGCCATCAGCGGCAAGGTACCCTTTCCCGGCGGCACGACCCGCGACAAAGCCCGGCGGCACTGCGAAGAAACTCCCTGGCACCCGCGGCGGTTCAATGTCGAGGTCAGCGAAGAGTTCGTCGAGATCATGGCGGACATGATGGAGAAGGACCCGCACAATCGCATCCAGACGGCCGCCGAAGTCGCCGCTCGGCTGGAGCCGTGGGCTCGCGACGCGTCGCCGCTGCCCTCGCAGCAGATGACCAAGTCGCCCTGGATGCCGCCGCCGTTGCCGACCGACGCCGACGACGAGTTGCAGGACACCGACGCCGGCAGCGAGGTGTTCGACAACAGCGACAGCCGCCAGGGCAGCGGCAGCCAGATCTCGCAGAGCACATCCACGGGGACAGCACTCGGGCAGGACACCCGCCGGATCCGCCGCATTGCGCCGCCGCCGCTGCCGACTCAGCGCCGCCCCCCGCCGTCCTCCGCGGCCGGCGTGCTGATCGCCTTGGCCATCGCGATCCCGATCTCGATGCTGGTCGGTTCGCTGCTGACGTTCCTACTGTTGGCGGCGCTGGGGTAAGTTGATCGGAAGGTACGAACTGGTGCAGAAGAACGGAGAATGGCGTCTGTGGGCGGAAGCCCGGGATCCGAACCCGAGGAGCGGCACGGAAGCGAAGTTGGGTAAGTGACGTTTCCTCCCGAGGGTCGAAACCGGGGCGCGGCCAGTTCTTGCCAGGTCGCGACCAGCTACAACCCTCCTTCGGCAACGGTCGACGTCGCGGCCGTCGGACTGGGAATTGCCTGCGCCCAGAGGCAGTCAATTGGACTTATCCCCAGGCTCCTCCCATGATCGACCATGCGAGCGCACCCCGGGCCCAAAACTGTCTGTGCGGTCCACATTGGTCGACTGACGGGCGTGGCCGGCGTGTGGCACTGCTTACTCGCCCGCAGCTTGACGGCCCTAATCCGGCGAACAGGCCGTACCGGCGGGCGAGTCAGCAGTGCGGAGGCGCCGTCAACGGTCGACCTGGCTGCGGGTCTTGCGTCCAGCTCGCCGCTCGACGGCCCGTTCCGTCTCCAATGCCTTCCGCCGCACTCGCAATTCCCGCCGCAACTCCTGCAGGCATTGCGGCTCGTTCGGATCGATGATCCCGACCACGTGACGCTCGTCCTCCACTCCCGGTCGCGAGTCCCCGTGGCGTCCGTCGCCGTATCGCCTCGCTCAGCCTCCGCCGCTCTCTGCAACACCTGCCGAACCTTACCCAACGATGGCTCGCCAGTCCCCAGTACAAGATCGCGATACGCCTCCACCGCCCGAACCGCCTGTAGTCGTTGCCACGCGGGAATACCCGCGTCCCGCAAGGACCGCGGAAACGCCTTGACCGACTCCACGGAGATCGCCAGTCGCCCTTCTTCTTCGGTCACCGACTGGGCGTAGCGGCGGATCCACAGCGGAAAATACTCCAGGTCGTTCGGAGCGAACTTGTCCCCGTGCTACCGCCGCTGAAATTCCACATCGCTCATGGCTGATCTCCCGATATTCACGTGTGCGGCTCGCCCGCGCTGGGCCTGAGCTGGGATTTTTGCTTTTATCACCAGCTTGAAAACCAGGGGGTATTGCAAGAGTTGGCGGGAACTTGGCCACGCCGCGGGAGCGACCGCGACCCGCGTCCGCCGGCGTGTCCAAGGAATCCTGAAACGGCTCCGTGCAGGACACTAAACGGCAGGCGACAGGCCATCAAAACACCGCTGGCGAAACCACCGTCTGGCCGCCTTTCGTCACGTCGCCGGACGGAAATCGAATTCGAAAAAACGCTCTTGACCCGCTGCCGAGAATGTCCTATTCTCCGACCCGTCACGATGACACACGCATCCAGGACGCGGCGTTGAGAAGTCCTCAAGAATTCTTCTTCGCCCTTCATGCGGAGTGTCGCGGGACACTCGGTCGCTGGTAGCGACGATCCTGCATCCGGAGCGCGGCTCGCTGCGTCTCTGCGGATCACGAGGCCGGAAGCTGGCATGGAGGCTGGCGGATGTCCTCGGCCAGCGCGGCGACGGAGAATACAATCTGCGGACCAGTTGCCACAGGCAAGAGGCCGTGGCGGTTGATCGTCCAATCGCTCCCGGAGCAAGTTCGGAATCCTCTGCCCCCCTGGGATCCCGTGACTTCCGGGAGCTTTTTCTTTTCTTGGCCTGCTCTGGTCCTGAAGTTATCCCGCCCGGATGCCGATCACGATTATAGTGGATGTTCCGCCAGCGAGGGGAGTGCCGCCTTGGACGCCAACGCCGACGTGCTGCAAACCATCCAGCAGCTGATGAACGACATTCTGGTGTGGATCGGCTTCGGGACGGTGGTCGGCCTGCTGGCCAAGGCCATCATGCCCGGCCGCGACCCCGGGGGCGCGATCGCCACCATGGCGATGGGCATCGG
>CAIYOB010001611.1 GCA_903927685.1 uncultured Planctomycetaceae bacterium
CGCGGACTGTGGGCTCGCTGCACTCGACCACAGCCACCCAGGCTATCCTGAGTCGTTAACCTCGTGCCGGGCGGACACTGCCCGGGCCGCTAGAATTATCCGGCTGCATTTGCGATGCTATTGGTTTCTCCTGCTGAACCCTAGAGACGCTGGTTGATGATTGACACACACGGTTCAAACGCGGACGGGCTGTTGGAACACCTGCTGCACGAGCGGATTCTTGTCCTGGACGGCGCGATGGGGACGATGGTCCAGTCGCTGCAGTTGGACGAGGCGACGGTCCGCGGGCAGCGGTTCGTCGACCACCCGAAGACGCTGAAGAACTTCATCGATATTCTCTGTCTGACGCGGCCGGAGATGATTACGGACATCCACCGGCAGTACCTGGCCGCCGGAGCCGATATCGTCGAAACCAACACGTTCGGCGCGACGCGGATTGCGATGGAGGATTTCCAGCTGCAGTCGCTGGTCCGCGAACTGAACCTGGCGGCGGCCGCCTGTGCTCGGGCGGCGGTCGACGAGTTCAACGCGCGGACCCCCGACCAGCCCCGCTTCGTCGCCGGCTCGATCGGCCCCACCAGCAAGACGGCCTCGATTTCCCCCGCCGTGGAAGATCCCGGTTTCCGCGCGGTCTCGTTTGACCAGCTGGTCGAATCGTATTACGAGCAGGTGGCGGCGCTGGTCGAAGGCGGCGTCGACATCCTGTTCCCGGAGACCGCGTTCGACACGCTGAATCTGAAAGCCTGTCTGTTCGCTATCGATCGGTTCTTCGAGGAACACGGCGTCCGGTTGCCGGTCATGGCTTCGGTGACGATCCCGGACGCCAGCGGCCGCACGCTGTCGGGCCAGACGGTGGCCGCGATGTGGAACTCGATCTCGCACTTCCCGCTGCTGAGCGTCGGGATCAACTGTGCCCTGGGCCCGGAGCGGATGCGGCCGTACATCGAAGAACTGTCGGACATCGCGCCGGTCTTCCTCAGCTGCCATCCCAACGCCGGACTGCCGAACGAATTCGGGGGCTACGACGAGACCCCCGCGCAAATGGCCGCTGTGCTGCGGGAATTTGTCGCCGCCGGTTGGCTGAATATCGTCGGCGGCTGCTGCGGCACGACGCCGGAACACATTCGCGCGTTCGCCCAGATGGTGCGCGGCCAGTCGCCGCGGCGACGGCCGGACGTCGAGCGGCTCACACGGCTCAGCGGCCAGGAACCGCTGACCATCCGCCCCGACACCAACTTCATCATGATCGGCGAACGGACCAACGTCACCGGCTCGCGCAAATTTGCTCGGCTGATCCAGGAGGAGCGTTACGACGAGGCGTTGGAGATCGCCCGCGAGCAAGTCGAGAACGGGGCCAGCGTGATCGACGTCAACATGGACGCCGACCTGTTGGACGGCGAAGCGGCCATGGCGCGGCTGCTGAACTTGATCGCCGCCGAGCCGGACATCTGCAAGGTGCCCGTGATGATCGACAGCTCGAAATGGTCGGTTATCGAAGCGGGCCTCAAGTGCGTGCAGGGCAAGTCGATTGTCAACAGCATCAGCCTCAAGGACGGCGAACAGGAGTTTCTCCGCCGGGCCCGTCTGATCCGCCGCTACGGGGCCGCCGCGGTCGTGATGGCCTTTGACGAACAGGGGCAAGCCACCGAGACAGACGACAAGGTGCGGATCTGTCGGCGGGCTTACCAGCTGCTGACCGAACGCCTGGGCTTCCCGCCGGAAGACATCATCTTCGATCCCAACATCCTGACCGTGGGGACGGGGATCGACGAGCATAACAACTATGCGGTGAACTTTCTCGAGGCCGCGCGGCGGATCAAGCAGCATTGTCCGGGCGTCAAGATCTCCGGCGGCGTCAGCAACATCTCGTTCTCGTTCCGCGGCAACGACGTGGTTCGCGAGGCGATGCACGCGGCGTTCCTGTACCACGCGATCCGGGCCGGGCTGGACATGGGCATCGTCAACGCCGGCCAGTTGGCGGTCTATGAAGAAGTCCCGCCGGAACTGCTGCAGCGTGTCGAAGACGTCTTGCTGAACCGGCGGCCGGACGCGACGGAGCGGCTGGTGGAATTTGCCGAGGCCGTCAAGTCGCAGGGCAAAAAGGCCCAGGAAGACGATGCCGCCTGGCACACCGGCACAGTCGAAGAACGCCTGATCCACGCCTTGCTCAAGGGCAGCGACAAGTTCATCGAGCAGGACGTCGAGGAGGCTCGGCAGCACTACCAGCGGGCGTTGCACATCATCGAAGGCCCCCTGATGGCCGGCATGTCCAAGATCGGCGACCTGTTCGCCGCCGGCAAGATGTTCCTGCCGCAGGTTGTCAAGTCGGCCCGGGTGATGAAGAAGGCGGTGGCCTATCTGGAACCGTATATGCAGCAGGAGAAAGCCGCCGCCGGCGAGGCGGCGCGGCAAGCCCGCGGGCGGATCTTGCTGGCGACGGTCAAGGGCGATGTTCACGACATCGGCAAGAATATCGTCGGCGTGGTATTGGGCTGCAACAACTACGAGGTGCTCGACCTGGGCGTGATGACGCCGGCTGAGGAGATCCTCCGCGTGGCCCGCGAACAACATGTCGACTTGATCGGCCTGTCCGGGCTGATCACGCCCAGCCTGGACGAAATGGTGCATGTGGCCAAGGAATTGCAACGCGAGGGCTTCCGCCAGCCGCTGCTGATCGGCGGGGCGACGACCAGCGCCAAGCACACGGCGGTCCGGATCGCGCCCTGCTACCAGCAGCCGACGATCCACGTGCTGGACGCATCCCGCAGCGTGGGCGTGGTGGACCGGCTGCTCAGTCCGACGCAGCGGCCCGAGATCGAGCGCGAAAACGCCCAATTGCAGCAACAGCTGGTCGAGTCGTTCCAGCAGCGGCAAGTACGGCTGGCGCCGTATGCCGATGCCTGTCGCCGGCGGTTTCCCACGGATTGGGCGAGCGTGCGAATCGATCGTCCGTCATTCACGGGGGCGCGGACGCTGGACGACTATCCGCTGGCGGACCTGGTTTCCTTCATCGACTGGTCGCCGTTCTTCCTGGCCTGGGAACTGAAGGGCCGTTTTCCGGCGATCCTGGACGATCCCGAAACAGGCCCCGCGGCCCGCGAGCTGTACGACAACGCACGCCGATTGCTGGACGAGGTCGTCCGCCGTCGGTTGCTGACCGCCAAAGCCGTGTACGGCTTCTGGCCCGCCGCGTCGGAAGGGGACGACGTTGTCGTGTATGGCGATGAGTCCCGACAGCGCGCGCTGGTGCGGTTCCACACGCTCCGCCAGCAGTGGGAGCGCAAGGGCCAGGATTACTTCCGAGCCTTGGCCGATTACGTCGCCCCCGTCGATTCCGGCCGGCAGGATTACCTGGGGGCATTCGTCGTCACGGCGGGCTTCGGCGCCGACGCATTGTGCGCCCAATACGAAGCGGCCCTGGACGACTACAACTCGATCCTGGTCAAAGCGTTGGCGGACCGGCTGGCCGAAGCGTTTGCCGAGCGGTTGCACGCTCAGGCTCGCCGCGATTGGGGCTATGGCGGCGAGGAATCGTTGTCGCCGGACGACTTGATCGCCGAACGCTACCGCGGCATCCGTCCCGCGCCGGGGTACCCCTCGCAGCCGGATCACACCGAGAAGCGGACCCTGTTCGAGCTGCTGCAAGCCGAACAGCGCACGGGCGTAACCCTGACGGAGAGCTACGCCATGCTGCCCGCGGCGAGCGTTTGCGGCCTGTATTTCGCTCATCCCGAAGCCCGCTATTTTGCGTTGGACCGAATCACCAGGGACCAGGTCGAGGACTACGCCCGGCGCAAAGGCGTGAGCGTCCAGGAGGCCGAACGCTGGTTGGCGCCGAACCTGGGTTACGAGCGGTGAGGCTCACGAGGGGCAAGTCAACGGACGTCAACGTCCGTCACGGGCCGGATAGAGGCTCCCGACGCCGGGACCGGGCTGCGTGAATTCTGGATGAATTTGACCCGTCGAACGTTGACCGCCGCCTCCCAATCGGAAGAATAAGAGGGCGCAGCCGGGCGACTGTCGGAGCCTCGTGGCGGCTCGGCGGGAGCACAAAGTTCGGCGACTGATCGCGACGCAGACTTGGCCGCCGTTCGTCAGCGCCGTGGGGAATCGGCTCGCACCAAACTCTCGGACCCTATGTTCGGTTCTTTTTCTGACACGAGGAGTCAGGCATGTGTGGCAAGAGTATCGGAGTGATGTTGGTTCTATTGAGTTCATCCCTGCCGCGACTGATGGCCGCGGAATGGACGCATCCGCTGAAGAACGGGGAACGGGAGTGCTGGGTGGTGAAATACCACGAGGACTACCAGCATCCTGGGGCCGGAGCGAACGCGTTCAAAGCTCTTCAGTGCCAAGTCGTCTGGCCGGCGAATCCGCCGGCTCCTCCGGCGAGGATTCCCGTCACGCTTCGGATCTCGAAGTACGAGAGGGTCCAAAAGCTCGATCCGAATGATGAGAGGACGTGGTACTACCTGGCTACGTCCTGGACGGGAGGAAATCGACCGGAGGATTACGTGTTGACGGTGACGGGCCACGTCGACAATCTCTTGGACAACCCGAGGGGCAATGGCAAAAAGCAGAAGCGGCCTTTGCATGTCGACGCCGCCGGGGATTACATGGTCGGCGGCGACAAGCACACGGTGAACATCTATGGCGTAGTCTTCTCGAATCGCACACATTCCGGCGGTGGGAACAAGAAGGACTACTGGCGGGTCGACTTGCGATTGACGGACCGGACGGTGCCCAAGAATCCGGGTGAGGGCGAGGCAACCAGTGGCGACGTCGAGCAAGCGGGTCCGTGTCAGGGCGTGCAGGCAGGAAGACAACCAAGCCGGTTGATAGCGACCCCTGCGATGGGCCCGTGTCGGATGATATCATGGAAGAGTCCGCATACTACCCACCGCAGGAGGAGCCAGGCGCGACGCCCGACTACTCGCTGCCGTACGACGGAGCCTGGTAGCGAGTCCTCGCCGCTCCATGCACGCGACGTGTGTGGTGACTACTCGCCCCGGCCGGGATTGTACGCAGGCCGAAACCCGAGCGTGTAGCGATTGTTTAGTGGGCCGCTCTGCTGACGGTCCCCGGAGCGGAGTTCTTGCGACGGAGACTCGAAGTGCCCGCCGCGGACCACGCGAAGATCCACTCCGCCGGAGAAGCGGCTGGGGATGGCTTGGGCGTCGACCCAGGGGGAGCCGGACTGAACATAGTAGGCTTCCGAGGTATCGTGACACCACTCGTTGACATTTCCCAGCATGTCAAAAAAACCGAAAGCGTTGGGGGCGAGCCGTCCTACGGGATGGGTTTGCCCCTTGGCGTTGGTCCGGATCCAAGCGGTGTGAACGAGCAGGTTCGCGTCGTTGCCGAAGTGGCAGGCAAAAGGCGAACCGCCTCGGGCCGCGTATTCCCATTGGACTTCCAGTGGCAGATGGTACCCGCGCCGGCGGAGGATCTCCGTTCGGGGCGTGAGATTGGGCTTGTCCGACAGAATTCCAGGATAGCAGGCATCTTCGTCGGGGATTCCCGCCTGAAGGCTCAGCCACTGGCAGAATCTCGCCGCATCCCGCCAAGTCACTTTCGTCCGTGGGCACTCCTTGGCGGGAGCGAATCGATCGGTTCTGAATTGCCCCTCGTCGTATAGGGGCTTCACGACCGGGTCGGCCAGGAACAAGTCGAATTGGGCACCCGTGACCTCCGTCGCCGACAAGAAATACGGTTCCAAATTGGTGGCCGGTTGCTGCATTTCGGAACGAACTTCCAGGGCGCGGTCTTGCTCCCAGCTGGGCGTCCCGCGAAGAAAAGTGCGGGAGGGATCTACGCGGAGCATGACGAGGCCGACCGTGCGGTTCCGAAACCAGCGAGGCAGGGGCTGCGACTTGGGCTCCGCGGGCCCGGCCGCCGGGCCTGAGGCGGCGCCTTGCCGAGCCATCGTTCCGCTGGTGCTGCTGCGGCCTCGCCAACAGGCAAGACACCACTCGGCTGCAGAACGCAGGCCGGGAGCGGTATTGCCGTTTTCGCTGTACGCTTGCGCTAGGCTAAGGAGCTCCGGCGAGAGTTCAGTCCCGGCATAGTGCCCCAGTGTCAGCAACAAGCCCTGTCGCTTCTGCTCCGGCACCAGGGGCAGGCAAGCCGCAACGGAAGACGCAGGCACTCCTGCGGCCTTCGCCCGTGTCTGAGTCTGCCAGGAGGCTTCCAGATGCCACGTCGGGAGTTGGGCCAGCCACGGCCGTGTCCGGTCTTGGTGCGGCGGCTCGCCCGCCAGAACCTGTGTCAGGCGATCCGAGTTACCCAACTGGGCCAACGCCAAGGCAAGGTTGGACTGCTGCCTCGCTTGTCGGGAGACCTGTGTTGTGGGCGGAACGGGGTGCGACCACGCGGACATGGCCCGCGCAGGTGCCCGTCCTTGCGCGGACGAAACGCTCAAAGCAACCGGAACGAAGCCACTTGTCAAGAGCCGGACGGCAGCCGGCTGATGCTCGGCGGCTGACTTGTCCAACAGGAAGCCAAGTTCCGACCGGCTTGCCTGCCAGACGCAGCAAGTCCGACGATCCAGGTTCAGTTCGCGCAGGAGTGCCTGAAACTCAGCAGTGTCTCGCAAGGGATCGAAGTCCGGACTGTCGGTGAGGTCCTCGCGGAGAAGTGTGCCGAACTGAGCCGACCGCAGGCGATCTCGAAACGCGGGTGTCGAGGGCACGGGATGCGGGTAGACGCTTCGCCAGCGGGCGACAGAGTCTAAGACCGCTGCGGCGGCTTGGCCGGGAGCGTCTCTTCGTTGGGCGGTGGCCCACAGGGCTTCCGCCCAGGCGGCCTTGAGTTGCGCCTCGCCATTTTCCGGTTGCTCGCGGGCCGCGGTGGTTATCACTGCCAATGCCGCCTGAGCCGTTTGCAGGTCATGTTGGAGCAGGGCTAGACGCAGGCGGAGCAGGGCGAGGGCCAGGTTGCCTTCGTCGGGGAGTTCCGTGCGCAACTGCGCGAGGGTCTTGGCGAGTTCGTCGGCGGCCTGCCGTCGCGAGAGGATCAGGCATTGCACCTCGAGCGTCTGGCTGCGCAGCCTGCCGGTCTGCTGGAGCGGGTTCTCTTTGGCCACCGCGGCTAAGGTCTGCTCGGTCACCTGCGGAAGTTCGCGTTCCGCAGCCGCGACGTCACCCTGGGCCAGGAAGGACAGCGCCAGCCGGAGTTGCCCGGTCACTCTTTCCCAATTCGACTTGGCACTGCGCAAGTCACGCAGGGCCTCGAAACGAGCGCTGTAAGCATCCCAAGTCTGCGGATGCCGCAGATCCGGTTCCTGGATGCGCACGTCGGTCTGCACCATGCCCGGATAGAACGAGCCGGAAACTCGAAGCGGGTCGACACGAATCCAGCTGGTCGGCTCGAACTCGTCCGGAGCCCGTGTCGCCAGGGCAGTACAGAGTGGCCCACGTTCCAGGTCGTCGCGGATCGCAAATCTCTCCGTTTGATAGGATTCCCGCTGCCATTTCTCGACCAATTCGCGATGCTGATCATAGGGGATGTCCGCATAGAATCGCACCGCGGGCTTGTCGGGAGCCAAGATCCACAGCCCCGACCAGCGGGGCGAGAGCACCTCGGCCCCGATGGCGGGGTCTTCTGCCGTTTCCGCAGCTGGGCCGAACGGCCCGTCAAACGAAAAGTCTACCAGGCGAAATCCAGCCTTCTCACGCCGCGTAATGTCCGCCTCCAACTCCGCTTTCGATACGTCCAGAACGTATGCCCATTGCGCCCCGTCTCTGACCCACGTCACGGCGATTTGCCGGTCGTTCAGGCTGGCCGCGTAGGGTCGGGCACAGAGAGGACGGTACCCGGCTAGGCTCATCTTCTCGGCCACCTGGCCGAATTCTGCCAGTGGCAAGGCGAGCACCAGGGCCGCATGATCCGCGACAGCGCCCTGGGAGCCCTCGATCCGGCGGATGATCTCGGCCGGCACCGGGGGGAACTTGTCGTGTTGCGGAAGCGGTAGCGTTTCTCCGGCAACGAAGCTCGCCTCCAGCCGTTCAACCACCGCGTCCTTCTCGTGCCGTTGCAGCGTATCCATTAGTCGGCAGAACTCAGCGGGTTGGGCGACCTCGAGGGCGTCGATCAGGCAAGCGATGTCGTCGGCCGCAAGCTCGAGGAGAAGTTCCAGTGTTTGTTGTCGTTTCTCCGGCGTCGCGTCCACCGCGTTCTCCGGACTCAC
Organism: uncultured Planctomycetaceae bacterium; assembly: GCA_903927685.1. Next base: position 8,189 of record CAIYOB010001611.1, read on the forward strand.
CGTCCCCGACTCGCTTGCGGCAGCATTGTCCGCAGCACGCCGAAACCGCGTCAGGAGCGGGGCCGCCAAACGTGGGCCCACGGGACGCAGGAGCTTGGCCCAGTCGAACGACTCGCGGGAGGGCACGGCCACCAACGCGTCAGTCAGCGGCGTGGCCACCGCTTCCCACGCCTCGGCCTGTGGATCCAGGATTGCCAAGCCGCTGGCGGCCGCCAGCGCGCGGCCGTCCGGCTTCTGCAGGAGTCGCCACAACGGCTTGGCGTCCGCCTGTTTCCGGGCGGGCGGCAGGTCGGCCACGACGGAACCCTCGAACACCGGCAACAATTGGCCCGCCTCGTCGGCCGACAACTCCGGCAAGCGGTCGATCAGCCAGCGGCGAGCGGTGTCGCCCAGCGGAGTAAAGTGGCTCGCCTGAGCCAGCGCCAGTGCCAGGTTGCGGCGCTGGCGAAAGCCTGACGAATTCGGATCGTCACTGTTGCCTTGCGTGGCGGATTCCTGGTACGCACGTTCCAGCTCGGGCAGCACATACCGACGATCCGCGGCGATGTCCGCGAGGACGACCGGAAGTTGCCGCAGTTCCGCGCCCGTGACGCGATTGACGCGTTCGGCCGTCTGCTGCTCGCGCCCCCATTGGCGGGCAGCTGCGAATGCCCAGCCGATGCCCGTCGCCAACAGCAGCACGGCCACCGCCCAGCCAGCCAGTCGCTTGCCGTGATGCCACTGGGCTCGCGCCATGACGCGTTGTTCGGACTCGGACCGGTCGGCCTGCCCGGTCAGCGCCGCGATTCGGGCGTACTCGGCCAGGTTCGGCAAATGGCGAGTTTCCGGCTGCGCGGCATACGCCTCGGCGCGTTCCCTCAACAGCAACCGCGCCCGCCCGGCCGCCGTCGCCCGCTCGTTCCGTGTCAGCCAGGCGCGCAGCGCCGGGACGAGGTAGTCGTGGGCCAACTGATAGCTGACCTCGCGGTCTTGCGAACCGGAGTCGCTCGCCGGCCGATCCTCGAACTCGGGCCCCCGCATGCCGCGCAGCGTGATCAGCCGCAGGTCGTGATCCAAGACGCCGAGCAAGTCATCCAGGGTTCCCTCGTCCGTCTCGGGGAGAAATCGGGCCAGCAACTCGCTGCGGCCGCGGGCCGGGCCGCGGAGCACGGCCTCGCCCTCGGGAAGAAGGAAGTCGAGGAGGCCGCTAACCAGTCGGGGATGGGCTCGGAGCAGGGGATGCGCCGTGACGCCCTGCAGTTTCTCCGCCAGAAACGCCACGCCCAGACCGCGCAGCCCGCCCGCGGCCCGCAGCGTGGCCGTCGTCCAAGGCTTTTCTTTCAGCATGCTCACGACCAGCGCGATCCGCACCGGCAGCAGCGGCCCCTCGGCGGCCAGGTCGCGGACTACCTCTTGCACGAAGCGCTGGGATTCCGTGGTCGGAGGATCCGCCAAGATTCCCAAGGCCCGGCCGAACGTCGCCACGACATGGGCTGCATGCCGTTCGCCGAACAACTCCTGGGCGGCGAAATTCCAGTCTTGGCGCAGTGGTTCTTCCAACTGCTGCATCAATTGTGTGACGGCGAGAGTAAAGTCATCGCGGACCAGCAGCAACGCCTGGACCGTCGTCCCGTCGCACTGCCGCAACGCGTCGACCAGGGGCGCTGGCTGCTGGGGGTCGTGGCGGCCCAACCACTGCTCAAACTGATCCAGGACCAACAGCAGTTTGCGGCCGCCCGGCAAACCGCCTTGCCGCCGGACTCGTTGCAGGGCGTCCGCCAGGGTGTCGTCCGGCGGCAAATCGGGCAGGTCATGTCGCAGCCGCCGGAGCACTTGCTGCTCCACGTCCTGCTGCCTGGTTTCGACGACGCAGCTGCGAATTCGAGGGTCGAGCCGTGGGATCAGGCCGGCGCGGATCAACGAGGATTTGCCGCTCCCGCTGGGGCCGAGCAGGACGCCGACGCGGAACGTCCCCTCGTCACTGGCCGCTTCGATGCGTGCCTTCCAGAAGCGGATGGAATCCGGCAAGCCCTCGCGGTCCCGAGGCCCCGGCAAGAGCTGGAAGAAGAAGTCCTTGTCACCCTGGTCAAACGACAACAGCCCCTTGAACACGACTTCGCTCACGGACGTCGTGGGCACCGCCGCCGGGACGACATCGGACTGCCAGCGGGCCAGGTCCTCCGCCATGGCGCCCGCCGAGGCAAAGCGTTCCCGGGCCTGTTTCGCCAGCGCCTTTAAGCAGATTCGTTCCACCTCCGCCGGAATGGAAGGGTCGAGTTCCCGCGGCGGCCGCGGCGGGACGTGGCAAATCTGACCGGCGAGGTCGCCCGCCGCCGTGGAATAGGGACGCGCGCCGGTCAACAGTTCATACAGCACGACCCCCAAGCCGTGGACGTCCGTCGGCGGCGTGACCCGATGGCCCTCGCCGCGGACCTGCTCAGGACTCATATAGGGCCGCGTCCCGGCAATCTTGTTCTTTTCCGATCGGTCGTACTCACGAACCGCCAGCCCAAAGTCCAACAGGACCGGGGTGCCATCCTGACGCAGCATGATATTGGCGGGCTTGACGTCACGGTGGACGATGCCACGCGCGTGCGCCTGCTGCAAGGCTTCCGCAACTTGTCGGACGATCTGCACGGCATCGACGAGGCCCAGTCGCGACCCCGTGATCGCCTTCGCCAGGTCGCGTCCCGGGATGAACTCCGAGACGATATAGGCATAACCGTCCCCAGGCCGCTCGACGTCGTACACGGCGACCAGGCCCGGGTGGTGCAAACCGGCCAGAATCTGAGCTTCGACCAGCAGACGTTCCAGGGAGGCGGCGTCGTCCGGCAGGGGAATCCGCTTGATGGCGCGAGGTTGCTCCAAGTCGAGATGCCACGCTCGGAAGACGACCCCGAAGCCGCCCTTCCCCAATTGCTCCTCGAATCGGTACTTGGCCGCGAGGCCCGGCGGCGTCGGCACGGCCGGCTGTGGCAGGGTCTCGGTACTCGCCGCAGAATCCGGCGAACTCGCCACCCACGATCCATTCGAAGTGGGGGTATACGGCTTGGTTGGTGCCCGTGTGGAATCCCCCGTTGGATCCTGGCGTTCGTCGGCGTGGGAATTGCTCGACAGGGAACCCGCGAGCGATGGTCTGGGGTCGGGCATCGACAAGGGCTCCGAGAAGGGCAGCCGTCGTCAACATGCAACCGCTGTGGTTCCGCGACGGCAGTAGCTGGACAAGCCAAGGTAACTCGCCCGGCAAGGCCCGGCAAGAGGCCGAAACGACAGGCCGACACACAGGCCGACACACCGACAGATCCGTGGGAAGATCCGGGGCATCGGTCCGCTTGATCCGGCAGCGTCGCCTCCAGGCAATCAGGCGGCGCTCCGGATTCCCGCCGGATTCCCGCCGCCTTGACCGGCGCGTTCCGCTGCGGTACGTTGCTGCGTACGGCTGTCGGCCGGGTGGGGCGCTCCTGCCGCGGCAGCTGGCCCGGGGACAGAAGGCATGGCCAGCGACCATGAGAGTATCGAGGCAGCGATCCTCGCGCGTCACCGATTCCAGCGGCGGCTGAGCGAGCAGCGGACGCCCGGCGAGCGGTTGGCCGAGTTGGCCAGGCTCCAGCAGGCATCATTCCACCTGCTGCGTGAATCGCCGCACGGATACGAGCATTTCCTTCGGAGAAACCTGGAATCCCGCCG
>CAIYOB010001612.1 GCA_903927685.1 uncultured Planctomycetaceae bacterium
CGATCGCGCCGGGCGCCGCCTGGCCGTCCGCATCGGTCAGCGTCAGCGTGAGCTTGGCTTTGGCGCCGGGCCGGTATTCGTCCTGGTCCAAGGCCGCCTGGATGGCCAGCTGTCGGGCTTGCCGGACGTACACGGCGCGCGACTTGCGCACCGCCAGGCCCGCCGCTCCGAACCGGTAAGCGACAACCTCGATCGTGCCGAACAGTTCCGGCGGCACGTCGATCTCACATTGGCCGCGGCCGTCTCGCATTTCGATCTGGCGGGTCAACAGGGTCTGGCCGTCCTTCAGCAGATCGACAAACACCGGCTCGACGCCGTGTCCCAGGACGGCCAGTTGCACGGTCTCCCCGCCCGCATACACGGCCCGGTCGGGGCGAAGCACAAAATCGCTGCCCGCCGCACCGCACCGCAACTGCACATGCCTACGGCCGACGCGGCCGGCCGTGTCGGTTGCTTTGATCGTCAAACCCACGGATTCCGCGTCGGGCGTGATCTCGAAGGACGTAACGCCCAGCGGGCTGGTCTCGATCTCCGCCTCGTGACCGTGGATGACCAGTCGAGTTGGAGCCGGCTGGCCGTCGGCATAGCTTGTGAAGACATAGATGCGGTTGGAGACCCCCGGCACGAGCGAGCCGGATTCGGGGATGATCTCCACGCTGATCGGATCGGCCGTCACCGGACGCGAGAGGCCGGTCGAGTACTTCTGCCCGGCCGTGTCGGTGACAGTGGCGACCAGCAGGAACCGAGCCTTGCCACTGTCCTGCTCGCGGCCCACCATCGGGTCCGGCAGGCGAAAACTCAACTCGGCCCCTCCTTCGGCACTGGTCTTCTGGCTCTGCGTCGCAATGACGTAGGGCTGCACGTCGGTCGCCCGGACGTCGATCTGTACCTCGCCGCCAGCGACCGGCTTGCCGAAGAAGTAGTCCGCCTGGACGCGGCAGATCACCTGCTCGCCCGGCGCGTAAAACGGCTTGTCCAACGTCACGGCGACTTTGAACTTGGGCAGCACGTACTTCTCGACCTTGACCGTCGCTTCACTGGTCGTCGTCCCGACCGTGCAGCGGATCTGGTACGGGCCCTCGAGGATCTCATCGGCCAGCGGACAGTCGGCCGCCGCGATCCCGAAACGGCTGGTCACATCCTGCCGCTTGAAAACCATATTGCCCTTGGGATCGGTCAAGGTAAACGTCGCCTGCTGGCCCGCGACGGGTTTCAAGTCCGGCTTTTTCAGGCCCTGGCAGCGGAGGTGAATCGTCTGGCCCGGCTGATACACCGGCTTGTCCGTGGTGAGCATCAGCCGCCAGTCGCGTTTCAAGTCGAGCGGTTGGCTAAATGCCTCATCGCGGTCCCCCACGCGGGCCGTCGCCCGCAGTTCGTACCGTCCGGCGTCCCAATCGGGCAGGCGGAATTGGGGCGAGGCCGACCCGCGCTGGTCCGTCGTCAACGCGGCCAACTCGTGCTCTTGCCGTGTGTCCCGGTTGTACAGTGCCAGGCGGATCGGAACGCCGCCCAACGGCTGCCCGCTGTTACGATCGAACACGGCCACGCGCAGCGACGCGGAACTGCCCGAGAGCCATTGGCTCTGACCCAGCAGACGCAGGTCGTAGGGGGACGGAGCCAGGCGGTCGTAGTACAGATGCAGCGAGCCGATGATCAGGACCGAAGCGGCCGTGGCCAAGAGCACTGCCGCCTTGAGGACGCCGCGAACGGTCGCCCGGGCGGTCTCTTTCACCGCCACGTGCTGGACCGTCTGCCCGATCAACTCGTCGGATGCCTCGACGGGCGGCAGCGACTGCAGGGCCTGATACCGGCGCTGGGCCTCATCCAGAGCCGCTTGGCCCAAAGGCGACGTTTCGCAGAACCGTCGCACGGTCTCGGCGTCCTCCGGCGTCAGTACCCCGTGCAGGTAATCGTCAACGAAATTGAGGATCTCGTCGTTGGGACCGATCATGGCTGGGCCTCCTACAGTTCATCGGCTTTCATTCGCGGCTCCAGGAACCGCCGCACGGCGGCCAGGGCATGGTGCATGTGCGAGCGCACGGTCGCCTCTTCCCGCCCCACGATCTGCGCGATTTCGGCGTAAGACAACCCGTTCCAAGTCCGCAGCACCAGCACCGTCCGCTGTTGGTCCGGCAGCCGGGCGACCGCGGCAGACACCAGCTTGGCGGTCTCAGCGACCATCGCCGATTCGGCCGGCGTGCCGGCCGCCAACGCGGCCGGTTCGCCGGCCAAGTCCTGGAGCGAAACGGCCGACCGCGAACGCGCCCGGCGGAACGTCTGGCGGCAGCGGTTGGCGGCGATCGTGAATAGCCAGGCGCGGAACGTCTGGGGAAACCGGTAGGTCCGCCGTTTTTCCCAGACCGCCAGGAAGACGTCCTGGAACAGGTCCTCGGCCCGGTCGCGGCTGCCGACCATGCGGCACAGGTACGTCAGCAACGGGCTGGCGTATCGCCGGACCAGTGTTTCCAAGTGTTCGCGCTGTCCGCTTGCCACCTGGGCCATCAGCCCTTCGTCCGACGCCGCCGGCTGTTCCATGGTCCGTCCCCTGCCTTGCCCTGCCAATTCTGAAGAGTCTTATGCGCCGCGAGCGGCTTGTGTGCAAAGCAATCCGGAGTAAATCAGCCGCCTGCCAGGAGTTTCCCACAGTCCCGCCTCGTCCCCGTCCTCCCCAAGACCCCGGTAGAACGCTATATTTTCTTGGTGCCGAAAACGCTTTGCCCGCTATTTTGTGGGGTTTTTCGAGTCCAAGAGTCCGTTTCCGTGTTTTTTTGGGAAGGCAATTACGCAAGCCATGACAGTCAACGCGTTGCCCCGCACGATGTTTGAGAAGATCTGGGACCGCCACGTCGTCCACGCCGACGAGGGCCAACAGACGATTCTATATATCGACCTGCAGCTGGTCCACGAGGTCACCAGCCCCCAGGCGTTTGAAGGTCTGCGACTGGCCGGCCGCAAGGTGCGGCGACCGGAGCGGACGGTAGCCACGCCGGACCACAACGTGCCCACCACGGATCGCTCGTTGCCCATCGCGGACCCGATTTCCAAGCAGCAGATCGAAACCCTGCGTCAGAACTGCCGGGAATTCGGCATCCGCCTGTACGATATCCACGATCCGCAACAAGGCATCGTCCACGTGATCGGTCCGGAATTGGGTCTCACCCAGCCCGGCATGACCATCGTCTGCGGCGACAGCCATACGGCCACGCACGGAGCCTTTGGGGCCTTGGCGTTCGGCATCGGGACCAGCGAAGTCGAGCACGTGCTCGCTACCCAGACGCTGTTGCAATACAAGGCCAAGACGTTCGAGCTGCGCGTGGACGGCGTGTTGCCGCGGGGCGTCACGGCCAAGGACATCATCCTGTACCTGATCGGCCAGATCAGCACCTCGGGCGGCGCCGGCTATGTGCTCGAGTACACCGGCAGCGCGATCCGAGCGCTCAGCATGGAAGAGCGGATGACGGTCTGCAACATGTCCATCGAGGCCGGGGCGCGAGCCGGATTGATCGCTCCGGACCAAACTACCTTCGATTACTTGCGAGGCCGTGAGTTCGCTCCGCAGGATTTCGACGCGGCGGTTCAACGCTGGTCCCAGCTGCCGTCCGATCCGGGAGCGGTCTACGACCAGGTGCGCGTCTTCAATGCCGCGGCAATTGCTCCGCAGGTGACCTGGGGCACGACGCCGGGGCAAGTCGCTGCGGTGACGGCTAAGGTCCCCTGTCCCACGGATTTCGCGGACGAGACGGAGCAGAAGACCGCCGCGCGAGCCCTGGAGTACATGGGGCTGGCGGGCGGCACGCCGATCACGGACATCCGCATCGACCGGGCGTTCATCGGCTCGTGCACCAACGGGCGAATCGAGGACCTGCGGGCCGCCGCCGCGGTCGCCCGGGGACACCGCGTGGCCAGCCACGTGAACGCGATGGTCGTGCCCGGCAGCGGGGCGGTCAAGACGCAGGCCGAGCGCGAGGGCCTGGACCGGATCTTCCGCGAAGCGGGCTTCGAATGGCGCGAGGCGGGCTGCAGCATGTGCCTGGCGATGAACCCGGACAAGCTGGAACCCGGCGAGCGCTGTGCGGCCACCAGCAACCGGAATTTCGAGGGCCGCCAGGGCAAGGGCGGACGCACGCACCTGGTGTCGCCCGCAATGGCCGCCGCCGCCGCCATCCGTGGCCGATTCGTGGATATTCGCGAGTGGGAGTACAAGAGCTGAATTCAGTTCGCCCGGGCCAAGCTCCTTTGACAATACAAAACATCGGAACCCCAAGATGAACCCCTTCACCAAGCATACCGGCTTAGTCGCCGTCATGGATCGGGCCGACGTGGACACCGATCAGATCATCCCCAAGCAATTCCTCAAACGGATCGAGCGATCCGGTTACGAAAAGCTGCTGTTCTTCGACTGGCGGTACCACGAAGACGGGCGCGAGAACGCGGAATTCGAGCTGAATCGGCCGGAAGTGGCCGGCGCTTCGGTCCTGGTCGCACGCCGCAATTTCGGCTGCGGTTCCAGCCGCGAGCACGCCGTCTGGGCCCTGGAGAACTACGGCTTCCGCGCCGTTATCGCCCCCAGCTTTGCCGACATTTTCTTCAACAATTGCTTCAAGAACGGCGTGCTGCCGATCAAGCTGACCGAGGAGCAGGTGGAACAGCTGTTCCGCCGGTTCCGCGAGCATCCGGGCTACCAGCTGACGGTGGACCTGGAAGCCTGCCGGATCACCGACGCGTTCGGTTTGGCAGTGGATTTCCGGGTCGACGACTTCCGCCGGCACTGCCTGCTGAACGGCCTGGATGACATCGCGCTGACCCTGCAGCACGCGGACAAGATCGCCGCCTATGAGGCGAAACTGACGGCCGCATAGTGTGATTCGTCAAACCCTGACGATCGGCGACAGGCCGACAGGAATCAGCTGGCCTCGTACCGCACGATCAGCGACTCCTTGTCCTGAAACGTGTGGGACCACGCCTGGACGCGACGGGCCAAGCGGTCGCCGCTGAACGGATCGAAGACGTCCACTTCGCGCGGAAAATGCAACGCACGTTCTCCGGCGCCGTCGGCGTTGACCGTCAGGTAGCTGCGGCTGACGTACAGCGTGTCGTCCCGGTCGTTGTACAGGTGGACGCCGGCGTGCCGAGCCAGCACGCGGATGAACGCCGCGGGCAGGACCGGATTGAGCGTGTAAAACGCGGTCCAGTTCTCCATCGGCTTCATGGCCAGCGCGATCTCGGGCCGGCTTTCCAGGCGGCCCAACGCGACCGCATGCAGGTCTTGCACTTCCAACGTCTGCCCCCACACGTGTTCATGGCCGATGCGCCCGGGAAGGCTGCGGCCGCCGAGCGTTTGCCACCAGTGTTCCCCGTCCGGTGTCAACTCGATTCTCAGCCGCCGACGATCCGGCTGGGCCGACGGGACCAGCGAGAACCCGGTCAGCGCCTGCATGGCCGCAACGCTGGTTGCACTGCCGTTGAACAAGCCGGGCGCGTATGTCCAGACGACGGACCGGCCGCCATTCAGCACGGTCCGGCGGATCCTCTCACGCTGCTCGTCCGTCAGGTGGAAGCAGTCCAGGAAGATGACCAGCTTGTACCGGGTCAGGTCCGCGATCGCGAGATCCTCGACCAGGATCGAATCGTGCGGCGCCCCGAGCTTGGCCAATTGGGTCTGCAGCGGCTGCAACGTCTGTTGGAGAAACCCGCTTTCGAAGGTGGCGTAGCTGCACGACGTCTCGTCCGAAACGACGAGGATCTCCGCGACCGACGAACGGTCGTATTGGGCCGACTGGACGAACACTCCGTTCAGACGCTCGACCTCGGCCAACAGTTGCGGGTCGTCGAAATAGCCGCCGTGCAAATCAAAGAAGCTCTGGTAGATCCCGTGTCCCAACACGAACCCCGCCCCGCGCTGATACTGCCAGCTCGTCTCCCGGGGGCTGTCCGTCACGCCGAGTTCGCGGCGATAGCGTTCCACGGTCGCCCGGTCCGGCTGGGCTTGGTTGATCGCATCGTAGCGAAACGAGACCGTATCGTTGTCGTGGTACCACAGCTTGTTGTGCAGGGCGACGGAGGTCAGCGGCGCGCGGGCGTAGTCCGCACCGTTGCCCAGGCCGCGGTCGTGGTAGCTGGCGGTCACCAGGGCGAAGTCGAGATACGGCGAGCGCAGCAAGCGTCCGAGCGCATTGTGCCCGAACTCCGGATCGCCGCCGAACTCGAACATGTAGCAGTAAAAGGCGCCGACCACTTTGCGATCGCCGCTGGCCTCCTTGGCGGCGCGCAGGAAGCCGTCCATCGCGTCCGGAACGAGGTCGTTGTAGAACAGGTACCAATCGATGACCTGCATTTCGCTGGCCGGATCGCGAAAGGTGCGTTCATTGCGGCCCGCCTGGCGGGCCGCCTGCGAAGGAACCTCCGCGGTCTCAAAGTCGACGTTCGGGACGTTCCACGCCCGGCGAAGGGCATCCCGGTCGCGGTACTTCCGGCGCAGCCATTCCCGGAACGCGGCCACCGCGTGCGAGCTGTAATCGCTGAGTTCCTCCGTGTGGATGCTCCAATGATACCACTCTTCGCTCATCAAGCCGGTGACCGCGTAGCCGAACAGGCGGTCGCCATAGTCCGCCGCCTGCATGTGCGCGATGACCCGCTGCAGCGCCGCGGCGGTGTCGGTCCGCCAGCGAGCGGACGCCAGCGACGGGAACGCTTTGCCGTCGCGCCCGTGACCGCGGCCCGGAGAATAGCACTGGGAGCCGTTGGCCAGCACCTGGCACTCCGCGAGGTTGGCGGCCGTCCACCAAGCGGGCGTCGTCAAGTAGATCCGCGGCAGAATCAGGCCCTGCGGATTCGCCTCCAGCACGCGGTGGGCGAGCGTGTCGAGTTGGCGGAAATCGAA
>CAIYOB010001613.1 GCA_903927685.1 uncultured Planctomycetaceae bacterium
AAGTGCAAATCCAGATGAATGCGGGAGCCGGCAACCAGCAACGCCGGATCCAAATCAAGAACGGCACCAAGCAGACCGAGGTGACCGAAAACGACCTGAAGGTCAAAATTACCGAAGCGGCCAACGGCGGCGTGCAGTTGGAGGTGACTCGGAAAAAGGACGGCCGGGAGACGACGGAGAAGTACTCCGCCAAGAGTCGCGAGGAATTGAAGAAGGACCAGCCGGAAGCGTACAAACTGTACGACAAGTACGCCCAGCCGCAGAACGCTCGCGTCCAGATCCAGGCCGTGCCTGGCGGACCGCCGGGAATCCAGGTGCTGCCCGCTCGGCCCCGGTAGTGCGGCCCGAGCGAGCTGCTAATCTGAGCGTGGCGTAAGCTTCCAGCTTGCGAACTGGAGAATGGAAGTCGACGTCCGAACTGAAAACAGGCAGTGTCGGCAGTTGGAAGCTTACCCCACGTGCCAAATCACCGGCCCCCGAGCCCAGCGGCTGTGCCGGGGACTGTGTGCCAGTTGCTTGGCGACTCCCGCACCGATAGACTGGTTGCTATCTCCCTAGGGGTACAGCGCGCAGGCAAATGCGGCCAACCCCCTTTCAACGGAAGGGATGCTCGTGGCGGAAATGGCGGACCAGATACGGCGGAGCGACGGTCGGTCGGATGTCGCGTCGCAAGCGACGCGGCCGCCTGCCGACCAGGATCCTGCGGCGCATATCAAACGGGTCTTGCTGGCCATCCGCCGCGTCAATCAACTGATCGTGCGCGAACAGGACCCACAGCGGCTCGTCGAGCGCGCCTGCGTTAGTCTGGCGGAGACGCTGGGCTACTTCAACGCCTGGATCGCCTTGCTGGATGCGGACGGCGTTTCCGTGACCGCCCTCGCTGCGTCGCGTCTGGGGGATGCGTTCGAACCGATGCGACAGGGCCTGATGCGCGGCAAGTTTCCGTCCTGCATGCGTCGGGCGCTGGCAGGCGATGCGACCTTGGTCGTCGAGAACCCCAAGGTCGCCTGCCTTGACTGTCCGCTGGCCTCCCAATACGACGGACGCGCCAGCTTTGCCCGGCGACTGGCGTCTGACGGGCGAGTTCTCGGGATTCTGGTGGTCTCGATCCCCTCCGCCTATGCCCAAGATCGGGAGGAGCTGAGCTATTTTGAGGAACTGGCGACCGACTTGGCTCTGGCCTTGCGCAAGATCGAAATGGCCGGAGAACTGCGGGAGAGCGAGGAACGGTTCCGCGAGATCGTGGAACAGTCCAACGAGGTCTTCTATCGCCAGAACGTCAACACGGCGCGATTCGAGTACGTCAGTCCCCGCGTCCAGGCGATTCTCGGGTACAGCCCGGCCGAGATGCTGGCAATGGGACTGGACCAGCAGAAGGCGGCGATCCATCCGGACGACCTGCCCGGACTGTTGTCTTTCACCGAGGAACTGAGCGAGTCGAACAGCCGCGGCGAGCGAACCACCGAACGCGAGTTCCGCCTCCGCAACAAGCAAGGCGAATACCGCTGGCTGCATGGCAGCTACACCCTGCTGCGGGACGCCCAAGGCTCGCCCCACATGATCATCGGCAGTCTCCGCGACATCACGGCCCGCAAGCAGGCGGAGGAAGCCCTCCGGGAAAGCGAACACCGGCTGCGGCTGGCCACAAAGGCGACCAACGACGTCATTTGGGACTGGGATGTCGTCCACGACGCGCAGCTCTGGAACGAGGCGGGGGCGGCGGTATTCGGCTGGTCGGACATCGTCGCCGCGCCCCAAACCGCCGCCTGGTGGATCGAACGCGTCCACCCGGAGGACGTCCAGCGCGTGGCCGACGGATTCTCCGCCGCCGTCGCTGACCCGCGGGTCCTCCACTGGCGTGACGAATATCGCTTCCGCAAGGCGGACGGCGGCTATGCGCATGTTGTGGACCGTGGGTATGTGCTGCGAAACGCCGACGGCCAAGCCGTGCGGATGATCGGCGCCATGCTCGACATCACTGCCCGCAAGCAGGCGGAAGACGCCCTGCGGCGCAGCGAGCGACTGCTGAAAGCGACCGAACGGCTGAGCGGAATCGGGGGCTGGGTGTGGGATGTGCCCGGGCAGACGATGACCTGGACCGAGGGGACCTACCGCATTCACGAGTTCGCGCCGGACGAGGTGCCTCCGGGATCGCCGGAACATATCCGGCGGAGTCTCGCCTGTTACGCCCCCGCAGATCGCGAGCGGATCGCACGAGCCTTTCAACGCTGTCTCGATGAGGGCGAACCCTACGACCTCGAGTGCGCCTTCATCACCGCGACGGGACGGCAGCTGTGGGTGCGCACGATGGCCCGCGCGGTGCGCGAGTCCGGCCGCATTGTCCAGATCATCGGCAATCTGCAGGATATTACCGACCGCAAGCAGGCCGAGGCGGAACGAGCCAGACTCCAGGCGGAGTTGCTCCAGGCTCAGAAAATGGAGTCGGTCGGACGCTTGGCGGGCGGCGTTGCCCACGACTTTAATAACATGCTGGGGGTGATCCTGGGCCGCGCCGAGCTGTCCCTCGACCTGCTGACCCCGGCGCATCCGCTGTACGGGAACCTCGATGAGATCAGCAAGGCCGCCTCGCGATCGGCCGATCTGACCCGGCAGTTGCTGGCCTTTGCGAGAAAACAGACGGCCTCTCCCAAGGTCCTGGATCTGAACGAGACCGTGGCCGGGATGGTCAAGATCCTGCAGCGGCTGATCGGGGAGGATATCGATCTGGTCTGGAGCCCGGGCCCCGATTTGTGGCCGGTCCACATGGACCCTTCGCAAATCGATCAAATTCTCGCCAACCTGTGCGTCAATGCACGCGACGCGATCGCCGGCGTCGGCACGGTGACGATCGAGACCCGCAACGCAGTCGCCGAGCCCCGTCAGGCAGTCCACGCAGGAGAGCCCACGGCCGCCGGAGACTATGTCCAACTGACCGTGCGGGACACCGGCTGCGGCATGGACGGCGACACGGTCACGCACCTGTATGAGCCGTTCTACACAACCAAGGAAGTAGGCAAGGGCACGGGACTCGGACTGGCCACGGTCTATGGGATCGTGTCCCAGAACGACGGCTTCATCCTTGTCGACAGTGAACCGGGCAAGGGCTCGACCTTCAGGATTTACCTGCCCCGGCATCAGGCCGAGGTGAGCCAGACGGCGGTGGAGGACTCCACCGGCCCCGCCGTTCACGGCCGCGAGACCATACTGCTCGTCGAGGATGAGTCATCGATCCTGGGGATGGCCACCGCGATGCTCCGCCATCTAGGCTACACCGTGTTGGCGACCCGCACGCCGAGCGAGGCGTTGCGTCTGGTCCAGACGCACCCCGGCCCGATCGACCTGCTGATGACCGACGTGGTCATGCCCGAAATGAATGGCCTGGAACTGGCGAAGCAGGCAGCCGCGATCCGTCCCCAACTGGCCCATCTGTTCATGTCCGGCTATACGGCCGACGTCGTTTTGCATCGCGGCCTCTTGGAGGACGGCGTGCCCTATCTCCCCAAGCCGTTCTCGATGAAAGAACTGGCGCTCCGATTGCGGGAAGTGTTCGAGCGTTAACGCGCCGTCAATGCGATGTGTTGGGGTGCCTGGGGGCGAGCGCAGCGAGCCCCCAGCGGCAAGAACTGGGGGCTCGCCACTCTTACCTCGTGGCTCGACCCCAGGCACCCAACCCCAGTTCTGGGGCTGGACAAGGCGCTAGGCACGGCCAGTCCGCCGTCACTGCGGGGCGGTGAAATGCACGCCGTCGACGTGTTGGCCGATCCGCAGCCGGTTCTGCCCGGCAGCCAGCGGTTGGCCGTTGATCGTGACATTTTCGAATGTCACATCCCGCACGTTGTGTTCGGCGTCGGCGCCTTCGAGTTGCACTAGGTACTCGCCCGCGGCGCCCTCGACGCTGACATTGCGAAACCGCACGTTGCGGACAAAGCCCGGCACCTGTTTGCGCATGTACTGGTTCACCACCGGCCGGAGCCGGATGAACTCGCGCTGCCCTTCGCCATACAGACGCACGTTCTCGACGGTAACCTCTTCCAACCGCATGTCTTCCCCCGGCTCGAACAGGAACGGCGTCATGGTGAAGTGGATGATGTCCAGGTTGCGGAGCGTGATCTGCCGCATCCAGGCCGCTCGGCTCTCGTGGCCTAACAGGAAGATGCGAGCCCGATCGCACCACAGCACCGAATTCTCGACCGTGATCCGCTCGACGTTGCTGTCCGCCGCCGAGAAATCGAGTCCCTTGAGGGCCACGCAGTCGTCGTCGCTGCGGATGAAACAGTCGGTGATGAGCACGTCTTGCGAGTTGCACGGATTGACGCCGTCGTCATTCTGGACGCGCGCCCCGCACAGCTTGATCCCGCGGACCGTGACGTGGCGGCTGTTGCGGGGCACGACCGTCCAGTGCGAGGCGCCGCGGATGGTGATCCCGCTGATTTCGATGTGGGTTCCCTGGATCGCCACGACGTTGGGCGTCGGGCCTTTGCGCCACTCCCAATCGGAGCCATCCAGGATGCCGCGGCCGGCGATGCGGATGTTGTCGCCCTGCGCCAGCACGCCGCCTTTGACCACCGCCCCGCCGGCCAGGTACAGCGTCTGGTTGCTGCCGACGGTGATCTTGTCCGCGCGGTGAATGCCGGGGCCGAAGTAGATCACGTCAGGCGAGTCGGGGCGCGGCGGATTTTTTTCCAGGGAGTTGGCAAACAACAGCAGAGGGCCTTTCCGCCCCTCGGGTTCGACGCTGAACTTGCGCGGCCGATCCAGGGTCAGCACGAGCGTGTGGTCATCCTCGACCGTCAGCCCGGCCACGGCCTCCTTGGGGCGGACGACCGTGTTGCGGAGCGAGCGCGGCGACGTGATCCGCACGGTCGCGCGCCCGGCCAGGTCGAAGTTGGCGAACGAGTACGGCCCGCCGAAATCCCACTGCTTGCCGGCGAATGGCGGGTCCAGCACGCGGGCGGTGTACACATCCACCCGTTGCCCGTTGGCGGTGACCTGGTAGTCCGCTGACAACGGCTCGCCAGTCGGCGCGGGATAGGTCACGACCTGGTCCGCCGCCGGGGCGGAAGAACCGATCAGGGCCAGCATTGCGGCTAACATCACGGCCATCAGGATCGGGGCAGGGCAGGGGAGGGGGCGGGATTTCATACGTGTGGTCCTTCTGACGTACAGGAAAGATCTTCGTCGTCGGACAGGCGCGTTAGGGCCTTGTCCAGACGGGGACTTGGGGTCGGATGCCTGGGGTCGAGCCACGAGGTACGAGAGGCGAGCCCCCAGTTTTCACCACTGGAGGCTTGCGGTGCTCGCCTCCTGGCACCCCAACATCTGGCACTGACGGCGCACGGGGCAGGGGGCGCATTCCCCCCGGCGGCCAGTCGCCGCAGGACCGCCAGCACGACCGCAACGTACACGAGGCAGGCGGCCAGCAGCGGGTAGATCAGGGTGGGAAACGACTGAAACAGGCCGTCCGAGAGGCTGGCTTGGGCAAAGCACAACGGGGCCATGCCGCAGCCCGTGGCGGCCATGACGCGCCAAGTCGGAATCCGCGTCAGCCCGGCGGCGTACGACACCAGGTCCGAAGACGTCAGCGGGTTGAGCCGCAGCAGGAAGATCAGCCAGCTGCCGCGACTCGCCAAGGCGGCCTGCAGCGGCTCGACGCGCTCCGAACTCACGAACCGGCGGACCGGCCCGAAGTTCAGGCTGCGGGCCAGCGCGCAGGCCACCCCCGCGCCGATCACGTTGCCGGCCAGCGCGAGCGCCCCGCCCAGCAGCGGGCCAAACACGAGCCCGCCCGGCGCGTACAGCATCAGCCCGGGGATGGGAGCCACCACGACTTCGATCGTGACCAGGCCCACGTAGACCAGCGGCGCCCAAACGCCGCAAGCCGCGAAGAAGAGTCGCAGCCGCTCGACCTTCGCAGCCGCCTCCCAGTCCGAACGCAACAGGTCGAACACCAGTCCGTGGGAACACCACGACCAGAGCGTCGGCGCTGCGATGGCCAGGGCCAGCAGCCAGGGCAACAGTCGCTGGGCTTTCGTGAACATGTTCTACTCGGGGCAATTCCGACTCGCTGGCGGCGGACACTTCCGCAGCCAAGCCGGCCCATTATCTTCTTTTTTCCCGTTGCGTCGATGCCCTCGCTTGTTCTGCGGCAGCCGCAGATAGACAAAATCATGGGAGGGTAAAATCATGATTCCGCCTCGGCGAGCGGCGGCGATACGGAACTGACGACGGAGGACAGAATTACGGGCCGGCAGAAGTATGATTCCGCGCTCCATCAGTCCCCGGCCTCCCCATGATTCTACCCCTCATGATTTTGTCCTCCCTCGGAAGACCGAACTCCAGGTGCAACAGCCCTCCCCGGTCGCTGCCGCGTCCGCCCCTTCCGCGAGCCGGAGGATGACCGACGGTCGAAACGACGTTCGAAACCGGGACGCAACTAGTATTGTCAAGTTGGGACGACTCGTTGTAGACTTCCGCCATGCCAAGACGAGCGAGAGTAGCGCCGGGCGGATTGGTTTACCACGTCCTGAATCGGTCGGTGGCCGGACTGCCGTTGTTTCGCAAGGAAAAGGACTACGAGGCGTTCGAGCGGATCATGCTGGAGGCGCAAGAGCGGCACCCGACGCGGCTGCTTGCCTGGTGCGTGATGCGGAATCACTGGCATTTGGGAACATGAGGGAACCTAGTCCCGCCTCCGGACGAATCAGGACCTTGCCTCGCTTGATCGTGTTTCGTGTCTGCTTGCCGCTGGTATCGTGCGAGAACTCCAACTCGATCCGGACAACGATACCGGAGATCAACTCCCGGAGTTCTCCCGGCTCGGCAGCGTTTAGGGACTCTCTGAGCGTCCGTAATTCGTCGAGTGCCGCCTCGACCTCTTGGTCCCGTTCCCGTGCGGAGTGCGTCTCCGTGCGTCCTGGGCTGTCTAACTGCTGCTGTAGCTGGTCCCGTTCCTGTCGCAACTGATCCAGCTTGGCGTACAGCTTGGGGACGATAGCCTCCGGTGCCGTGAACACCCGCTCGGTTCCCTGGTCAATTTGCTGATCGAATGCCTCGATCCGTTTTCGCAACCGCCGCTGATCGACCGGCGAGACCGGCTCGTCCGCCTCCGCCTGAGCCTGCTTGATCGTTTCCCGGAGCTGTGCGATACGCGTCTATCATTGCGGGGTAACGGCGGGGCAGCAGCAGCGGTTGGCAGCAGCAGCGGTCAATTGCCCGCCAACGCAGTTTTGGATACGATAAGAAGGGCCGAAGACGGTTCGATCGCCAGGGTGCCGACTCGTCTTGCGGGTACCGCACACGACGTTCCACGCTCGGGTTTTGCACCATGACGTTCAATTTCGATCCCGAAGAACTGCACCAGTTTCCCGATCGGCTGTTCCGGCGCGAATTGCAGATTCCGGCGAACCTGCGGGAACTGATCGAAGACGTCGACGGAGCCTTGGCGGCGAAGCTGGATTTCGACCGAGTCCAGCTGTGGAAGAGGGAGCACATTTTCGAGGATTGGCGGCATTTCGAGCGCGACCTACCGTTTCTCGTTCCGTACCGGACGGAACCCGACCGGCAGCTGCTGCTATGTCTGTTGTTAGAGCATCAGAGCCAAGCGGATCGATTGATGCCGTTGCGGATGTTGGTGAATGGAAGCATGTTTTGGGAAAGCGAGTGGAAGGTTTGGGAAGCGAGCCAGCCCAAGCCGGGGCCATTGGAGTTGACGCCCATCGTTCCGATCGTGTTTCACACAGGATTGACGCGTTGGATCAGCAACCGGACACTGGCGGAACTCGTTCGCGGACCGGACGAGTTGCGGCAACTGGCCCCGCAATG
Organism: uncultured Planctomycetaceae bacterium; assembly: GCA_903927685.1. The sequence goes on from CAIYOB010001613.1 coordinate 7,822, forward strand.
GCCGGTTCGGTTCTGGGACTTGGCGGAACGTACCGCCGAGGATTTGTTGGCCGCATCCAGTCCGTGGCTGAATGCCCTGGCCGTGGTGCGTGCGACAACGGAGGAAAGCTCGCGTTTCTGTCGCGTGTTTGCCGCGGCCGTCGAGCGATTGGCCGGATTGGCGGCGCGCGAGCGGATGCGTTGGCGCGACTTGATGTGGATGTTGATCTCGTGGGCTCTTCGCCGCCGACCGCGCGAGGAACGGCCCAGCTTGGTCGAGGTTGCGTTGAAGTTTCAGCCTGATGGGACCAGTCAGGACGAGGTACAGAACATGAGCACGACTTTGGGACAGACGCTGGAGGAGTGGGCGGAACAACGCGGAATCGAACGCGGAATCGAACGCGGAATCGAACGCGGAATCGAACGCGGCCGGATTGAGGCTACGCAACGGCTGCTCTGCCGTTGGTTGGAAGACCAATTCGGACCATTGCCGGACGCTCTGCGCCAGCGAATCGAGGACACGCGGGATCTCGCCCACTTGGAACGCTGCATTCGCCGTTGTCCCAACCTGACTTCGCTGGATCAGTTGGAGCTGTAACGTTACGTTGGCCGTACGCAGCGCCCCAGCCCGTCGCTCCAACAACCGCGCCGATCGCTTGTGCCTCCGCGCGGGCAATGGATGGGCTCACGTCTGATTTGGCCCCGTTCGGTGAACTGACGGAACCGAGCTTAAGGAGCATCTGATGGAAAACAACCCGCCTGCCGTCTATGACCAACTGTGTGCGTTCGTCCGCCAGACCGCGTTGATCGAATCGATCGAGGAACTGCTGGGCTGGGACGAGCGGACGATGCTGCCGTACGCGGCGGGGGAGTATCGCGCCGAGCAGATCACCTATTTGTCGGGGCTGGTCCATCGCCGCCGCACGGCCCCGCAGGTCGGAGCCTGGCTGGATGAGTTGGCCGGCGGCCCCTTGGCGACCGATCCGCACAGCCCGGCTGGCACCACGCTTCGCCAGGTGCGGCGGGACTACGAAAAACGCTGCAAGCTGCCGCAGACGCTGGTCGAGGAACTGACGCGGGCCTGTGTGCTGGGCCAGCAGGCATGGACCGAAGCCCGCAAGAACGACGACTTCGTTTCCTTCCTGCCGCACCTGGAGCGGATCTTCCAGTTGAAACGGCAGCAGGCCGACGCCGCGGGCTATGCCGACGAACCCTACGACGCCTTGCTTGACGATTACGAGCCTCAGGCGCGGACCGCCGAGGTCGCCGCCGTGCTGGCCGGCCTGCGTCAGGAACTCACGCTGCTGGTCGCCGCGTTAACCTCCAGCCAGCGGAGACCGCACCGCGAAATCCTCCGCCGCCGTTATCCGGTCGCCGCTCAAGAAGCCTTCGGCAAGCTCGCGGCCGAGACGATCGGATTCGACTTTCGCCGCGGCCGGCTGGACGTCACGCATCACCCGTTCTGTTGCAGCCTGGGCCCGCACGACTGCCGGATCACCACGCGGTATGACGAACATTATTTCCCCATGGCTTTTTTCGGCATCCTTCATGAAGCGGGCCACGGCTTGTACGACCAGGGACTGCCGACGGAGCTGCACGGCCTGCCGCCGGGCAGCTTTGTGTCGCTGGGGATTCACGAATCGCAATCGCGGCTGTGGGAGAACGCCGTCGGACGCAGCCGCGCGTTCTGGCAGCATTTCTTCCCCCTGGCCCAGCAGCAGTTCCCCGATGCCTTGGCCGACGTGTCGCTGGACGACTTCCACGCCGCGATCAACGACGTCCGGCCGAGCCTGATCCGCATCGAGGCGGACGAGGCGACGTACAACCTGCACATCATCATTCGCTTCGAGCTGGAACGCGCGACGCTGCGCGGCGACTTGAGCGCCGCCGACTTGCCCGGCGCGTGGCGCGACAAGTACCGCGAGTACCTGGGCATCGAGCCCCCGAACGACGCCGACGGCGTGTTGCAGGACATCCACTGGAGCGCCGGGCTGATCGGCTACTTCCCGACTTACACGCTGGGCAACCTGTACGCCGCCCAGTTCTTTCAACAGGCCGACGCCGACCTGGGCGGCCTGGAAGATCTGCTGGCCCGCGGCCGGTTTGGCCCGCTGCTGGGCTGGCTTCGCGAGCACATCCACGTCCACGGCCAGTGCTACTCGGCCGCCGAACTGGCCCGAGCCGTCACCGGCAAACCGCTGTCGCACGAGCCGCTGCTGGCCTTGTTGCGCGGGAAATTCGAGCCGTTGTATGGGATCTGAATGACATCGGCCGCTTGATTCCACCGACCACCGTCCCTATCCTCAAGTGGGAACGCCAGCCGCAGGAACTGTCATGCCCAATGTTTTCCAAAAGGACGGGTTTCGATTCTTCTTCTACAGCAATGAGCACAGACCGATCCATGTGCATGTTCGGTACGGCGACGGCGAAGCAGTCTTTGACGTAGAAGAGTCGGTCGAACTGCGTGAATCACAAAACTTGAAGGTCAGAGAGCTGGCGAAAGCCCAACAACTAGCCGAAGAGAACAGGCTCCTGATTCTGGAGAAATGGCATGAACACCTTGGCTGATACGGTTCGGTCCGCATTCTATCGTGATGGCTTCATCGTGGTGACGGTCGACGGCGAGGTCGAGATTCGCTTTCCCGTCGCAGGCAATCATCGCTTGGCGCAGGGGACACCGAAACAGCTCAACAACATCGAAGTCTCTCCGTTCGGACTGCACTGGCCCGATCTTAACGAGGACCTTTCCTTTCGTGGCCTGCTGGCGGGCGACTATGGCCAGAAGAAATGCTGCCATGCAAGTGCCTGTACGTAACTTGCCGCTGTTGTGGATCGCGACCCTCGTCGCGGTCGCGGCCAGTCCGCTCGACGCTGAAGACTGGCCGACGACGGGCCACGACAACCGGCGGACGGGGGTGACCGCCGAGCACCTAGCGCCGCCGCTGCACTTGCACTGGATCTTTCGTTCGCCGGCGCCGCCCGCGGCGGGTTGGCCGCCGCCGGTGAACGGGTATGGAGTGCGCAAGAACAAGAGCGACGCCAGTTTTGACGACGCCTTTCGCGTGGTCGCGGCGGACGGCACGGCCTATTTCTGTTCCTCGGCGGAGAACGCGTTGGTAGCGATCGACGCGGCGACCGGCCGGCTGCGTTGGACGTGGCTCGGTTCGGCTGCCCCGCGCCTGGCGCCGACGCTCCACGACGGCCGGCTGTACTTCGGCGCCGATGACGGCTGGGTGTACTGCCTGCAGGCCGAGGACGGCCGTACCGTCTGGCGTTATGACGCCCGGCCCACGCCGGAGCAGACGCTGGGCTACGGACGCTTCTCGTCATTATGGCCGATCCGCACGGGCGTGATGATCGAGGACGGCACGGCCTATTTTGCAGCCGGCTTGTTTCCCAGCGAAGGCATCTTCTACGACGCCCTGGATCCCGCCAGCGGTCAGCTTCGCTGGCGCCGGCAGTTGGACTTGGAGGTCCAAGAAGGTCTGCCGCCGCAAGGCGAATTGCTGGCCAGCCGCGATTCGATTTTCCTGACGTCGCGCGTGATGCCGACACGGTGCGGCAAGGACGACGGGCAGCCGCGGCCTTTTTTCACGCCGCCGCCCGAGGTGGAGAACAACCACGAGTACCGCTTCTACAACGGCGGCACGGACGCACGGATCTGGCAGGATCGCTTCTTCGTCTACGGCAGCGCGGCGATCCTGGGCTACGATCCGGACAAGGCTCGCGTGGACAAGTGGGGCCGCCAGCAGCCGGGGGACTTGATCTTCCACTGGTTCAACGCCCGGCAAGCGGCTTTCTCGGGATCGCAGGCGTTCATCGCGACCGATTACCATCTGCTGGCCGTCGACACGGCCCGGCTGCCGGAGTTGGCGGCAGGCCCGTGCTACGAGTTGGAGAAGTTGTACAAGCGGCTGCGCGTGGCAGCGCGGCTGGATTGGCACGAGGAGCACGACCGCCTGGTGGCCGAGCACGGCGCGGAGCATCCGCGTGCCCAGTGGATTCGGCAGGGGCCGCTCAAGTGGAGTCAAGCCGACTGGGAGCAGTGGCAGCGGCGGTCGCCGGAGGTGTTCGCCCAGTTCGCCGCCCATAGCCGCTGGATGACGCCGCTGTCCGCCCCCGAATCGCTGATCCTGGCCGGCCGGACCTTGTATGCCGGCGGCGAGGACGCCGTGTACGCGATCGACGCCGACGACGGACGCGTCGCCTGGAGCGACCGGACGGGCAGCCGCGTACGCGGCCTGGCCGTGTCAGATGGCCGGCTGTTTGTCAGCACGATCGATGGTTGCGTGCGGTGCTACGCAACGGAACCGCCGGCGCAAGCCAGCCTGGACGTGCCGAGAACGCCGGTGGCGGAGTCCTGGGCCGACGCCGCCTTGCCGGAAACCTGTCGCCGCGTGGCCGACCAGCTTGCGACGGACTGGGCCGAGCGGGCTGGTTACTGCCTGGTGCTGGGCGGAGCCGACGGGCGTCTGGCGTACGAACTGGCTCGCCGAACCCGCTTGCACGTCCACGTGTTGGCCGAGGACGAACCGCAATTCGAACTGGCCCGCCGACAATTGTTCGCCGCCGGCTTGCATGGAGACCGCGTCTCGCTTTCGACGGGCGATCCGGCTCGCTTGCCGTTCCCGCCTTACCTGTTCAACGTCGTCGTTGACCAATCGCGTCTGGGCGGCGCCGAGTCGGCTACGCCCCCGGCCGAAGCGGTTCGCGTGGCCAGGCCGCTGGGCGGCGTTGTCTATGCGGGCCGGGCGGACGCCGCGGACGATGTGGCGACCATTCAAGACTCGCTGGCGGGCGATTCCGGGGAACGGCCTTTGGTCGTCGCGGACGGTGGCCTGATGCGGATCACGCGCGGCCGCCTGCCGAATACCGCCGACTGGACGCACAACTACGGCACTCCGGCCAACACCTACTGCAACGAGGACCAGACGGTGAAGGGCCCGTTCGGCGTGCTTTGGTATGGCGATCCGGGGCCGCGTGACCGCATCGACCGGCACGCCACGCCGCCGATTCCGCTGGTCGTGGATGGCGTCCTGTTCACCGTAGGCGACGACCGGCTGCTGGCCTTTGACGTCTACAACGGCATCCGGCACTGGGAACGCCTGATTCCCGGCGTGGACCGCGGGGGCCTGCCTCTGGCAACGTCGAATATGGCAGCGTACGGCGAGCGGCTGTACGTCGTGGTCGACAACCGGGAATGCTGGCAGATCGAAGCTCGCACGGGGAAGACCCTGCAAGTCTACCCGCCGCCTGCGGGCGATGAGAAACAGCCGGCGCTGTGGGGCTGGCTGGCCACCGATGGCCGGCGTGTGTATGGCAGCCGAGCGGTCGCCGCGGGCAATCGTGCTGACATCCAGCACAGCGACGAGTTGTTTGCGCTCGATGTCGAGTCGGGCGAGTTGTGCTGGCGGGCCTCCGTCGGACGCGTCGAGCACGACGGGATCGCGCTCGGTGAGGGTCGCCTGTTTCTGGTCGACGAAGTGCTGAACGAAGCGGAACGCCAACAGGCCCCCGGCACGTTGCCCAAGGATGCTTCGGTTCCCGATCGTCCGGCGGTCGACCGCCGCGGCCGGAGCGTGCCGCCCGACCTGCGCAAGCTGGTCGCCTTGGACGCCGCCACCGGGAGGCCGGCTTGGCAAGTGCCCTTCGCTGCGACCGACCTGACGCTGGACGACACCGTGGTCAGCGAGGGCCGCGTGGGCGTAGCCTGCATGGTCAAAGACGGCGTAGTGGTCGTGCACGGCACCGGCAGCCTGGGCCATCCGCACCGCGAGTTCCTGGCCGGCGAATTCGCCCGCCGGGCGTTGTATGCCTTCGCCAGCGATGACGGGCGTTTCCTGTGGGGCGGCCGCAAGGGCTACCGCAAGCGGCCGATCATCGTCGGCCATAAGGTCTTTGCCGAGCCCTCTGCCTGGGACTTGCAGTCCGGCCGACAGCAGACGATCGAGAACCCGCTCAGCGGCCTGTCGCAGACGCTGGATTTCCATCGCGGCTACATCGGCTGCAGCCACCTGCTGGCCTCGGGCGCAGCCTTGTTCGGCAACAAGCCGGGGATTGCCTATTGGAACATCGATTCGGCCGAAGGCTTCGTGCCCTTCGACAGCCTGGTTCTTGGTTGCGGCATTTGTGCCACGCCGGCCTGCGGCGTCTTCGTCGCGCCCGAGGGACGTTCCGGTTGCACCTGTCCGGCCGGACTGCACACATCGCTGGCCCTGTATCCGAAGCCAGACTCGCGTGCCTGGGGCCGCGGTTTCACGGGCGGGATCACGCCCACGTTGTCGCTGCCTGTCCAGCACGCGGCGATCAACCTGGGCGCACCGGGTTGGCGTCAGGACCAGCAGCGGCGGCTCTGGCTGCCCTACCCGGCCCGCGGCGAAACCGGCGTCGTCGGTTCGTGGTTGCCTCAGTATCAGCACAAGCCGGAACAGTTCTACTGCGTGGCGGCGGAATGGCTGCCCATCGACGGGACCGAGCGGCCTTGGCTGTACACCTCGGGCTGCCAGGCCGAGACGGATTTGAAGTTCCGTTTGCTCGATCCCGGGAGCCCGGCGACCGCCTACACCGTCCGCCTGCACTTTGCCGAGCCCGACATCGTGCAACCCGGCGAGCGGGTGTTCGACGTCCTGTTGCAGGGCGAGCCGGTGCTGCAGGGATTTGACATCGTGCAGGCGACCGGGAAACCGCGGCGGGCCATCGTCAAGGAGTTCGCCGGCGTGCACGTGACCGGCGAACTGATGGTGGGACTGCGGAGCGTCGCGACGGCCGCCGACCGCAAACCGATCTTGTGTGCGATCGAAGCCGTGCGCGAGGAGTGATAGGTTCGAGTCCGCCGCCGTCAGCCACAGTTCATACGTTCCGGCGTCACCTGTCACGGTCGTCAGCGTCGCTCAGTCAGTTAGAAGGAACGCTAGGCTGCGTGCCTTGGGTAAGGCACCTCTGCGGGCCGGCAGGACGGCGTTCTCGATCGGCGATTTCCTCCCGGAGTGTCGGCTTCTGCTTCGGGATCGGGTTGGGGCAGCGCGCAGTGTTTCTCCCACAACCGGGCTTGCTTCATGAACGAATAGAACCCCTGGAGCATACTCAATTGGAATCCCGCCATTCCGTCCAGAAAGCCGAGCTGCAGTACGTAGGCCCTTAGGAACCGCAGCGGTCCGGTCGTCAGCAGCCGAACCAGGTTGGGGCGACGGCCGGCACGGTGCCAGACTCCGGCTTGCCACGTTGTGTATCGATGAAATTTTTGAAAGTAATGGTCGTAAGTCCAGTATGTGAAATGCTCCAAGGGCTCCCGGAGACGCCCAGTCCGGCCGCTACGCACCGCGACTTCGGCATGGTCCGTGTCCCCGACATACCGCCCCTCGTCGCGACGAAAGAACCGCAGCACGAAGTCGCGTCCCCACCCGCTATGGTAGATGCGGTGCCCCAGGAAGTAGTTGCTGCGGCGGACCCAGTAGCCGTCGCAGGCGGGCGGCGCCGCGAGCAGACTGCGAATCTCCGCAGCCAGCCCTGGCGTGACCCGCTCGTCGGCATCCAGAATCAGCACCCAGTCACACGACGCTTGGGGAATCGCCCAGTTCTTGAAGTCGCCGGAATGGACATATTCGCGCTCGATCAGCCGACAGCGGCCGATCTCGGCCACGATTTCCAAGGTGCCGTCGGTGGATCCCGAGTCGGCGACCAGTACTTCATCGGCGACCTGCCAGGCCGATTCGATGCACGGCCTGATGTTACGCCGCTCGTTCTTGCAGGGGATGATGACGGTCAATCGCGATGGCATAGTCCCAACTCCTAGCGGGCAAGTCCGTTCCCCGCGCAGTCCGTGGCCGGCGGTGCCGGAATGGAGTGCCTTGTGTGCCTTCCGTGTTCAGACCAGTTGACGCCAAAACCAGAGCCCAGCCAGTGCGGCCAGCGTGCCTAGAAGGGCATGATGCTCGTGGTTTACAAGCCACTGAGCCGACGACCAATGCCGAGCGTCCGGCCAACGCACCGAACGCGGCAGGAATCGCGGCGTCTGGTGACAGTACAGGGGCCATTCTTCCGGATAGATGCCGGCCAAGACCTGTTCTTCGTCCCAGACGGCAGCGAAATAGAGAATGGGAATCGAAGTTAGCAGCGCGACGATGGCGAACAGGCTGTTCGCCAGAATCAACAGGCCGACCATCAGGAAGAAGGAGCCAAGGTAGAGGGGGTTGCGCACGAGGGCGTAAGGCCCCGTCCGCGCCAGTTGACGTTGCTTGTGCAGCGTTCCGGCAGCCCAGGAACGGATCGCCAAGCCGAGGAGAATCGCGAGTCCTCCCAGGACCGTCGGCCACTGTTCGATCGCCAAGACGTCGCGGGGACGACTTCGCAGGAACAGGACTTCAACGAGGAATGTCCCCCCGAAAACCAATTGGCTAAGGCGGATCCGCCTGCGGGACACGGCCAGCCAAAAGGAGCTGAGTCCGCGTACTCCTTGCGGACTCGCAGCGGCTCTGTCCGCGGACTCGATAGTCCCGGCAAGCGTCCTGGAGGGGAGGATGGTTGAAGATGCTTGAGACATGGATTCTTGCCTCCGGAGTCAAACGGCGGCACCCCATCGTGAGTGTGCCGAGCGGGCAGCCACGAAAAGCAGGCCTGGCCTGTCCCTTTCCTGCGTCGTACGCTGCGGCCGCCGAACGAACGCCGGAAACCACGACGACGGGCGTGCCGCAGGGACAGGCGAAACGAACTCGGGGGCGGAGCATAGTAAACGACACGGGCGGCGTACAGATCAAGTGCCGAGGTTCTCCCAGAATCCCGCCCGCGGCGGAAAGGCGGCGTGACCGGCCTTGGACAGAATTGCCTCAGTATCGCCGGGGACATGTGGGGCTCTCGTTCGGTTCGTTCGACGCGACCGTGGCCGAGATTGCCTGCAACTGTTCACGCATACCTTGGGCAACCAGGCGATGGCCGAATTCCGTGTAGTGCGGGTCCGACTGAAAATGCCAAGCCGGAACGGCATTGGGGGACTGGGCGTGGCGGGCATAACAGAGCGAGAGGTCGAGCAGCGGAATCTCCAGCTTGCGGCACGCCTCACGCAAGGCTGGATGGACCTCAAACTCACTCGCCACGCAGAACTCGACCTTGTGTTCGTGGCACAGGTCTCGAATCCGGCCGTACGCATATTCCAAGCCCCGTTGCTGCTCCGGCGGGCAGGTTTCGGGTGGACAGGCCATCTGGGCGGTCGGCGCCCCAGCGGCACGAGCGGCTCGCATCGCTCGCCAGTTCTGCTTGGCGCGCATCGCGTAATAATTCGTGTAGTTGCAGACCAGCGAGTGGTTCTTCAGCCACGCCACACCGTTCGAGACGTACGCACGCGGTGTCGGATAGTTGGCGATTCTTGGCGTCCCGTCCACCAGCCCCAGGTACGGACGCGGCGGGTCCTGGTCTCGCCCGTCCACGTTCTCTCTCAAGTCGTTGATGCAAAACAGAATCAGCACCTGATCCGGGCAATAACCGGCGGCGAACAGTTCTTTCAGCAATAAGTACTCCTGGATCGATGAGAAGCCCGGATGTCCGAGGTTGCGATAGCGGGTTCCCGCCGTGCTGTGACGATTCAAGCAATCCACGAACGTCGTGCCGTCATCAACTCCCCAGCCCCAGGTCATCGAATCCCCCACGCACCACACGACGCGATAGGACGCATCGCGGTCTGCCGCCAGAGGGGCCTCGTAGCCGCCGCGGCGAAAGCCCTCCGCTCCGTGGCTGATCCAGGCATCGAAGTCCATGGTGGTGAACCGGCACTCGGCATTGGGGCGTCCTCGCCAGCCTGTCTTGGCGTCCCATTGGAAATACGTCGACAGGACGGTCGCTGACCGCGGTCGGAGCCTTGCAATGCGCATGCCCATTTCAGCCGTCACGAAAGTGAACGTCAGTGAGGCCGTCAGGAGCAGCAACTTGGCCTTCAGCCGGCCTTTCGGTTGCGTCGGGAGGGGCAGACCTGCCGTCAGCGGCGATTGAACTTGCACGACGAACACCTTCCTTCCCTGGTTCTTGGTATCCGCGCCTCAAGGGGGCGCGAAGTGTAGCCACTTCCCCAATTGCAGGCAAGAGCAAGCTGGTGCCCGACAGGAATTGCGGGAAGAGGAACTGAGCTTGCTGCTCCGGCCCTTGCTTGATACAGTTCCCCGCCGCCCGACGCCAGCGACGTGACCTTGCCCCATTGTTGCGCAGGAACCCAGGGATGACCGCCACCGACCAAGACGGGGACTACGATGGTGTCCGCGACCGTCCGCGGCTGTTTTGGGACTGCTCGATGACCGCGCCCAGTACATCGCAAGCGGGCATTCAGCGAGTGGTACGGAATGTGACGGCAAGTGCCGCGACACTCGCTTCCGTTGCGGGATTTGACAGCCGTCTTGTCCTCTTTCGTGACGGCCACTGGCGCGATGTGCCAACGGCCCTTCATCGAGCCCGAACGTGCACCTCACCGAACGCCTCGAACCAGGAGCGGCGTGGGGCGAGCCGAGTCGGCTTCTGGGCACGGCGATTCGGACAGCGACTGTACAAGATCGCCTACCCGCGAACGCTCATGCGATCGGTGCGACGCGTGACGCAGAACGCGCTGGGAACGGGCGAGCCGATTCCCGATTTCCGCGAGGACGACATCCTGATGCTGCTCGACGGTTCCTGGCTGATGCCCGAAATCCCTCGATTTGAGGCAGCTCGCCGCGCGGGAACCCGGATCGGGTTGGTCGTGTACGACCTGTTGCCGATCAGTCATCCACAATTCATGCTGCCCAAGGCGCAACGGCAATTCACTCGTTGGATGCGACGGGTTGTGCCGCAGACGGACTTCTTCGTGGCGATCTCCCAGGTCGTTCGCGACGAGTTCCGCAATTGGGCGCGCGGCGAGTTTCCGGGCTTGAGGCTGGCCGACGAACAGGTCTCGTGGTTTCCCTTGGGAGTCAAGCTGGATTTGGCATCGCCAACGGGAGATGTGCGTCCTGAAGTTCGCGCCGCCTTGGACGGCGCCAACTCAACCTATCTGAAAGTCTCGACGCTGGATCCACGCAAGAACCACATGGCGGTACTCGATGCGTTCGACTTGGTCTGGCGGCAATGTCCCACCGCGCGGCTGTGCTTCGTCGGCCGCCAAGGCTGGTTGTGCAGCGACTTGGTGCGGCGAATCTCCTGCCATCCGCGATTGGGGCGACAGTTGTTCTGGTTTCAAGGGCTGACGGACGCGGAACTGGCCTACTGTTTCGGCCACGTCAGCGGCGTGATTTCTGCATCCTTGGCCGAAGGCTACGGTTTGCCGATCGCCGAATCGCTGCAATACGGCCTGCCGACCTTCGTGAGCGATATTCCGGTGCATCGCGAGGTCGGCGGCGACTTCTGCGCCTGGTTCGATCCATGCCAACCGGATAGCCTGGCGCAACTGCTGATCGCGCATGTGCGAAGCGGCGAATTTCCCGCGCGGCGGCGCGCGGCAGAGTACGTGCCCACCACGTGGGACGAGGCGACGAAAGTCCTGATCCAGGAGTGCTGTCGACTGACCGCTAGATCGCGCCGAAGGCAGGTCGGATCCGTTCCGGGGGCAAGCCAGCCAAAACGCGGCGAAGTGTTTGTGTCCTCCGTGCTGCAGTGATCTTGCTGAGACGAACCTCCTATCGAAAGCGATGACTATGGTCGGCTGGATTAGCTCGCGTCACAAGCCTCGCAATTTCACCATCGTGGTGTGCACTTACCAGCGTCCCGAACACCTGCGGCGCTGCCTGCTGTCCCTGGCCCTGCAGGAGAACCTCTCCGAAGGTTTTGAAGTTGTGGTGACCGACGACGGCTCGCAGGATGAGAGCGAGGATCTCGTGGGCGAGTTCGCTCGAACTGCGGACTTTCCCGTAGCTTGGACGTCCCATGTCCATGAAGGCTACCATGCCTCGCGAACGCGAAACGAGGGTGCGCGGCTGGCCCGGGGAAGCTACCTGTTGTTTCTGGACGGAGACTGCATCGTGCCTCGGGACCATCTGGCACAGCATCTGAGTTTCCGGCGACCCGGGAGCGTGGCTTCGGGAGACTGCTGCCGCCTGGATGAGGTGCGCTCCCCGCTGGTGAACGACGCCATCGTACAGTCCGGCGAGTATCAGCGCTGGGTGTCGGCAGAGGAGCAGAAACGGATGTGGAAACGGCACCGACGTGTTTGGTTCTACAATGCCATCCGGCATCCCCGCAAACCATCGCTCATCGGCAACAACGTCGGAGTCTGGCACGCCGATTTCGTCCAGGTAAACGGATACGACGAGAACTTCCGGAACTGGGGTTGCGAGGACGATGACTTCGGCCGACGGCTGCGTTGGGCCGGTCTCCGCCTACGTTCCATTCTCCGGCGGACTTGGGCCTACCACCTCTGGCATCCCACCGATCCGACCGCACCGCAGCGTTGGCGCCATGGGGCCAACGTCGAGTACTTCCTCAGCCGGCCGCCGGTGGCCTGGTGCGAGAACGGGTTGAACAAGCGCATCACAGCCCGCGCGGCGTGAGCGATCGGACCCGAGGACGCCAATCCAACGGGGGAATTACCATGTCAAAACACGTGGTTGCTTTTCTGCCAAACTGGATCGGCGATGTGGTGATGGCGACGCCCACCCTGAGGGCCCTGCACAAACACTTCGGCCAGACCGGCTGTGTTACGGGCGTTATGAAACCCTATGTGCATCGGGTACTTGAGGGGACTCCCTGGCTGGACCAGATCCTGTTCTATGACAGCAAGTCGTCGATCCCGCAACAAAGCAACTGGGCGGTGGCCCGAAAACTGCGACGCATGCGTCCCGATGTCGTGGTCTATCTAAGCAGTTCCTTGAAGCCCGCCCTGATCGGCTGGTGGAGTTGTGCCCGGCAACGCGTGGGCTATGCCAAGAACGGCCGGACGCCGTTCTTGACACATCGTCTTGTGCCCCCTCGTCGTGAGCGGAATTGTCCGCCGCCATCCCTGGTCAATTGTTTTCTGGAGCTGGCCTACGCCGTCGGTTGTCCGATCGAGGAGCCGCAGTTGGAATTGGCGGTTAGCGAGGCGGATGTCCGGGGCGCCGAGATCGTCTGGAAGAACCTGCAATTGGACGCCTGCAGCGAAGTTGTGATGGTGAATTTTGGCGCCGCTGGCGGCAAGGCTCGACTGTGGCCCGAAGCCTATTACCTAGAACTCGCCCACGCGTTGGTTCGCGATCCGCAGCGGGCTGTGCTGGTGCTCTGCGGGCCCAAGGAGCGAGAAGCCGCCAGCCAACTGGAGCGGATGGCGGCGCACCCGCGAATTCGCAGCATGGCGGAGCAGGATTTGACGCTTGGGGTCTCTAAGGCCTGCCTCCTGCGCGGTCACGCGCTGGTGACAACCGACAGCGGACCGCGGCATATCGCGGCGGCCCTGCAAGTCCCGACCGTACTGCTGGCTGGCCCCGTCGATCCTCGGCTCACCTGCAACTACAACCCGTGGGAGATTGCCGTACACACCAGCCTTCCCTGCCAGCCCTGCTGGCGACACGAATGCGCCTTGGGGCACGTGCGGTGCATGCGAGAGCTGGATCCGCAGTGGGTCTATCGCGCCGTCCTGCAACTGCTGAGCGAAACTTCACGACGGGCAGCCTGACCTTACGGGCACCGAATCCCAGCTTTCAACTGGTCACGGCGGATCGCGTTCCTCCGCCTGCACCGTCCACCTCCACGGCATTTCCCGACGCGCTGTTTGCTTGCTCCAATCCCGGCATCCAAGCGACTGGAGGTGGGACGCTTGCCAACGTGCTGGGCAGGCGGCGGGCCCCTCGGTGGAAACCGCCCAGGCGGCTGCGGGCCGCTACCTGCGAGGCGAAGGGATCGTCGGCCACGTAGTCCAAACCGGACAGCCCGCCTTGGTTCCGCGCGCCGCCGGCGAGCCGCAGTTCATGAATCGGATTCATCGCGGCGACCAACAGGACGCGGAAGGCGTCGGGTTCGTCTGCGTCCCGATTTTCTCGATCCCGGGAGCCCGGCGACCGCCTACACGGTTCGCTTGCACTTTGCCGAGCCCGACATCGTGCAACCCGGCGAGCGGGTGTTCGACGTCCTGTTGCAGGGCGAGTCGGTGCTGCAGCGATTTGACAACGTGCAGGCGACCGGGAAACCGCGGCGGGCCATCGTCAAGGAGTTTGCCGGCGTGCGTGTGACCGGTGAGTTGATGGTGGACCTGCGAACCACGGCGGCGTCCGTCCGACCGCCGATCTTGTGCGCGATCGAAGCCGTGCGCGAGGAGTGATGAGACACTCGACGAACCCTTGGAGCGAACGCCACTCGGCGGATTCCAGGGAAGACTGGCTTAGTCGCGTCGAACTCAGCCATGGGTGGCGATATCTGCGGGTGGACATCGCAGATATTCTCCCTTTCTTGCCAGGGGTGGACGGTGAACGTCACTCACGAAATAACTTCCCCAATTCGGCTCAGTTCGTTTAACGCCGAGCCGGCAGGCGACGG
>CAIYOB010001614.1 GCA_903927685.1 uncultured Planctomycetaceae bacterium
CGGACACCGCGTTGCACGTAATATGCTTGCTGGCTGAGGTTTGCGTCAACGCGTAAAACCCCGCTAACGGGCTAAACCACTTTAAGTTCCTGGGGATCTCCTTGGACAAGATCAGGTGAAAGGTGAAAGATTAGGGGAGGGAATAAGGGAGGGAATAGGCGTTCAGGGCCTCGATAACCCACAGGACATCGCTTGCGGTCAATTGGTAGTCGCCGGTGACATCGTAGTAGAAAACCGGGACGCCCTCGCGCTGAACGAGTTCGGCCACGGGCTGGGCGCCGAACCGGTTCAAGGCGTTGATGATCAGCAGGGCATCCAGAGGCGTGGTCAGTCCGTCGGCGTTGACATCGGTCCGCTGGCTCGGGTTCCGCAGATTGGGGAGTCCGACCAGCTGCACCGTCGCCAGGTCGGTCTGACCGGACGAATCGGTGACCTGATACGTGAAACTGTCGCGAAAGCCGAACGGCGTGACCGGCTGTGCCGGGATATAGGTCAAGGCACCATCCGCGGCCAGTGTCAGAGTTCCTTGCTGGGGTCCCACCTGGGCGGCTGCGGTCAGGCCTACGCCGATGTCGTTGGCCAGCACGCCGGATGACGCATCCCGTTGCAGGGAACCCGTCCACTCGCCCATGTCGACCTGGAACAGGTCGTCCGCCGCCTCGGGCGGAATCGCCGTCCAGAAGGGCACGGTTCGCAACTGGTCGGGCGGGCCTGCGACCGGCTCGTAGGTCAGCCATTCCGCCAGTCCGCCCGCGTCCATCGTGATGACGGCTTCGTATCCGCCGCTGGAATTAACGGTCAACTCGCCGGAATCGTCAACCGAGTTGGCCAGCCAGGGAGCAGCAGGCACGCCGCCACTGCTGGTCCGTTCGAGCGAGAACCACGCGTTCTGGAACTGGCCGGCGTGATTCGTGTCCAACAACCGGATGAACTGGTCGCGGATCACATAGTGGTCGCTACCCTGCAGCACAAACGACTCGTCGGCCGTCTTGGGGCTTGTCGCCGAGCCCTCGAAGCCGCCGGAGTGAAACGCCTGGGAGAACCGGCTGTGGGCGGCAAAGTTGACCGTGGCGGCGTTATTCGGGTCGTAAGCGTTGAACGGGATATTGGTCGCCGGATCGAGCAGGATCAGGGAATTCACGACCTGCGCTTGCCGCGCGGCGAGTTCCTCGGCCAACTCGTCAGCGACGTACGTGCCCCAACTGTAGCCGACCAGGTTCAGGTCGCCGGCCGCGAAACCATATTCGTCCAGGGCCGCCGCCGCCCAACGCCCGACGGGCTCGATCCGCGACTCGCCGTCCCACCAACCTGTGGCTGCCGTCTCCCAGTCCAGCAGCAAGACCTGATCGTCGGGGCGGAAGGTATCGATCGAGGTGGCGATGTCCTGGTAGATCGGCTGACCGGCCGCCCCCAGCCGCCCGTGGATGACCAGCCACGTCGTCCGCTGGGGATCGATCAGGTCGCCTTGATGCGCACTGCGCGGGGCAATTCTCAGCGGATAAACCGTGCCACCGTCGGTGATCGAGCCCGTCAGCGCCGCGACCGAGCCGGGCGAATCGGCGGCGGTGACATCGTCGGTGGGTGGCCAGATGGCGGGCGACGCCGCCAACAGGCGGCGACCGTCGAGCGTCTCGAAAGCCAGCCGACGTCGGGTACGCCGGGCCGCTGGATGGCCTCCGCCTTGGCCCAGACATCGCTTGTTCGGAAATGCCGGTTCCATGCGGTAACGATAGAGCTGTTGGCCCTCGCGGGCAAGTCAGAACCCGCACGGGTACGCGACGCTCCCTCGTTGAACGGCCGGTTGCCGTAGGTTGCCGTTGACTGCTTGGATCACGGCACGGAATTTGCTGAACAACTAAGCCGAGACTGCGAGGAGAAACCGTTTGGAAGCGGCGTCGCGAAGTGGTATAAAGGTGGAACAGGCACCGCACGACACTTCGAACATGGAGGACTCGCGCAACAATCCCCCGAGACTAAGTTTCTTGCGTGTCGGAGCAAAGATGATAAGCCGAGTGATTGATTCCAGAGGTCTGAACGAGTGGATTGCGGTGATGACGTCAAGTCTGGCGTCGTGGGGGCTGGCCCAGCGCGTTCCCGCTGTGGCCCGTGCCGCCGCGCCGCGGATGGTGTACCGGAGGTTCAACCGGATTGAGCGGGCGTGGCGAAGTTGGCCGAAACTTGTGTTGGCGGCCCTGGCCTGCGTCTTGGCGTCGGCGCCTTCTGCGGTTCAAGCCGATACATTTACGTACTCGCCGGTGCAGTCCACCGCGCGGCCCTTCGGTTTGGATGTCGTCGACAAGGTTGGTCTGGCGGGCAGCGATGCCGCGTCGGCTGACTTCCAAAGCAACGTCCTGCCCAGCATGCGAAGCCTGATCGAAAAGTACTTGCCTGAGACAAAAGCGATCGGGAATCTGAGCAATACAGGCCCGCTTGTCGCCTTGGATCCGAGTAAACTGAAGCTCGCGGCGGCGGCTGACATTCGCGTCTACTTCGTCGGCGAAGGAGCCAGTTATCGCAATTCGCTGGGATTCAACACTGCCGGTGGCGGCGTCGATTCAGGCGATCCGCTGCTGATCTTCCCGGACGCGTCCAGTCCGGTTTCGTACCTCAATCCCAAGGCGACTGGCAGTCGCTCGCAAACAGCTCCCCTGATGCCTGGGGATTTTGTAAACCTGGGCAGCTTTGTGAAGGGTACATCCCTGGACTTCTTCCTGATCTCGAACGGGGCCGCGGGCGGGACTCAGGTTTTCTCCACCGATCCCACCGTGAACAAGGACAAGATCGCCCACGTCGTCGCTTTCAACGACGTGGAAAACCCGTACTTGCTGATCGGCTTCGAGGATCTGACCGGTGGCGGCGACAAGGACTACAACGACTTGTTGTTCGCCGTCTATCTCGGCGAGAAGAACGTGAACTACATCGTGCAGACAGCGGCTCTGTACGGCCTTCCGGCTCCGGAACCCGGCTTCATTTGGCTGATCGTTGCCGCCAGCGGTGGGTGGCTGTATCGAGCCCGCCGAAGGCTTCATCCGGTAATTCTTACTGCCAAATCTTACCGTGAACCGTGACCGTTAAGCGCCTAGTCAGCGTCACGCTCGACCGATGAACGGCGAATTGTCCAGGCTGAGAATTGGGGTTGGGTGGCTGGGGTCGAGCCACGAGGTACGAGTGGCGAGCCCCCAATTCTTGCCACTGGGGGCTTGTTGCGGGCGGTTTCCCACTCGCTGGCGCTTCGGGTTACGGTCGGCAGGGTCGCACTTTGCGCTAGACTGCGATCGAGGCCCGAGTCGCCGCCGGGCGGACGCATCAAAGAAAGTGAATATTGGCATAGCGATTGCTCGGGAAGTCAGGCAGAATTGAGGGTTGGAACATTAGGTTATTCTGTGAGATTTGTAATATGGGTTCGTCTTGTGCTACGATTAGCTGTTCTCCGTTGAATTCGTTTCCTGCGACGGTCCCTCGTCCCATGGTTGTCTTTCGGTACTTCGTCTTGGCGTACTGTGTCTGGCAGTCCGGTGACCTGTTGGGGACATGGTTGCGGGGATCGACCGAGTCGTGGGGCTGGCTGATGTTCGGTTTGTGGCTGGTGCCGGCGTTGGCGGCTGCGATCCGCGGCTCGGCCGACGATCGGCCGCAGGTCGGGCTGCTGGCGGCAGCGGTGGTCTTGACGTTGGCCGGTCAGATGACTTGGCTGAACGCGTTGCAGCACGTCGGGTTGGCGCTGGCCATCGTTGGCTGGCGGCAGCCTGTGTCGGGGCAGTGGGTTTGGCTGGCCAGCAGTCTGTTGTGGATGCCCGCTTGTGGCTGGCTGGTTGCGGGTGCGGCCGCCGGTTGGGAAGCGGGGTTGCGATTAGCTGGGGTTGCTGCGGTGGCTGTGGGGCTGGTTGTGTTGCCGCGTCGCGGACGCAACGCGGTCATGGCGGTTCTGACGCTCGGCCTGATGTCGTCCGGAACAGCCCTGCACGCCGAGACCTTTACGTACTCGACGATCCAGTCCGCTGCACGGCCGTTTGGCCTGGATATCGTCGACCTCGTCGGAAAGCGGGCCACCGACCGGGCCTCATCCATTTTCCTCAAAGATGATCTGCCGACAATGCAGGGCTTGGTGGGAGCAGATCTCAGCGGTATCGCCGTGGGTTCGCCAATCAGTATTCCCACCGCGACCGAAGGGGACGACGACGAGAAGGAGGATGATAAATCGGGCGCGAAGGCGAATGTTTTCACGGCAATCGACCCCGCCGCGATCAAGCTGGCAGTTGCCGCTGACGTGCGGGTATACTTTGTAGGTGAAGCGACCGGTTATCACAATTCACTCGGGTTCAATACCGGCGGTGGCGGCGTGGACACGGGTGACCCGCTGCTGATCTTTCCGGATGCAAGCGTAAATCCCAACTATGGGAAGAACGACGACGCCAAACGCACCAAGACGTTCCCGCTCTTCCCCGGCGATTTTGTCCAGTTGGGCAGCATGGACGCGGGCACCGAGTTGGACTTCTTCCTGGTATCGCGAGGCGCCACGAACCAGGAGCAGTTGTTTTCGACGGACCCCAGCGTGAACCCGGACGGAACGAACCGGGCGGTGGCGTTTGCCCAAGCGAACAGTCCGTACGTGTTGGTCAGCTTTGAGGACCTCGCAGGCAGCGGTCAGCGGAATTACAGCGACGTGGTATTCGCCGTCTACGTCGGCGAGGAAAACGTCGCGGCCATGATGGGATCGCCAACATTCTCGCCGGGCTTACCCGCTCCTGAGCCGGGCTTCATCTGGGTGATGGTGACGGCCTGCGGCGGTTGGCTGTATCGAGCTCGCCGCAAGCGGGCGGCGGCGTAGGCCAGCAGCTCGCGTCAAGACGCTAAATCAACTCAGAGTGGCGAGCCCCCAGGGTCTGAATCTGGGGGCTCGCTGCACTCGACCCCAGCCACCCGAACGCTTGGCCTTGGCGGTAATTCTTACAGTCGTCAAGGCCGGTTGGCCGTAAAGCATTCTTGAGGGATTCTCCCAATGTACGCCTGAGGCGTCCTGCATTTCCCTCGGGCACAGCCGCGTTTAGTGCGGGCAATGCCGCTCTGGCATGCCTCGCATACCGTTCTGACGCCGTCTGGTCGCGATTGGCACGGTGGTTGCTTTGGTGCGTCTCATGCCGACAGAAGCTATGGCGGGCCTTTGACGTCTGGCTTCGTTGGTACGTCGCATCTACCGAGAAGACACAACCTCTCCACCATCTGTTTGGAAAGCTCAGTATGACCCAATCCCAGCCCCGAGTTCGTCGTCGCCGCACCTTCGTCTTGGAAGCGTTGGAATCCCGCCTGCTGATGAGTGCGGCGCCGTCCGAGAGTCCGCTGCTGGCCTTCGACCCGGCGGTACCTGCGGTGGCTGCACCCGCGTATCTGGCGGCGGCTGAATCCGTTCCGACCGCGGCGGCGTCGCTGGCCAGCGTGCCGGCCTTGAGCAGCCATCCGGCCGCGGCGGCGAAGTTGTACCTGGACTTCGACGGAGCTGCGGCTCAGACTTGGGGTGCCTATAGCGTGCCGGCGACTCCGGCTTACGACCAGGATGGGGATGCGACCACCTTCAGCACTGGCGAACTGGCCTCGATTCAGACGATTTGGGCCCGCGTGGCCGAGGCGTATTCGCCCTTCCAGTTGGACGTGACGACGGTGGATCCAGGCAATCGCACAAACCTGCAGACGCTGCAAGTCGTGTTCGGCGGTGACGGTTCCTGGATCGGGCCCTACGGCGGTGTGAGCTACGTGGACAGCTTCTCGAATGCGTACGCGAACACCGTGTGGGTGTTTACCAAGAATCTCTCCAACGGTTCGCCCAAGTATTCGGCGGACGCAGGCATCCACGAAGCGGGGCACGGGTTCGGCTTGAATCACCAGAGCAGCTACGACGCCAGCGGCGTCAAGACGGCCGAGTACAACAAGGGCGATTCCCAGAAGGCGCCGATCATGGGCGTCGCCTATACCGCGGCTCGCGGACTGTGGTGGTATGGGACGTCGACGTTTGGAGCGAGCGTGTACCAGGACGACTTGGCCATTCTGACCAACGGGCACAACGGCTTTGGTTTCCGAGCCGACGACCACGGCGACACGCTGGCTGCCGCAACTCCGCTGGACGTGTCGGGCAATTCGGTCAGTCGGTCGGGCATCATCGCGTCCAACGGCGACCAAGACGTATTCTCCTTTGCCACGGACGCGGGGACGATCAACCTGACCGGCAGCGTGGCGACCGCTGGTCCGATGCTGGATCTCAAGCTGAGCCTGTACAGCGACGCGGGCGTGCTGGTTGCCAGCGCGGATACGGCCAGCCTGGGCGAGACCATGACGGCGACCGTCCCGGCGGGCAGCTACCGGCTGGTGGTGGCCAGCGAAGGCGGCTACGGGGACATCGGCCAGTACACCGTGTCGGGGACGGTCCTGACTCCGGCGGATTTTGTGGCAGCTCCGTCGAACCTGACCGCAACGACCGTGTCGGCGACACAGGTGAACCTGGCCTGGCAGGACAACTCGGGTAACGAAGACGGTTTCCGGATCGAACGTAGCAGCGACGGCGGCGCGACTTGGGGCCAGCTCGCCGACGTAGCGGCCAACGTGACGGCGGCCAGCGATTTGGCAGCGAATTCCGCTCTCTCCTACATGTACCGCGTCTCGGCCTACCGTGGCGAGGCCGTTTCCGAGTACTCCAACGTCGCGGTCACCGAGGCTGTCGTCGTCCCGCCGTCGGCTCCGGCCAGCGCGTCGGCCCAAGCCGTCTCGGCCAGCGACATCGACGTCAGTTGGAGCAATGTCAACGGCGAGACGTCGTACAAGATCGAGCGTTCGACGAGCAGCAACCGGGGCTGGGCCGTCGTGGCCAGCACCTCGGCAGATGTGACCACCTATCGAGATACCGGGCTGAAGGCAGCGACAACCTACTACTATCGCATCTCGGCCGTGAATTCCGCGGGCACTTCGGCGACCAGCCCGGTGGCTTCGGCGACCACCCAAAAGGCTCCGGCGCCGTCGATCCCTGTCGCGCCGACCAGCTTGACCATTGCCGGCGTGTCCAAGAGTTCGGTCACGCTGAGCTGGACCGACAAGTCCGGCGACGAAACGGGATTCAAGATTGAACGGTCCACCAATGGTTCGAAGTGGACCCAGGTTGCGACGGTCGGTGCGAATGTGACCAGCTACGTCAACAGCGGCTTGAAGGCCAATACGACGTACTACTTCCGCGTCCGGTCCTACAACACGGCGGGGAATTCGGCCTACAGCAACACGGTCAGCACCAAGACGGCCAGTGCGGCGTTGCCCAGCGAACCGGTGGCCCGCGGAGCCTCGCTCACCGACTCGGCCCCCGTGATCGGCAGCGTGGGCCTCGCCGGAGTGGCCGCCTCCGGAGCTGCGAACGGGTTTGTCGCCCCGCAAGCGGTCGATCGCGTGGACTTGGCGGCCGTTGTCCGCGGCTTCGCGACCGGGACGGACCTGGACGAGCTCCTGGCGGGCAACTCGATCGCGGCCACGGACTTGGTGTTTGGCAGCGCCCGTCTGCTCGATTGAGGGCCGCACGCCGGACCGCAGAATTCAAGGGGCACCTGACTCTGCTGGCATGACGTTGCCGGCATCCTTGCTGGCATCGTGGCTCGACAGCCGACGGCCGATTTGCCATGATGTCTCGGATTGGGACACCGAACACCGAGACAGGCGGAGGAGACGCCCATGCGGCTACAGGGCAAACGAGCGGTCATTGTGGGAGGCGGCACGGGAATTGGACTGGGGATCGGCCTAGCCTTTGCGGCCGAGGGCTGTCGCGTCGTGCTGGCGGGCCGGCGGGAGGAAAAACTCCGCGCGGCGGCTGCGGCTTGGCCGGGCGAACCCGCGATGCTCGTGCACGCGGTGGATGTCAGCGACCGACAGAGCGTCGCCAGCCTGTTCGCCTGGGCCACCCAGCAGCTCGGGCAGATCGATATCTTGGTCAATTCGGCCGGGGTTAATATCCGGACTCGCTCGATGGCCCAGATGACCCCGGAGCAGTGGGACCAGGTCCTGGCCATCAACGCGACCGGGGCTTACAACTGCATGTACGCGGTGCTGCCTCAGATGCGGGCTCGGCGGGACGGCCTGATCATCAACATTTCGTCGGTGGCCGGCAAGCGGGCTCTAACGCTGGGCGGCGTCGCTTACTGTGCCTCCAAGTTCGCCATGACCGCTCTGGGCACAGCCGTCGCGAACGAAGACGCCCCAAACGGGATCCGGGTCACGAATATCTACCCTGGCGAAGTGAATACCCCGCTGCTGGAAAACCGTCCGGAACCGGTCAGCGACGAGCGCAAAGGGGCCATGCTGCAGCCGGAAGACCTGGGGGCCCTGGCCGTGACGATCGCCTGCCTGCCGCCACGGGCCCACGTTCCGGAACTGATTATCAAGCCAACCCTGCAGCAATATGTATGACGTCTGGCGTAAGTTACGCCCTCTTGCTACGATAGGGCTCGGCTTTACAATCATCGCCTTGGAACATGTCCGCCGAGCGTGCGGCGGAGCAAGACGAACAACACGTGAACTGGGTCAGTCTGGAGTCTGCTTGTGGGAACGAAGAAAACAGGAAAAGGTCGTCGTAAGATCGGTCGCAAGAAGCGGCGAATGCGGGCGCGCATTCGCCATCGCAAGAAATAGGCCCCGTCCAGGCTGGCAGACGACATCTTCATCGCCGATTCGCCTCGGCCGTTGATTTTGCGCGCCGATCGGCGGGTCGGTCGTGCATCCCGTTAGTGCCGATGTCCGGATGCCGTCCCGGTCGCTCGACGCAGCGGATCGGCAGCGGATTCGAGCATATCGTCGAAGGCCGTCTTGGTGATCTCCTGGACAATCACGTGGTCGCCGGGGTGCAGTGCGTAATCGTATTCCGGTTTGACCTGGGCTTGGGTGTGATCGTATTTCACCATCATTTTTGCCCGTTGGTCACCTGTCGTTCGCAGGACTTCGATGTCCATGCGGCGGAATTTCCTGACTAGCTTGGCCTTCTCCAGCAGTTGTTGGACCGTGCTGCCGTCGTCCAGCGGAAACTGCTTGATCTCGGGCTTCTTGCCGGATTCCCGGATTTCCATCGTCAGCGTCGGCCCCGCGGACGGCGCGACTTGCCCGTCGCGTAGCGTTGGAAGGGAACCGTCTCCGCCCGCGTCGATCATTGCGCATCCGGAGAACGCAAGCATGGCGGCCGACGCGACAGCGATCTGAATACGGCGATGGCGGGCAAACCCTGTCATGTGGACTCCTTCCAACACTGACGATGTAGGACTAGCAACGTCTGCCGAGGCGGCGAATTACCTGGCCTTCCTGACCGTTACGGTCGTAAACAATCGTCAGAATCGGTCTCCGGCTTGCGTCAATTTCGAGTTTATCTCCGAAATTCTTGCAGCACCCGATATCCGATCGTTCACGAAATACGTTGCTCAGGACAATTCCACCGCCATCTGCCCCTCGATATCCAGCGCCACCGCTTGAAAATCGAATCCGTACAGATTCCATGGGCGGCTGGACGCAGGATGACCGCCGAGTTGAATTGACTGCGGTTCGGCCTGGGATTTGAGGACCAGCAGGGTCGCCTCCCGCAGCGGCTGGGGCGTTGCGAGACGGAAGCTCGTGGCGGAAGCGAATTCCGCAGCCACGCCGCGGCGGAGGATTTCCCAGTCGTAAAGCTGCTGGTTGGTCCACCATTCCAGGCCCCGTTCCCGGCCGTACTGGACCAGGCCGCACAGCGCATCGGCCACGTTCGGCTTGAGGATGTGCGCCGGGTGGAACAGGAAATGCGCGACGCCGTGATGCCGCAGGACGGAATCGACCAGTTGCCGACCGTATTCGGCCGGACAGACGACCACCAAATCCTGCGTTTGTAGGTTCAATTCGAGCACGTTCAAGAACCGCGGCGGATCGGCTTCGTCGTCCAACGGGAAATACGGTTGCGAACCGCCCAACGCGAAACCGATCGTGCCCTGTTTGCTGGGCCCGCGAGTCTGATCGCAGTGGATGCCGGCCTGTTCGCACCAGCGCCAGAAATCCAGCCGACTCTCCCAGCGGGTGTAGTGGTTCTTGTTCGAGCGAATGCCTTCCAGGCCCGCCTCGGCGAGCAGCCACTGGCGCTGAAACAGCAAATTGTCTTTCGACCAGCACGTCCGCGGGCCCCCGTCCAGGGCGTCATAGTGCAAGGCGATTTCGTAACCTTGCTCCTGCAGCGTACGATAGAACTCGCGCGGGTAGCCGCCGGGATACAGGATGCACCAAGTGGACTTCACCTGGCAGCGGTTCAGCACCTCCAACAGCGCCGTCGCCTTGGCCGGTTCGTTGCCGTCCGAATCGTGCGAGACATGGCCCACGGCGGGCAAGCCGCGCGGCCAATACCACAGGACCGGCAAGGCGAGCCCCTGTTCCCGGGCCGCATGAAAAACACTCCGCAGGATCAACCCCCGTAGTTCGTCGCTGATCGGTTCCAGAAATGCCGGCACATTGGTGGGGGCCATCGGGCTGCGGTCCCGCTCCCAATCCAGGACCATCCCGTCTTCGGCTTTCAGGATCCCCTCGTTCGTCGCCGCTGAACCATCGGGCGCGGCACGGACGTCCTGGAACACCGGGACTCCTTGCTGGATGTGCACGATGGAAAACAGCAGGTCGGGCGCTAACAGGATCGCTCGTCCCCGGCCCGGGCGGTGTTCGAGGATCGCACTGCCCTTTGTCGTGCCGCTGGCTAACTCGAGTCCTGCCAGCGAGGCGGCCGCCGCCGCCTTGACCGTGCAGCCGCCGAACACGTGTAGCGAACTGCGCAGACCGGCAGTCAGTGGGTGGTCCGCGTCGGTCACCTTGATCCAGCCTTCGCCCAGGCGGCGTGCGTCCGTGACTCCAAACACGTCGTCCAATCCCGACGTGCCGCCAAGCCCGATCACAGTGCCGCCGTCGTTGACCCAGCCGGCGAGGACACCGCGCTGGTCCGCGGTCAGCAGCAAGTCGCCGGCTAGCAAGACGATCGCATTCGAGCGGCCTGGCAGCGCCCCGGGCAGACCGTCCGGGGTCAGCTGTGAAAAGAACAGTCCTGCGCGGCGCAAGACTTCGCCGATGTACACCCAGGCCGCGGCCCGCGGATTGACGTCCCGCGAGACGGCTTGCGTCACCACGATGATGGGGGCATTCCGCGTGGCCAGCGAGCCGTCGTCAGACGGGGCCTGACCACCCGGGGACCGCCCCGCCGCTTCCGCCGCCAGGGCCCGTGCCGTCAACAGGCACCCACCTGCCGCGGCGGCCGTCTGCAGGAAACCACGCCGTGTTGTCGGATCGTTCCCCATGACTCAAGACCACTTGAGAATCGCCCCGCTGCTGGCACTGGTGGCCATCGCCGTGTACTTGGCCAGATAGCCCGTCTTGCAGCGTGGCTCGGGGCGGACCCAGTTCTTTCGGCGCTCGGCCAATTCGGCGTCCGACAGCCGGACGCTCAGTTTTCGCCCGGGGATGTCGATGTCGATCATGTCGCCGGTGCGCAGCAGGCCGATCGTGCCGCCCGCCGCCGCTTCGGGACTGACGTGCCCGATACAAGCGCCGGCCGTACCGCCGCTGAACCGGCCGTCGGTGATCAACGCCACGGTTTTGGCCAGATCGGGATTGGCCTTGATGTAGCTGGTCGGCGCCAGCATCTCCTGCATCCCGGGTCCGCCTTTCGGGCCTTCGTAGCGGATCACCACCACGTCGCCGGAACGGACCTTGCCGCTCAGGATGCCCGCACAGGCTTCCTCCTGGCTTTCGAAGATGACGGCGGGCCCCGAGTGTTTCAGCATCTCCGGGTCGACGCCCGCGGTCTTGACGACGGCGCCATCCTCGGCCAGATTGCCGTACAGGACACTCAGACCGCCCTCCGGCGAATACGCCTGATCCACCGTGCGGATGCAGTCCAGCGGATCGAACTGGCCCTTGTCCAGGTCGACCAGCACGGCCGCGCCGCCGGCTTCGGCGTTCTCGGTGTAGACACTCAACTCGCTGCGTTTGGCGGTGCTCAAGCCGTCGCGGCGGATCAGCTGATTGCGGACGCGGATGTCGTGCTCCCGGATATTGTCGCCCAGCGTCTTGCCGGTGACCGTCAACGAATCCTCGTGCAGCAAGCCGGTCTTACCGCGGGCGATTTCGCCGAGGATGGTCGTGATTCCGCCCGCCGCCTGGACGTCCTCGACGTGGTAGATCCGGCCGTCCTTGCCGGCTGACGGAGCGACGCGGCAGATGTTGGGAGTGCGGACCGACAACGCGTCGATGTCTTTCATCGTGAATTCGACGCCCGCCTCGTGGGCGATCGCCAGGATGTGCAGCACGGTGTTGGTCGAGCCGCCCATCGCCATGTCCAGGATCATCGCGTTCTCGAATGCAGCCCGCGTCATGACGTCGCGTGGCTTGGGGCCGTCCGCCAAGGCCATCTCGACGATCCGCTTGGCGGCGGCCGCGTACAACTGGCGTCGATCCTCGCTGGTCGCCAGCACGGTCCCGTTGCCGGGCAAGGCGATGCCCAATGCCTCGGCCAGGCAGTTCATACTGTTGGCGGTGAACATGCCCGAGCAGCTGCCGCAAGTTGGACACGCATGGTTTTCGATGTCCGTCAGCGTCTGCTCGTCCATGCGGCCCGCCGTGTGCTGGCTGACCGCGTAAAAGGCGTTGATCAAATCGACGCTGCGGCCGTCGGACGTTTTCCCCGCTTCCATCGGTCCGCCGCTGACGAAGATCGCCGGGATGTTGCAGCGTGCGGCCGCCATCATCATGCCAGGCACGATCTTGTCGCAATTCGGGATGCAGATCATCGCGTCGAACCGGTGCGCCTCGATCATCGCTTCGACGCTATCGGCGATCAGATCGCGGCTGGGCAGCGAGAACTTCATGCCCAGGTGGCCCATCGCAATCCCGTCGTCGATGCCGATCGTATTGAAGATAAACGGCACGCCGCCCGCGGCCCGGACCTGCTCCTTGATGAAGTAGCCGACTTTGTCGAGATGTGCATGGCCCGGAATGATATCGACAAACGAGTTGACGACCGCGATGAACGGCTTGTTCAGATCTCCGTCACGGAAGTTGCCTGTGCCCTTCAGCAGACTGCGATGCGGCGCTCGTTCGACGCCCCGTTTAATCAGATCGCTTCTCATCGATTGGTTACCCTTTTCACCTGGCCACGCATTTTCTAGAGCCCCCGTGGGAACACGGGAATGCCTATTCTAGCAGCCTCACTCACAGGGGAAAGGACCGGGCCGGGGCGAGGCCCGGCAAATCCGCAGAATCGCCGTTGGAAGATCGGCCGTTGGCAACCGGCCCCCGAAAACCGTCTCGCCGCCGCGCCCCGCGAATGCTATGATGAGGGGCGGCGTCCCCCGGTGCCGTCCCGGGCCGCAAGCCGGGAAACCGCAAGGAGATTGGCGATGAAATCCGTGCTCCAGGCAACCGTCGTGCATTACCCCGAATCGGATGGCAAACCCATGGGAGAGACCGACCTGCATCGGGACGAAATGGTTCGTCAGATCGAACTCTTGCGGCACTACTATCGCGGTCGGAAGGTGTATGTTTCCGGCGACTTGTTGGTGTACTACGAGCAGGGCAACCCCAACTCCCATTCCGCTCGAATCTGATGGCTCACTGATCAGCGAGCAACTCGGCCTGCGGTTGAGTGACGATGCGGGACGGTTGATGTTTGTCCGCCTGGACAATGGTCAGCGGCTGCTGACGGCCGAAGAGCGTGCCCGGCACGAAGCTCGCGCCCGCCGCGCCGAAGCGGCAGCCCACCGCGCGGAAGCCGAAGCCCACCGCGCCGAGGCGGAAGCTCGCCAAGCGGAAACGGCAGCCCGCCTGGCGGCCGAAGCGGAAGTGGCGCGGCTTCGCGAAGAACTCGCTCGCCTGCGCGGCCAGGCTTAAGGCCACGCGGGCTGGCGATCTGTAGGACGAATCGCCGGGGTTGAGTGCCCGGGGTCGAACCACGAGGTACAAGTGGCGTGCCCCCAGTTTCTGTCGCGGGGGGCTCGCTGCACTCGACCCCAGGCACCCACACATTCGGCCCGGATGGAACACTAGGGCGGATCGCTGCGCGGGCCGACGACGTAGACTTCGCTGACTTCCAAGCGATTGTCCGGCACGTCGCTGTTCATACCGACGGCGATGCGGCGGACTTGGTTCAGGTCGAGCCGACCGTTGTCGTCCGGTGCGTTGGCGCCGCTGAGCGTCAGTTCATCGAACCGCACTTCGGCCGCGTGCCACTTGCCGTCCGCTGGAATAAGGCTGTCGGCGGTCAGGTACCCGACTCCGCGGTCGCCTTCCCACAAGAACACCCGCACCGTTGCCGGCCGCTCGCACCGGGCACGCAGCACCAGCCCTGAAAAACGCCTCAGTTCCACGTCGTCCGGCAGCTGAAAGGACGGATACACCCAGCGGTCGCCGGCAGTAAAACTGGCCGCCACGCTGACGGAATTGTCGGGCTGCGGGCGCAGGTCAAGCCGGCCGTACGACGGGATGCCCGGCTGCCAGCGCTCGGCCTGGCCGAGCGGCAGTTGGACGCGCCGCGGGTATCTCGCCAGCCGCTGGGCCAGCGTCGCCTGGCCGATCAACGTCACAGCCAGCGGCAGAGTCCGCTCCGGAGCCTCTTTCGCCGGCCGCACGACCATATTGATCTCGTCGCGGACCGCAAATGCGTCGCTCAGCTCGACTTCCCAGGCCGCATCGGCAAAGCCGGCCGCCGGCACACGGACGGCGCAGGAGCTATCGCCCAGGACGCGAACCGGGGCTTCCCCGACATCCAGGGTCAGGCGGAACTCGGCGGCCTGTTCGCCCAAATTGAACGCGCGCGCGGTCAACTTCAATCTACCCGGTGTCTCACCCCGCACGCGGTATCCAGCCGTCTCCGGTTGGAACGCCTCCGAGTCGATCTGCCACCGGAGGACGATCGGCGACGGCGTCTGCCGGCGACGCGGTTCCGTCTGGCCCAATTGCCACAGTCGCATGGCCTCGGTCTGCGTGTCCAGTCGCTTGGCTACCGCGGTCCGGTCGATCCAGACATACGCCAAGCCGTCCAGAAGAGGAATCTCGCCGGCCGCGCTGACCTCAAGTCTGCGGCCGTCCAGCGTCTCGGCTCGCTGCACCGGCAGATCACCCACACAGACCGCCTGCGGAGCTTCGGCCGCCGCGGTCACTACAGCCACCACCTGGGCGTCGTCACCGAACACGCGGGCCGCGGGCGCGGATGGAGCCAGCCGCAAATCGCCCAAATACGGTTTCCCACCCAGGACGCGCGCAGCTTGAGCGTACGCGGCAAACGAACGCAGCGGCGCACCCCACCGATCCAGCATGCCGAAGTTGTTGTCGTTCTCTTCGTAAAATGGATACACAAAGGCGAAATATCGGGCGACGCCGCAAGCTCGCACTTCGATCGCTTTGCGGGTGATGTCCAGCGCGCTGGCCGCATCCTGATCCGCCGGCGGCCGGCTCGGGCCCTTCTTCCACGGCCGGCCGCTCTCCGTGATCCACAGCGGCATGTCCGGCCGGCCGTGGGCGGCCAGCCACTCGCGATACTTTCCGACCAGCTCCTGCATTCGCGGCGCGCGGTCGTATGTGTGAAAGCTGGCCACGTCCACGCAGTCCAACATCCCGCAGGCGGCAGCCGTGTCCAGGAATGGGCGGTGGTAATGAGCCATGACTCCGCCGACCAACGTCGTACCGGGCGATTCCTGTGCCGCCGCATAGGCCAACGTCTTGACCAAAGCGGCATACTGGTCGGCCGGCTGCAGATCCCCAAAGAAAATATCCGGCTCGTTCCAGACCTCCAACGCTCCCCACGTGCTGTGCCACCGCCGCGTGATCTGCCGCCAGGCGGCCGCCGTGCCGAGCAGGTCCTCGGGGTACTTGCCGACCGTGCCGCTCCACGGCGTGGCCGCATGGAACATCTCCAGCACCGGGACTTGCTGCTGGGCATGCAGTTGCCGGACGGTCTCGTAGCCGCTGTGGCCGTCCCATTCAAAACGCTCGCGGACCGCCTGGATTTCGCCCCAATTCAGCCGCTCGCGGGACATGGCGATTCCGCTGCGGCGCAGGCTGCGGATCAGGCCCGGCCGCAACTCGCTGTCCCGCACCAGCCAGGACAACGCGCTGTCGATACAGAAGAACGGGTCAGGCGATCCGCTCGGCGCCGGCAAGGCCGCAAGGCCAAACCGTGTCGGCACGCCGGAGAACTGAAGTTCGTAGTAGCCTGGGGCGAGTGTCAGCGTCACGGCCAGCGTTCGGGCAGCGGCCCGCTGGCTTGTGCCGCTCTGCACCTCGTGGTCCTGAAAATCCCGCAGGGTGTAGCCGAGCGGTTCCGGCGGCAGATCGCGATCCGCACGCCAACGAAGGGTCGTCGGCCGCTCGGGCTCGACCAGGAGTGCTTCCACCGCCTCGGGCCGCAGCGCAAGGCCCTCGTCAACCGGCCCCAGAGCGGCCGACAGCAACACCAGCATCAGACTTGTCATGACCGGGCTCCTCGTTCCAGGAAGTGTAGCGATCAGCCATCTAGTCTACCGGTCGTGTCGGGCGCCCAGCAGATGGCGACCAGGCCGAGCGCGTAAATGAGGCCGCAAGTCGCGCCGACGGCCGAATACGAGCCACCGAAGGCCGTGAACAGGACGCCCGCGGCCAAGACGCCCACGCCCGTCGCAAAACGTCCGACGTTGTAGGCGATGCCGCTGCCGGCCGCCCGCACGTGGGTGGGAAATAACTCCGGAAGGTACAGCGGCAACCAGCCGAAGAACAGCGTGGCCACGAACCCCTGGGCAAAGACGATCGGCAGGAAGGACGGCTGCAGCGGCGCGGTGCCCAGGAACATCGTCAGGGTCAGCACGGTGGCCCCGCAACTGATCAGGGCATACGCGCGGCGGCGTCCGAGCCAGGCGGCGATCTGGGCCCCGCAGAAACTCCCCAGCACGGCGCCGAGGGCCCACCAGCCTTGCGTCACCCCCTTGTAGCCGGCCGAACTGACGCCGCCGACCTTGTCGGCCCAGGGGATCATCCACTTGCTGGCCGCCCACGCTCCGATCATTGGAATCGAGCCCAGCAGGATGCCGACGATCGTCAGCCGCCGTAGCGGCGGACGGAAGAGTTCGCGGATCGGGGCGGCGGGCTGGCGCGCAGCGCCGCGACTGGCCAGCCAGCGCGGCGACTCGGGCAGCCAGAAGATCACCAGCACGCCGAGCAGGGCCGGGGCCGCGGCCAGCCAGAAAACCCACCGCCAGGAATCCGGCGTGATATGCCAGAGCCGGGCGATCTGGGAGAGCATCAGGATGCCGCCGTTCAGTGCGGCGCCCATCAGCCCGGCTACGACCGGACGCGATCGGTCCGGCCAGCACTCGGCGGCCAACGCCACCGCGTTGGGCCACACGCCGCCGACGCCCAGTCCCACCACAAACCGCAGCACGAGCATCTGCTCCTGGGTCCGGACCAGGGCCCCCAGGCCGGCGAACACGGAGTAGAACAGGACGCTGATGCCCAGCGCCCGGGTGCGGCCGACGACGTCGCCCAGGTTGCCCAGCGCGATGCCACCCACCGCCGCGCCAAGCATCAGGGCCGCGGTGAAACGCGCGAACCAATCGCCGCCAAGCGTCGGGGTGTAGTCCGCGCCGAGCAAGTCCTGCGAAACCGACAGCGACGCGACCGGCATCAACCCCAGCTCGACGCCGTCGAACAGCAACGCGGCAATGGCGGCCAGCAGGACGGCAAGTCGCGCAGCGCGGGAAAGGGAAGTGGGCATGGGGGCAATCTCCCGAGTACGGTCAGTCACGCTGCGGTGCACAACTCCATTCCGGGCGTCTCAAGGATCTTCCCGCCCGCTATGGCAGGGGGCGCAACTGGGCGCGGAAATCGGCGTAAGCGGCTGACAGATTGGGCGGGGCTTCGGGCGGGCCTGCGTGCAGCAGCACGCCATACCGCAGCCGGAACGACTCGCCGGACTTGACGACCACCCGGCTGGCCGGGCCCTTGCCGAACGCCTGCTGACCGAACGGATTGAGCACCAGCGCACCGTAGTCC
This sequence comes from uncultured Planctomycetaceae bacterium, assembly GCA_903927685.1. Next base: position 18,031 of record CAIYOB010001614.1, read on the forward strand.
CGCGCGTGCTGCCAACTCGGCCGGAAGTTCCGGGGATCGCACATCGTCGTGATGCCGGCGTGCCGGCCCTCAAGGGTCCCGCTGTAATCGCACCAGTCGGCCGCGTTGCCCCAGACCTCGCGCTCGTTGCGGCGTCCCAAGGCGTCGAGAATCGTCCCGCCCTGCTTGACCGCCAGCGGCGTGGCCACGCGCACGCCCAGCCCCATCTCCTCCTGGTCGCCGAACACGATTTCGCCTCGGTCCGGCCGGAAGGTCGCCTCCCAGATCAAGAGATAGCCGGCCGGACGCGCGGCCAACGTCAGCTGCGAGGTCTGTCGGCAGACGAGTTCGCCGTCGGCGGTCTGCAACATGTTCTCCGCCAACCAAGTGACCCGCCCGTCGCGGACCGCGGGCGACTCAACGAACCGCACATGCACGATACGGGCCTTGTTCCGCCAGAAATCGTGCCCGCTCAAATCGCCGAACGCGAACCACACGCCAGGGTGCATCGTGTCGTGGTCCAGGGCATCCACGCCTGGCATCGGCGGGTGGTTCCGCGTCACCTGAATCCCGCCGGGAGCGCAGACGTTGGCAAAGTACGGCCGCAAGATCTTGTCGTCGCGAAACATGTAGGTCGCCACCGGCCGGCCGCCGTCGGTGATCAGGACGTGATCGGCCCTCCGCTGGACAACGAAATCTGCCGCGACGGAACGCTGGTCGGCGGCCCGCAGCGACGCGGCCCCGACCAAGATCAAGACGAATAGAACGAGCAAGCGATGGTGACTCATAGCGGGAAGGTCCTTCTGAGGCAAAGCACACAAGTCGTTTCCAACATAGCCTGCCGCGGAATCCGAGGTAACCCCAATCTTTCACCAAGTCCTGCACTTGATCTCGTCTCGACTGCCGTGCAGCCATTGGATTGTGGGAAAGATAAATTGACAGATTGGGGGGTAGACTAAGTGAAAGACCAGGTGGAAGATCCCCAGGAACTTCAATTGATGCCATACTTAAGCCTTACGCAAGAAAGATCTCCATGCCATCGAGCACTGACCAACACCACGTCGAGCGCCGCCAACCGCTGACCGCCCGCGTCGGGGTGGTCGCGGTCGGCCATCACACCTACTGGGCCCAATTCCCCGGCTTGCTCGACGAGATGCATCGCAAGGTCGGCGTGCTGGCCGGGCGACTGCAGGCTCGAGGCGTAGCGGTCGACAACTTCGGCTTGGTGGACAACGCGCAGACCGCCTGGGCCACGCTGCCGGCGATCAAAGCCGCTGATCTGGACGTGCTGTTCGTCGATATGGCGACCTACGCCACCTCGTCGACGTTTGGCGTCCTCTGCCGCGAACTCCACGTACCGATCGTGCTGGTCGCCCTGCAGCCGATGGCCGCCATGGACTATGCCAACGGCACCACGTACATGCAGTTGTGCAACGACGATTTCTGCTCGGTGCCGGAGTTCACGGGCGTCGCGGTGAGGTTCGGCAAACCGGTTCCGCACGTGATTTTGGGCCACGAGCACGGCGATCCTCAGGCGGATGCGGAACTGGCGGCCTGGTGCGATATCGCCAAAGTCCTGCACAGCTTGCGGAAGGGCCGCGTGGGTTTGATGGGGCACGTGCTCGAGTCGATGTACGATATGCACGCCGATCCGTGCGCGATCACCGCTGCGTTCGGCTGTCACGTGCCCCTGCTGGAGCCGCACGATCTGCTGCGGCATTACCAGGCGGCCGAGGCCCCGGCAATCGCGGCCAAACGCCGGCTGATCCTCGATTTTTTCGACACTCCGGATCCGCAGAGCGACCCGATCACGGAGAAGCTCACCGAACGGGACCTCGAGACCGCCGCCCGCGCGGCCGTGGCCTTGGACGGCCTGATCGCCGAACAGGACCTCACCGGCTTGGCCTATTACTACGAAGCCGACCCGGGCAGCGAACTGCGGACGCTGATGACGAACCTGATCGTCGGCAACTCGCTGCTGACCGGCGGCGGGTTTCCCATGTGCGGGGAATTCGACATCAAGAACTGCCTGGCCATGCTGATCTTCGACCGGCTGGGGATCGGCGGCAGTTTTGCCGAATTCCACCCTGTCGACTTCGTCCAGGACACCGTGCTGGTCGGCCACGACGGCCCCCACCACATTAACATCGCGGACGGCAAGCCCGTGCTCCGCAGCTTGAAAAAGTACCACGGCAAACCCGGCAGCGGCGCCAGTGTGGAATTCCAGCTCAAGGAAGGCCCGATCACGATGCTGAGCATCGGCCAGCGCGCCGACGGCAAATTCAAGTTCATTGTCGCCGAGGGCCTGTCCGAACGCCGGCCGATTCCGCCGACCGGCAACACCAACACGCATGGCCGCTTTGGCCGCGACGTGCGGAGATTCCTCTGCGATTGGGTCCAGGCTGGCCCGACCCACCATTTCGCGCTCGGCATCGGCCAGCATGCCGATACGCTGGTCAAAGTGGCCGCGTGCCTGGGCATCGAATGCGCCGTGATCCGCCGGCAGGAGAATTGACGCAGCACTCGCCTCCGTCATACCATATCCGCCAAGGAGCCGTTGCGATGCCACACCCGGAAACCGAAGCCAGCGTCCCTCAGCCGTCCGATCCTCGCCGCCGCAGCCGCACGGCCGGTCCCGCCGCCGTCGCCTCGCTGGCCGCCGGCCTGGACATCGCTCGCAGCGCCCATGCGGCGGGCAGCGACGTGGTGCGGATCGGTTTGGTTGGTTGCGGCAACCGCGGCACCGGGGCGTGCCGGGAAGCCCTGTTGACCGCGGGCCCCAAGCGCCTGGTGGCGGTCGGCGACCTGTTTCCCGAACGGATCGAGTTCAGCTTGAAGAACTTGCTGAAGTACGATGACATCAACTCCAGCATCGACGTGCCCGCCGCGCGCCGCTTCGTCGGCTTTGACGCCTACCAGCGCGTCATCGACGCCGGTGTCGACCTGGTCCTGCTGGCCACGCCGCCGCATTTCCGCCCGCTCCACTATGCGGCGGCCGTCCAAGCCGGCAAGCACGCGTTTCTGGAAAAGCCAATCTGCGTCGACGCCCCGGGATACCGCCAGTTGCTGGCTGCCAACGCCGCCGCACGCCAGCAGAAGTTGTCCGTCGTCGTCGGCTTGCAGCGCCGCCACCAGCGGAATTACTTGGAGGGCGTCCAGAAGATCCGCGCCGGCGAGATCGGCGACGTGACCTACATCCGCACGTATTTCAATGTGCCCGCCGGCGGCCGCTCCGGCTTGCTGCGGCCGGAGGGGATGAGCGAATTCGAGTACCAGATCCGCCACTGGGGCGTCTTCCTGTGGCTGTGCGGGGACCACCTGGTCGAACAGGCGACGCACCAGGTCGACGTCGCCAACTGGGTCATGAACGGGCATCCGGTGCGCGCCAGCGGACTGGGCGGCCGCGAAGTGCGGCGCGGCCCCGGCAACGGCGACATCTGGGACCATCATACGATCGAGTTCGAGTACGAGAACGGCGTGCGTTACTTCTGCCAGGCCCGCCAGCAGGCCGGGACCTGGGACCACGTGTCAGAAACCGTCCACGGGACCAAGGGCCTGCTCGTCCTGGGCACCGGCCCCTGGGGCTATGGCGAGCTGACACCCCGCGATCTGCGGGACCAGAAACGCGTGACGGAGAACCCTTACCGCCGCGAACACGACAACCTGTTCGCCAGCATCCGCGGCACCGGCCCGTACCGGCTGGACGCCGAATACGGCGCCGTCAGCAGCATGACCGCCGTGCTGGGCCGCATGGCGACGTATTCCGGCCGGCTGATCACTTGGGACGAAGCCGTCAAGTCCGAGTTGCGACTGGGGCCGCAGCGCTACGCCTGGGATGCCGATCCGCCGACGAAAGCCGACGCCAGCGGGGCCTACGCCGCCGCCGTGCCCGGCGAGATGCGGGTGCTGTGACGCACCCCCAACGCTGCCGACGTTTCCTGGTCGGGCGGATTGCCAATCCGCCCCACGTTTCAGGCACCGACAGGATCACTTCTCCATCCCCGCGCCCGTCGTGGCCTCGGCGGACAACGTCCGGCGGCGGAGACTGGGCTTTTCGATCGTGACGATCGTGAACGGATCCACGCTCTCCGTCAACCATACGCTGGAACCGATCACGCTGTCATGGCCGATCACCGTCCGGCCGCCCAGGATGGTCGCGCTGGCATAGATCACGACGCGGTCGCCGATCGTCGGGTGGCGTTTCATGTTGCGGATCAGCTTGCCGTCCGCGTCGGTGGGGAAACTTAAGGCCCCCAAGGTCACGCCTTGGTACAGCTTGACGTGATTGCCGATATCCGACGTCTCGCCGACCACCACGCCGGTGCCATGATCGATGAAGAAATGATGGCCGATGTTGGCTCCGGGATGGATGTCGATCCCGGTCTGGTGATGCGCCCATTCGGTCATCATCCGCGGGATGAACGGCACGCCCAGCACGTGCAGCTCGTGGGCCAGGCGGTACACCGTGATGCCTTCCAAGCCGGGGTAGCACAAGATGACTTCGTCCAGGTTCTTGCAGGCCGGATCGCCGTCGAACGCCGCTTGCACATCCATCGCCAACATCCGCCGCAATTCGGGGATCCGCTGCAGGAACGCGATCGCCAACCGCTGGCCTTGTGCTTGGTAGTCCGCCTTGTCGGCGAGCGGATCGACACCCCGCTCGACGCGCGCCTCGTGCTGCAACGCCCGGGCGATTTGCGTCGTCAGCGTGTCGTGCAAGCCGTCGACCAGGTCGCCGACGTGGTAGGTGACGTTCCCGATGTGCAGCCCTTCGCGGCGGCGGTAGCCCGGGTACAGGATGTCCTTCAAGTCCTGGATCGCCGCCACGATCTCTTCGTACTTGGGCAGCGGGCAGTGGCCCAAGTGATTGATCGTGGGAACTGTGGTATACGTCTCGACGATTTCGTCGGTCAGTTCCGGCAAGTGTTCTTTCAGTCGCAAGTCGGATGCCATGGCAAGGACTCCCGGAAAAACGCCCCGCGGAGATGGGGCCAGAGGCGGACAGCAGACACGATGGTTGAGGGTCGGTGATGTGTGTCCGGTCAGGCCGGACAGCAGCCGCGGAGACAGGTGCAGGCCAGACGCAGCGTCAACATCACAACTCAACTCCATCCGGACAGGCGGACGGCCTGAATCCGGTCCATCGCGGTTCGCTCGGCGGGTGGAAGTCGCCCCAGTCTTCAAGCGGGCGAGCCGAGAACTCCTCGACAATTGTCTTCGGTCCGCGTCGGCTTGGAAGTTTAGGCAAATTCGCTACCAACCGCAGCCTGCGTCCCGTCCCGGTGCCGATCTCTCCAACCACCTCCTGAGTATTGTATGTCCCTGGGAAGAGTTGGCCTTTCAGGTCGACGTATCGCTGGTCGCTTCCTCCAGCACCTCTTCGTTGACGAAAATCGGCAGTGGCGGATTGCAGGTCACCGCCACGGCGATCGCGTCCGACGGCCGCGCGTCGATCTCGACCAATTCCCCGTCGCGGCGGACGCGGAGCAGGGCGAAATACGTTCCTTCCCGCAGTCCGCTGATCACCACGCTGTCCAGTTCCCCGTTCATCTGCTCGACGACGTTGACGATCAAATCGTGCGTCAGCGGTCGCGGCGTCTGGTATCCCTTGACCCGCCGGTCGATGCTCGTGGCCTCGAAAATGCCGATCACGATGGGGAACTGGCGGTCCCCGTCGATCTCGCGCAGGTAGATGATCTGCTGATCATGGATCTCGCTGATAATGATCCGCGACAACTGCATTTCGACTGGCATGCCATACTCCTCGCCGCACGGGACCGGCCCGACTGGCTGCGCGGCCGTCCAACCCGCCGCGTTCGTGCCATGGTCGGGACACCCCCCGCCGACCGCAAACCCGCTCGGGACGGACCACTCTGGCCCAGTCCGCCACGGTTGTTGCATTATAGGGGCACCCAGCCACCGTCGGCTAGCCACCGATCCGCCGACAGCCAGCGTGTCTTCGTTGGAGTTCACGCTCCCGCTTCTCATGGCAGAACGCCGCCGCTGACGGGCGGCGGTACGGCGTACCGTTCCGCGGCTTGTTCGCCACCTGGGACGTTCCGTCAGAACGGAAGCTGGCAATGGTCCGCAGGAAGCCGTCCAATCGGAGGCAGAGGCAACGGCGACGTGGTGAGTATCCCACGGACAAGCCGTGGGCATTGAACGTCCCAAGCGCTGCCCGCACTGCGCAGCGTTTCCCGTACAAGTCGGACACCTATTTCTCGAACGACGCTTAGCTAGACCGCATGGGTGTCAATGGACATAATCTAGTCGGCTTCAGACGCAGCCGCGACAGGCGGGGCTGGCCCGAATGGCACGAGGTTAAGGGAAGAAGCATGAGAAGGGTGGCCGGGGTCAGTGAAGGGTCGCCTGGCAACTGCGCCGGGAACCGTTTCTCTTGCGAGGATGTAGGCCATGTCCACTGCGAAGTACTTTCAGCCGTTGCGGAAGATGTCTTACGCCGCGAAGTGCCTTGTGGCGTTGATTTCCGTCTCGGGCCTGGCGCGGGAAGTCCTGGCCGCCGTGCCGGAAATCTGCCGGGTGCAGGGCGGGAATACGAAAACAATCTGGGGCGTTGGGTTCACGCCGGACCAAACCGAGGTCTGGGACTGGAAAGCGCCGTTTGACGCGGAGACGGCCTTGGCGGCCTTGAACGTCACGCCCTATGACGCCGCTGGAGCGTTGCCCGCCGCGCCGCCGCCGGGCTCGCGCCGCCTGAAGATCTTGGATGCGGACCCGCGCGGGCTGGTCATGGCCGTCGAGTTTGAGTCGCGCTACGACGCGAACGGCTTTTATGACGCGCGCGCCGGGGGGCACGTGTGTTGGGTCAAGAACGCCGACGGCTGGTCCAAACCGTGGCTGGTCACCGCCGCCCGGCCCTGGTGGGTCTCGCCGGCCGTCGCGCCGCCGGGCGCGGCCGTGCGGGTTTTCGGGCGGTCGCTCGATGCGCGGCTGGTGGCGCTGAAGGCGAGCGCCGGCGGTCAAGTCACGTCCGTGTCCGAATTCGAGCGCGGCCAGCATCCGCTGTACGAAGTGCGCGTCAAGTTGCCGGCGGATCTCGCGCCCGGCGACTACGACTTATTTGTTCACAACGCAGCCGGCGGCGAAGCCGGCTGGGGCGGGCCGGTGCAAGTTCGCGTCGAGTCGCCCGCCGCGGCCCCGGCCGGGTTCTTCGACGTGCGGCAATTCGGGGCCCAGGGAAACGGCTTTGACGACGATACCGCCGCCCTGCGCGCGGCGCTGGTGCAGGCAGGCGAAGCGGGCGGCGGGACGGTGTTCCTGCCGCCGGGACGGTACGCCCTCAGCGCGACGCTGTGGATCCCGCCGCACGTGACGCTGCAGGGCGCGGGGCCGCACAACAGCATCCTCGCCGTTCGGGACGAGCGGCCGATGCGTTGGGACGTGCCGGACGCGATCACCCGCGAGATGCCGGGCCACTTCCGAGCACGCCAGCAAGACGGTCAACGGGGCGCGATGCTGTGGATGCGGGACCGCAGCCGCGTCGTGGACCTGGGGATGGTCGATGGCCCTGGCACGCTGCTCCCGATCTTCGGCTCGCGCGAGCAATGCCGCATCGAACGCTGCCACATCCGCGCGACCCACTCGACTCAACCGGCGGTGATGGTCGAATGGGGGTCGGACGGGTTCGTCCTGAAGGATTCGGCCATCGAGTCCGTCAGCGGCGGCTTGTTCCTGGTTCACGGGCCGCACACACAGGCCCTGGTCAGCGGCAACACGATCCGCAACTTGCGGCCGGGACAAGCCAACAATCTGTTCATCCGCGCCTTTGTCCATTCGATCATCGAAGACAACGTGCTCGAAGACGGCGACCGCAATTGGTGTTCGCAGACCGGCTATACCAGCGGCTACCACTCGATCCTGCTAGGCAACACCTGGCGGAACAACGTGCCGCGGCGGCACAACTCGGGCGAGAACATGTACGAGGCCGGCGAGGCCACCTGGCACGGGCCGGTGGCCGGCGCGGACGCCACCAGCTTGACGGTCACGGGCGCGCCGTTCGAAGACCAGAAGTTGGCCAACGAGTTCGTGTTGGTTCTGGACGGCCGCGGGTTGGGTCAGTACCGGCGCGTGACCGCGAACACGACCAATACGCTCACCGTCGCTCCAGCGTGGGATGTCGTGCCCGATGCCTCGACACTGGCGATGGTCGGCAAGGCGTATGTGGAAACGCTGTGGATCGACAACAACGAGGAGAACACGGCAAACTGGACGGGCTTCTGGGGGAACAACTTTGGTCACGTCGTGGACAGCCATTCGCTGCGCAACGGAGAGGGGTTCTATCTCTGGGCTTGGAAGCACGACGCGCCGTCGCCGGTGGCGTTCTGCGACCTGATCGGCGTGCGGATCATGGGCCGCGGCAACATCAGCCTGCTGGGGCCGCTGGTTTTCGGCAACACGGTGCGGTTTTCGGAAGTGACCGGCTTTCGCTACGGCCCCGGCTTCCACATTCAGCCCACATGGCTGCAGAACATGGACCCGCAGCAGCGGGCCGCCGTGGACCTGCAGTCCGTCCAGCACCAGATCGCGGGCTTGCCGGAGACGGCGCCGCTGAAGGATTGGAACGTCATCGAGGGCTCGCACCTGTACGACGGCCCGCGCGGGATTCATATCCCGCCCCAGGCCCGGCATACGCAGGTGCGCAACAACGCCATCCACGTCGACGGCGAGTCCGTGGTGGACGAGTCGTCCGGAGCCGTCCGGCCCCCTGCAGAGTAACTTCCCTTTTCTGTTTCTGCTGTGCTCATGCCACGTGGACCATTTCGAGTCAACGCCCTGCGCACGCTGCTGATCGTCTCGACGCTGCTCGGCTCGTGGCTGGGGATGCAGGCGGTCCACGAACTGGGCCACGTGGCCGGAGCGTGGGCCGTCGGCGGGCGCGTGGTTCGCGTCGTGCTCCACCCGCTGACCATCTCGCGCACGGACCTCGCGGAAAACCCGCACCCGCTAGTCGTCACCTGGTCCGGGCCGTTGATCGGGGTCGCCGCGCCCCTGCTGTTGTGGCTGCTGGCCCGGGCGGCTCGGCTGCCCGGAAGCTACGTGCTCCGGTTCTTCGCCGGATTCTGTTGGATCGCCAACGGCGCGTACCTGGCGTTGGGGTCGATCCAAGGCGTTGGCGACGCGGGCGACTTGCTGCGGCACGGGTCGCCCGCGTGGCTGTTGTGGCTGTTCGGCGGCGTGTCCGTACCGGCGGGACTGGGACTGTGGCATCGGCAGAGCCGGCACTTTGGGCTGGGACCGGAGCCGGACGCCGTGCGTCCCGGAGTCGCCTGGACGGTCGCCGTCGCGTGTGTGTTGTTGTTGGTGATAGGGCTGGTCTTGGATGGGTGCTGAGGCCTGCCCGGCGGACGACACGCCGTTTCCGCGGCGCCGTTTCCGCGGCGCCTGATTGGCGGCCGTCCGGCGGAAGGTACAATAGGGCGACGCGTCACAACTCGAACTCACCCCTTATTCCACACCTCTGGAGGAACGTCAATGCTGAAGCTCTCGTGGATTTCCTGTGCCTTGGTGATCGCCGTTGCGTCGGCGTCGGCCCAGGCAGTCGGTCCGGTCGCGTTCAAGAAGATCCGGCTCGAAGATCAGTTTTACGCCGAAGGCGCTTACTACGCCGATTTCAATCACGACGGCAAGCTGGATGTCGTGGCCGGCCCGTTCTGGTACGAGGGGCCGGCGTTCGACAAGAAGCACGAAGTCCGGCCGCCTCAGAGTTTCGATCCCAAGGGCTATTCGGACAACTTCCTGACCTTTACCGGCGACTTCAACGGCGATGGCTGGGCCGACATCTTCTACGCCCCGTGGCCGGGCAAGGAAGGCTACTGGTACGAGAATCCGGCCGGCAAGGATGGGGCTTGGAAACAGCATTTGGCCTTCGGCTGTGTCGACAACGAATCGCCGATGTGGGGCGACGTGAACCTGGATGGACGGCCGGACTTGGTGTTCAACACCGATGGGTATCTGGGGTACGCCACGTGGGATCCCGCGAAGCCGGATGAAGCTTGGAAGTTCCACGCGATCACGCCCAAGGGCAGCTATCACAAGTACACCCACGGCATCGGCTTTGGCGACGTCAACGACGACGGGCGAATTGACATCCTGGAAGGCAACGGCTGGTGGGAACAGCCGGCCAACGCAGCGGACGGCCAAGCCTGGACGCTGCATCCGTTCAAGTTTGCGGACGCCGCTGCGCAAATGTTCGCCTATGACGTGGACGGCGATGGCTTGAAGGACGTGATCACCGCCTGGAATTGCCACATGTACGGGCTGGTCTGGTACCAGCAGCAGAAGAACGCCCAAGGCGAGATCTCGTGGCAACAACACGTAATCTTGCCGTCTGAGCCGGACGTGAACAGCAGCGACCTGCGGGTCAGCCAGTTGCACGCGATCGACTTGGTGGACATGAACGGCGATGGTCTGCTGGATATTCTGACTGGCAAACGGTTCTGGGCGCACGGTCCCCAGGGTGACGCCGAACCCAATGCGCCGGCGATGGTGCTGTGGTTCGAATTGAAGCGGGAGGCGAACAAGACGCCCGTTTATATCCCCCACGTGATCGACGACGACTCCGGCGTGGGAACCCAAGTGGCCGCCGCCGACTTGAACGGCGACGGCACGCCGGACGTGATCGTCGGCAACAAAAAAGGAAATTTCATCCACTTGAGCCAGAAAAACAATTAAAGACCGAGTAGTCTACAAGTAGGTGCCTTTCGGGCAGAATCGGCTTTCGGCCTTGTGGTTTGTCCGACCACAAGGCCGATGGCATTGGTCCCCTTCCGCCGAAAAACTCGGGCGATCCCCCTTGAACCCAGGCGGCAAATTGATAAATATAAGCGGTTTCCACCACTGCGATTATGCTAAATTGGTAGCCTTCTGCTGTTGAAGGGGAGAGGTCTGCATGGGACGTTACGCTGGTCCAAAGGCGCGAGTCAACCGTCGTCTGGGCGCCTTGTTGTACGAGAATAGCGGTGTTGCGCGAGCCACTGAGCGTCGGGAAGCCCCTCCGGGCATGCACGCTCGATCGAAACGTCCGTCGAACTATGGGGCGGCGTTGCAGGCCAAGCAGAAGATCAAGCATTACTACGGACTGGGCGAACGGCAATTGCGTCGGACGTTCGATACGGTTCGGCACAAGGGCGGGGATATCGGTTTGATGCTCCTGCAGTTGTGCGAGCGCCGATTGGATAACGTGGTCCGGCGAGCCGGTTTCACGAAGACGCGGCCGCAGGCCCGGCAGGGGATCGCTCACGGTCACTTCCAGGTCAACGGCATCAAGGTTACCAAGCCGTCCTACGTGCTGCGGCCGGGCGATGTTATCACGGTTCGCAACCGCGAGAATCTGCTGATGCTGTATCGCGGATTGAGCGACCAGTCGCAAGGCGAGCGGCTGGATTGGGTCACGTTTGATACGGAGACGTTGCGGGCGACCGTGCAAGGTACGCCGGGACAATCCGATATCAGCTTGCCGGTCGATGTGAACATGGTGGTTGAATTCCTGTCTCGATAAGGTCGAGCCAAGGCGGCCCAGCGTCCCTTTCTTGTTGGGTCCCGTTGTTTTTTGGGAACATCTGACCATCGTATCATGGTGTGGCTGGGGTCGAACGCAGTCCAACCGGCAGGACCGAATGCCGGTTGGATGACGCTCGATTCGCAGCCATTTTTGTTATAATCCCAACTTTCGCAGATGATTGGGCCAACCATGACGCAGGCACAATTGGTCGTTCTCGGCGGTGGTCCCGGCGGTTACGCGGCGGCTTTTCTGGCTGCCGACGAGGGACTGGATGTCGCCCTGGTCGAGGCGGAAGGTCGGTTGGGCGGCACCTGCTTGCTCCGCGGCTGTATTCCGTCCAAGGCGTTGCTGCATGTCGCCCGGGTGATCTCGGAAGTGGACGAGTTGCGTGCGGACTGGGGCGTCGAGTATGCGGCGCCCAAGATTGAGATCGACAAAGTCCGCGCGCGGAAGGACAAGGTGATTGCCACGCTGTCCGGAGGCCTCGGGCAGTTGGCCAAGCGCCGCAATGTCCGCTTCATCAAAGCCAAAGGCGTGCTGGAGAACTCGACGACCCTGAAGCTGGAGGGCACCGACCCGTCGATTCCCGAGGACGGCACGCTGACCTTCGAGCACCTGATCCTCGCCACCGGCTCGACGCCGGCGATGCCCACGGTTTTCGATCTGGGGTCCGATCGCATCATGAATTCGACCGGTGCGTTGCGGCTGCTGGATATTCCCAACCGGCTGCTGGTCATTGGCGGCGGCTACATCGGGCTGGAAATGGGGACCGTCTACGCCCACCTCGGGTCCCAGGTCAGCGTGGTCGAGTTGACCTCCGGGCTGTTGCCCGGCGCCGATCGGGATTTGGTGCGTCCGCTGCACAAGCGGCTGAACGCGCTGTTCGGCGACCGGATCTACCTGGACACCAAGGTGGGCTCGCTGGGTCTGCGGGGCGACGAGGTCGAAGTCGCGTTCGAGGGGCCCGCCAAGTACGGCGTCGAGCGGTACGATCGCGTATTGGTGTCGGTGGGCCGGCGGCCGTCCAGTCGCGGGATCGGCTTGGAGAACACCCAGGTCCAAGTCAACGAGCGCGGCTTCGTCGTCTGCGACCGGACCCAGCGGACAGCCGATCCGCACATCCTGGCCATCGGCGACGTGGCGGGCGAGCCGATGTTGGCCCACAAGGCGTCGCACGAAGCCAAGGTGGCCGTCGAGGTCGTGTTGGGCCGGGCGGCCGAATTCGACAAGCTGGCGATTCCTGCGGTGGTCTTCACGGATCCCGAGATCGCCTGGGCCGGCTTGACGGAGGAACAGGCCAAGCGGGAAGGACGCACCGTCGAGGTCGCCACTTATCCGTGGGCGGCCAGCGGCCGAGCCCAGGCGCTGGGACGCCTCGAAGGGCTGACCAAGTGGCTGATCGACCCGGAAACGGAACGGGTCCTGGGCTGTGGCATGGTGGGCCCCGGCGCCGGCGAGATGATCTCCGAGGCCGCGCTGGCGATCGAAATGGGCTGCGAGGTCCGCGACATCACGGAGACCGTGCACCCGCACCCGACCCTGAGCGAAACGTTGATGAATGCCGGGGAAGTGTTCTTCGGAACGGCAACGGAGATCTACAAGCCGCGACGGTGAGATTCTGAGGTTCCCAACGGGAGGGCTGACGACGATGTCCGATACGGAAATGCTCGAACAGACGGACGAAAAGCTGGAAGAGGCTTTCTTCAGTCAAGTCTTGGACGTCGATCCGGCCGAGACGGCGGAGTGGCTTGATTCGCTGCAGTACGTGTTGCAGAGCAAGGGCCCCGACCGGGCCAAGTACCTGCTGTCCATGCTGCAAAAGAGGGCGACGCTGGCCGGCGTGGACCTGCCGCTGGCCGCCAATACGCCCTACGTCAACACGATTCCCGTCGCCAAGCAGCCGGTCTATCCGGGCAATCGCGAACTGGAACGGCGGATCAAGAGCATCATCCGCTGGAACGCGATGGCGATGGTCGTGCGTGCCAATCGCGACTCGGACGGCATCGGCGGACACATCTCGACCTTCGCTTCGGCGGCCACGCTGTACGAAGTCGCCTTCAATCACTTCCTGCGCGGCCGCGGCGAGACGGGCTATGACGGCGACCAGGTTTACATTCAGGGGCACGCCTCGCCGGGTATCTACGCGCGGGCGTTTCTCGAAGGCCGGTTGAGCGAGCAGAACCTGGAGAATTTCCGCCGCGAACTGGCGCCAGGCGGGGGCCTGTCGTCCTACCCCCATCCCTGGCTGATGCCGGACTTCTGGGAATTCCCGACCGTCTCGATGGGCTTGGGGCCGATCATGGCGATCTACCAGGCGCGGTTTAACAAGTACCTGCGCGACCGGGGCATCAAGGACACCTGCAACCAGAAGGTCTGGGCCTTTCTGGGCGACGGCGAGTGCGACGAGCCGGAAACGCTGGGCGCGATCACGCTGGCCGCGCGCGAAAAGTTGCACGATCTGATCTTCGTCATCAACTGCAACCTGCAGCGGCTGGACGGTCCGGTGCGCGGCAATGGCAAGATCATTCAGGAGTTGGAGACCTTCTTCCGCGGCGCCGGCTGGAACGTGATCAAGGTCATCTGGGGCGACGACTGGGACTCGTTGCTGGAAAAGGACGAAACGGGCCTGCTGGTCAAACGCATGGAAGAATGCGTGGACGGCCAGTACCAGAAGTACACCACGATGCCCGGCTCGTATATCCGCGAGCACTTCTTCGGCAAGTACCCGGAGGTGCTCGAACTGGTCGCGAAGTACTCGGACGAAAAGCTCACCCGGATGCGCCGCGGCGGGCACGATCCGGAAAAGGTCTATGCCGCTTACAAGTCGGCGATGGAAAGCGAAGACCGACCGACGGTCATCCTGGCCAAGACGATCAAGGGCTATGGACTGGGCGAAGGCGGCCAGGGCTTGAATATCGCGCACGGGAAGAAGAAAGCCAACGAGGAGGAACTGCGCGAGTTCCGCAGCCGGTTCGGCATCCCCGTCTCCGATGAACAGATCGACAAGACGCCCTTCTACCGCCCGGCGGAGGACAGCCCGGAGATCCGGTATCTGAAAGCCCGCCGCAAGGCGTTGGGCGGCTATGTGCCCAGCCGAGCCACGGCCGTGCCCACGCTGGAAGTGCCCACCATCGCCGAGTACCAGGAGTTCCTGGGCGGCAGCAAAGGCAAGGACATGTCCACCACGATGGGCTTCGTGCGGCTGCTGGACAAGTTGTGCCGGGATCCGCGGGTCGGCAAGTTCATTGTGCCCATCGTCCCGGACGAGTCGCGGACGTTCGGCATGGAGGGCATGTTCCGCAAGATCGGGATCTATTCGCACGTCGGCCAATTGTACGAGCCGGTGGACTCGGACCAGTTGATGTACTACAAGGAGGCCACCGACGGGCAGATTCTCGAAGAGGGCATCACCGAGGCCGGTTCGATGGCCTCGTTCATCGCCGCCGGGATCTCGTACAGCCAGCACGGCTTGAACATGATCCCGTTCTTCATCTACTACTCGATGTTCGGCTTCCAGCGGATCGGCGACTTGATCTGGGCCGCGATGGACTTGCGGGCCAAAGGATTCCTGATCGGCGGAACCGCCGGACGCACGACGCTGAACGGCGAGGGCCTGCAGCACCAGGACGGCCACAGTTTGCTGAATGCGATCGCTTTTCCGACGGTCCGTTCGTACGATCCCGCGTACGCTTACGAGACAGCTGTGATCGTCATGGACGGGCTGAAGAAGTTGTACGCGGACGGCGAAACGGCGATCTACTACATCACGGTCGAGAATGACAACTACGTCATGCCGGAGATGCCGGCCGGCGCGGAAGAAGGCATCATCCGCGGGATCTACAAGCTATCTGCGGCCGAAGCGAAAAGTCAGAAGAAGCACCCGCTGAAAGTAAACCTGTTCGGCAGCGGCGCGATTCTGAACTCGGCCCTGCGAGCCCAACAGATCCTGGCCGACAACTACGGCGTAGCCAGTCAGGTGTGGAGTGTGACCAGCTATACACAGCTGGCCCGCGAGGCGCAGGAGTGTGCCCGCTGGAACATGCTGCATCCGACGGCCGAGCCGCGGCGGAGCTACCTGGAACAAGTCCTGGACGGCGAGCAGGGCCCGTTCGTCTCGGCGTCCGATTACGTGCGGGCGCTGGGCGAGCAACTGCGGCCCTGGATCCCCGGCGACTATCACGTCTTGGGCTGCGACGGCATGGGCCGCAGCGAGACCCGGGCAGCCTTGCGGCGGCATTTCGAGGTGGATGCGGAATCGATCGTCATCGCCGCCCTGTATCGCTTGCACAAGCAAGGCAAGATCGGCGCCGAGACCGTCGCCCAAGCGATCCGTGACTTGGACGTTGACCCCGACAAGACAAATGCGTTGTGGGCGTAGCGCAGGCCGGGTGGAATTCGTTCCGCCCGCGGCGAGTACCAACGAGTCCCCTGGAGCGAGACACAGCCATGAGTATTCAAGTCCGCGTTCCCGACCTGGGCGATGGCATCGAGTCCGGCGACGTCCTGGAAATCCTGGTCCGCGAAGGCGACCAAATCAAGAAGGATCAGGGAATCGTCGAGCTGGAGACCGACAAGGCCACGGTCGAAGTCCCCAGCAGCCACGCCGGCAAAGTCACCAAGGTGCACATCCAGTCGGGCCAGAGCGTCAAGGTGGGCGAGGTGCTCGTGACGCTCGAGGCTGGCGCCGGCGCGGAAGTGCCCGCGGCCCCCGCTAAGCCGGCTCCTGCCAAGCCAGCACCTGCCGCGCCGCAACCCGCACCGCCCGTGCCAGCCCCCACGGCGAAAGAGCGAGCCAAGCCGCAGGCTCCGGCCGCACCGCCCGCTCAACGCGAGCCGGCGCCCGAGGCCGCGCGGGCCGTGGTCAAGGAGCCGCCGGCGAGTCCGGCGACGCCGCCCGCTGGCAGCACTGCGGCTGCGGGCGCTATCGCCGCCAGCCCCGCCGTGCGGCGGTTTGCCCGCGAAGTCGGTGTGGATCTGCGGATGGTCCACGGCAGCGGTCCCGGCGGACGCATCTCGCGCGAAGACGTCTTGGAAGCCGTCCGCAAAGCGAGCCAGACCGCGGCCGCCGGGACGGCGGCGGTTCGCGCCGGGCCCGGGGATCCGTCGACGGACAATTGGGGGCCGATCCGGATCGAGAAGCTGCCGAAGATCCGCCGCACGATCGCGACCCAGATGCAGAAATCCTGGGAATCGTGCCCGCGCGTCACCAACTTTGACGACGCGGACGTCACCGAACTCGAACGGATCCGCGTGTCCAGCAAGGCCGATTACGCGGCCCGCGGCATCAAGTTGACTTCGCTGCCGTTCGTCATCAAGGCCGTGGCCATGTCGTTGCGAAATCACCCCGTGGTCAACGCCTCGATTGACATGGAGAACGAGCGGGTGATCTACAAGGACTACGTCAACCTGGGCATCGCGGTCGATACCGACCGCGGCCTGGTCGTGCCGTCGCTGCGCGGCGCGGACCGCTTGTCGATCCCGGAAATCGCCCGCCAGCTGGCCGCGATTGCCGAGAAGGTCCGCAACAACGAATTCACCATCGACGACCTGCGGGGCAGCACGTTCACGATCAGCAATCTGGGCGCGGTGGGCGGCACATACTCGACGCCGATCATCAACGTGCCCGAAGTCGCGATCCTGCTGGTCGGCCGCTCGCGCAAGCTGCCCGTGGTGCTGGACAACGACCAGATCGCGGTCCGCTTGGTGATGCCGCTCAGCATGTCCTATGATCATCGGATCGTCGATGGCGCCGTCGCCTCGCGATTCATGAACGACGTCATCGGCTATCTGGAGGCCCCCAGCCGCCTGCTGCTGGCGCCGTAAGCCGCCGGCGTCACATCGGGACCGCCTGAGCCGCGTCGGCAGCCGTTACACTGGCCGTGTTCGAGTCGAACGCACCACGAGGGCCGGCACGATGAGACTGGTCGAAACTCGCCTCGACGGGGGCTCGGAGACGGTCCGCCTGACGGGGCGGATCGAAACACGCAGCGGTCCCGTCGAGCTGTGGTTCGAGTACCCTGCAGCGTTGGCCGCCTTGGTCCGAAACGACGCCGACGTGTTCGTGCCGGCGCTGCTGCCGGTCGCGATGCTCCGTGGCGAACCGGTCGAGATCGAGCAGCCGGTCTCCCGGGAGTTGTACCGCAACCTGGACGAACTCCAGGACGTGTTCAGCACCTGGTATCCCCGCGAGATGCGTCGCGTCGCGACGCGTTTTCCCGCGGTCGTGGCCAAGGCTCACGCCGAAGCGCCGGCGACGGTCGCCTACTTTTCCGCCGGCGTGGATTCCTTCTACTCCGCCTTGAAACGCCGCTACGACGTGCCGACCTCCCTGCCGGAAATCACCCACCTGTTGTATGTCCGCGGCGTCGAGGCGCCGCTGAGCAACGATTCGCGGGTCACGGTCGACGTCATGCGCAGAATCGCCGACGAAATCGGCTACCCGTTGCTGGCCGGGGCGACCAACCTGCGCGATGCCTTCAATATCGACTGGGGCGACTACTACTGCGGTGCGGGACTCGCCGCCATCGGCCTGTCCCTGTCCCGAGGCGTCGGCCATGTGCTGATTCCCTCCTCGAGTTCGTATCGCCCGGAGGACCTGTATCCCTGGAGTACGCACCCGCTGACCGACCGGCTGTGGTCCACCGAGTACTGCCGCATCCGGCAGTGCGGCTGCGAGGCGACGCGGGCGGAGAAGATCGACCGCGTCGTCAGCCGCGATCCGGTGGCCCTGCGGTACCTGCGTGTCTGCACGGTCAACCGGGGTGAGTTTGTGAACTGTGGTCAGTGTCCGAAATGCGTGCGGACGATGATCACCTTGGCCATGTTGGACCGCCTCGGCCAGGCACCGACGTTTCACGCTCCGGTCCCTTCCCGGTTGGTGCGGCAGGTAGATGTCGGGGATCCCGTCGAGTATCAGTTCCTGTGTGAAGTCCTGGCCTTGGCCCGAGAGAAGCACTGCGAAAACGAGGTGACCCGCGCGATCGGGCGGCGTCTGCGGGCTCAGGCCAGACGACAAGCGATCCAGCAGTGGCTGGCCAACACGCCGGCCGGTCCGGTCGTGGCCGGGTGCCGATCCGCGTATCGGCGGCTCGCGAGGTATCTGCGTCCGAAGAGATGAGCCCCGGAGTGGACCGGCAGGCTGGGCCCTGGCGCCGCATGACGCGGTCCCAATCCCGCGGCACGGAAGTCGCATGACTCCAGAAGTCGCCGTCCCATGCGAACATCAAGACTGTTGACCGGTGTCCTCCGCCGCCTGCGGAAACCGTATCGCGCCGTCTGCAAGTTCCGCCTGTGGCAGCGGTACACGTTACGGGTCTTCCGCGGCACCGCCCGCGGCACCGAATACCCGCTCCGAATGGCGTACGCGGGGCGGTGGGACGAGCACCGGCACTGGCTCGTGAACCAGGTGTTCGGCGACCGGGTCGAGATCGAATGCGAGCGGCGGTTGTGGGCGGTCCGAGCCCGGGCTGCGGTGCTCTCCCGCCGCTGGGACTGCGATCTGGCGGTGAGCGAAACCCTGCCCCCGGCAGATGAATCCCGCGTGCCGCCCGGCAGCTACCTGCTGCCGTACTGGGCCGAATTGGCGATGGGGATCACCGACGCGGATCTGAAAGGCTGGTGGGAACGCTACCGCAAGATCCGCAGCCAGATCCGCAAGAGCGGCCTGAGCTACGCGGTGCGCAGCGACTCGGCGGCCTTCGAGGCATTTTACCACACCATGTACATCCCGCACATCCGCCACCTGTACGGTCCTGCAGCACGCACCGCACCCTACGAGTACCTCCGGAGCATTCGAGACGAATCGCTGTTGCTCTTGGCAACGCAAGGCGACGTGGCAGTCGCGGGAATCCTGATTCACCTGGAACATAACGAACCCGTGCTGCTCGTGCACGGCATCCTGGATGCCGACCCCCGTTACGTCCAGGCCGGCGTGTTCAGCTCGCTGGTCCTGTTCGCGGTCGAGGAACTCCGCTCCCGCGGCTTCGAGCGCGTGAACTTCAGCGGTTCCCGGCCGATTCTGAATGACGGCCCGCTGCACTTCAAACGGCTCTTTCGCGCCTCGCTGGTCGAGAAGCAGCACACCCGGGACGAAGACTTCATCCTGACCCCGCGCCGCGACACGCCGGCCGTGCGGCAGTTCCTCCGGGCAAATCCGTTCGCGTTCTGGCGCGGCAAGCCGCTCATGGATTGGGCGGTGTTCGTCGACCGCCGCGAAATGGAGGACCTGGACGCATTGCGTGACACGCTGCAGCGTTTGTCCGTCGCCGGACTACAAACGCTCCATCTACACGTCTTTGACGCCGCCGACAGCGATTGCCTGGCGGAGGCCGCTGGTCCGCTGGCCGAGTCGTTGGGCGTCCCCGTGCGACTCGACCGCTGGCCGGCCCGCGGATGACGACACTTCGCCAGCACCGATCCCGATAACCACGTCCGTGCTCCGAACGTCGACGGCCAAGATACGGGGCGGGGCTGGGGACGGCGACCGGCAGGAAATCGCGCAGTCGGAGTCCAGGCGACCGTTGGCTTCAGGATGGCGCGCCGGAGTTGGTATGGTATGATGGCTGCTTCCGCAGACCGTCGCGGATTGCGACGCGCAGGCCGAGGTTGATCAGAGAAATGACGGACGCTTGTATCAAGCCGCTCCCGCGGAGCACGCCTTCGCTGGTCCGCGATTACCGCGCGGGGTGGGCGATTTCGCTGCTGGTCCACGCGGCGCTGGCCGTCGCACTGGCGGCTGGGACGTACCGGCCTTGGTGGCCCGCGGACGGGAGACCACGTACGGCGCTGGCGATCGAAGCCACGCTGGCCGCCGGCGAGCCCGCCGAGGCCCCCGCGCCCGAGGTGCGGATCGCAGACGCTCCGTCGGAGGTGACCGCAGACCTGGTGCGGACTCGGCTGGATCAAGCTGTCGCGGAAGCGGAATCGTTGAGCCAGGCCGACCAGTTGGCGAGGTTGGACGCGTTGTCCGAGCGGCTGACGCAGGTTGCCGACGGCAGTTCGATCCAGGCCCTGTCCGGAGCCATGCAATCGCTCCTGAGCACCCAACCGCGAGCGACTCGGCCCGCGGAGGACCGGCCGCCGGGGGAATTCGATTTCGAAACGGCGCAATTCCACGACATCCAGCGTCTGCCGAAAGAGCCGGACGGATTTCGCTACGTGACCGTCCTGCTGGATGCCGCCGGCCGAACGATGGAGGTCGAGGTCAGCGAGTTGGAGGGCCGGCCGATCTACGAGACAATGCAGCGGATCAAGGCCAATCCGCTGCTGGAACAGGTCTATCGCCAGATCGTGATGCCGTTGCTGGACCAGCTGACGGCCGGTGTCAAGCAAGCTCATGCCGCCAAGGCCGGCAACTTGCCCAAGCCCTAGAATGTCACCACGCCTCGCGCCAGCACGGTGGCGTCCGGGTAGAAGAACTGCTGGGTCAACCCGAATTCGATTTCCCGCTCGAACACGTATCCGGTCTCGAGGCGGAAACCGGCACCGCCGTCGCGGACCTGTTCCCACCCCAGCATGATCCGCCAGTCCTTCAAGATCAGCACGTCCGCCTCGTCGGCGGCATCCACGATCGACCAGCTGTTGCCCCCGAAGCCGGCGGACAGATAGACCCAATTCTCGAACCCGGGGCCACACTTCAACCGCTTGGCCAGTTTGGCCTGGGGAAACACCAGGTCCAAGGTCAGCTCGTCGGTGGGCTTCCAGACCACGCCCGCCGCCGGGATCAGCTTGGTATGGTAGCGGTTGATGTACAGCACGCCCAGAACCAGTTGCAGCCGGTCGGGCGTCCAGTCGTAACGGACAATCCCGCGGCCCGTCAGCCGGAACCCGTCGTCGTCGCCGGCGAAGTCGCTGTAGCAGCCCGCCCCGACCGACAGGATGCCCTGCAGACGCGGACTCAGACGCGGCAGCCAGATCAGGTCCAGGTAGGTGGCGTACAGCGTCGCCGGCAGCTCGGCGTAAACGGGGCTGTCGGGAAACTGAACATCCAGTGTGGGCACGATCACCAGCGGCATTTCGGTCGTCGGCGCGGGCAGGGCAAAGGCGGCGAACAACTCGGTTTCGAGGATCCCCAGCCCGTCGCTGCCGTCCGGAATGACCTCGGTCGCCGTAAAGGACAGTTTCTGAAAGAAGCCGTCCTTGTGTGTCGCCAGCGGCGGGGTCTCCGGCGGCAGCACGTCCTCCGGCATCCGGTACTCTTGCGGATCGCTGGCGAGCCGCGCCGGCGGCCCGACCGTCGTCGGCCAGGCCAGCGGCGACTCGGTTGTCGTCGGCCAGGGCAGCGGCGACTCGGTCGCATCCACCGGCGGCAACTGGCGGATGATGTCCGGCTGTTCGCTGTGGCCGAAACGGCTTGTGATTAGAACGGCGAGCACCGCCAACACGGCAACCCGCCCGCAAGTTCTCATGGGGTCGGCCTCGTTCGCTCGCTCTGCGACCGGGATCCGCGTCTCGCCCGGACACTCCGACGAGTTCCGCACACCTGGCGTCATCGCGTCACCCGCCTGTCGCCGCCGTTAGAAGGTAAAGCCGCCGCGCAGCATCCAGGTATCGTTCAGCGAGTACGTTTGGACCGGCACAACCAGGACCATTTCGCGATTCCAGACGTAGCCGACTTCGAAAAACAGCCCCTTCTGCCCGACACTGGAATTCGCCGGCGAGCCCAATTCGAAGCCGATCGTCACCCGAATGTCGTTGATGTCCATCAGCGTGCGGGCGGTAGCAAAGTCCGTGGTGTCAGCCGTGTCGAGATCGGGATACGCCAGATCCACCGACCAGACTCCGCCACCGTACTCGCCCGCCACGTACCACCAGAGATCCCGCGTGCCCAGGGTCGTCAGGTACTGGGACAGTTTCGGTTGCGGAAAGAAAATGTCCCACTTCCGCTTGGGGTTCGGCGTCCAGGTGATGCCGCCGGCCGGCAGCAGCTTGATATCCGCCCGATTGATGTACGACACGCCGGCTTTCAAGGCCATCGTGGGCGTCAAGTTGTACCGCAACAGGGCCAAGCCCATCGGCCGGATCGCTTCCGAGTCGACGGTGTCAAAGTCGGTGTAGACACCGATCCGGCCGCCCAGTTCCGCTCCAAAGGCGCGGTCCGGACTCGATCGCCAGCCGATGTCGAGAAACGCACTATAGGCATCGGGAGGCAGCTGGGGAAAGAACTGGGCGACGCCCCCGGCGTCCGGCCAGGTGCCAAACGGCCCACTCCACGCGTGATAACCGAAGCCCGGCGACAGGAACCACGGCTGGCCCGTCCAGAGGAAGTTGGGAAAGGCGATGGTTGTGGTGGCAAAGGTGTCGTTGATCCGCATGTCTCCCGGCGACGCGCTGTCGCCGAACAGAAAATCGTCGGTCAGATGGATGTTCTGCAAGAACTTCAGCGGACCGCTGGTCGGAAAGCCGGTGGCTGGCTGGCCGGGCCCCTGCAACCCGAACGGAAACAGGGCCGGCGGACTGGTCGTGCCAAATCCGGCAGTCGGCGGGGCCCCGTAGGGCTGGGCGCCGGGCGACGGCAGACTGTACGGTTGGGAATACGCCGGCGGAGGCGTGCCGAACGACGACGACGGCGGCGGCGGACTGGTCAACAGCGGCGGGACGCCGAACGAGGCCCCCGGCTGCGTCGAATAGGGATCGTAGGTGGGAGCCTGCAAGGTCGAGGCGGGAGGCGTCGTGGGAGCAATCGGCGCCAGGCTGGGAGGCGTCGAGGCCGCCGGGGCCCCCGTCGTCCCAGTGCCAAAGGGCTGTTGCCCTGAGGCCGCCGCAACGGTCAGCAGCCACAGGATGAGCCACCCCGGACCGCACGGATTTCTGCCAGATTTTGTTGCCACGGATTCAAGCCACCCGGTACGAATTGACGATCTTATTCCAATTTCGAAGGGGTTGGTTAAGTATCACGGCCTCCCCGGCAGGTCAAGAGCGATTTCGGGCCTTTTGCCCTGCGCAGGCGGAACGGGTGAGCTGGGGGAGTTGGGGGAGAGTCCGGAGTGACTGCAAGCGGCGCGAACGTCGGACGCGTCATGCCGCCTTGGCCAAATCCGCTGACGGGCGCTCGGCTTTCTTGCTGCCGTAGGTGTCGACGTTCGACACGTCCAGGTTCTCACTGAACACTTCCCCGGGCAGGATCCAGATTTCCCCGTGCCCATCCTCCTGTTGGGTCCGCACGCTGTGATGCCGCACCAACTCGAGGATCGACAGGAACACGCCGATCATCGCCGTCTTGTGCATGCCCGGACAGAATAACTGCGAGAAGGCCGCTCGCCGGTCCGCAACCAAACGCTGGTGGATCCGCTGCATGTAGACGTGGATAGGCGTATCGTCGTACACGATACTGGGGGCGTGCGTCACGCGGCTGTCCCGCACGACGCGGCCAAAGGCGCTGACCAGATCCCACAGCTCGACTTCCTGGATCGGCTGGCCCGCCGGATCGATGCGCCGCGGCGGCAGATCATTGGCCAGCCGCGGAAGATGTTCCTGCCAAGCCCGTCCCTGCTCTTCCAGCAGACTGGCCGCATCGCGGAACGTCTTGTACTCCAGCAGCCGTTCGACCAGCTCCTCGCGCGAATCCTCGACTTCCTCCTCTTCTTCCTCACCCACAGGCAAAGCCATCCGGGACTTGATCTCCAGCAGCGTGCTGGCCATCTCGATGAACTCGCCGACCGCGTTGACGTCCAGTTCCCGGAGGACTTCCAAGTGCTCCAGGAACTGCTGCGTGATCGTGGCCACCGGAATGTCCAAGATCTCCAACTCGTGCTTCCGTACCAGGTACAGCAGCAAGTCCAGAGGACCGCGGAAGATGTCCAGGGCAACCCGAAAACTCATGAGCGTCGCGGATTCGATGCTAGCATAGCAGGCTGGTAAACTGGTCTCAAGTGCGCGCCAGCGTGGATAGTACCCATCGTCGTCGGTTCACGCGAGGCGAATTCTCCGACGATCATGCCGGGATCGTGCCGGTCGCCGCGTGGCTCTCGACGGTCATGCTCAGCGGCCCAAAGTTACAGCTGCGCCGAGGCGTCGGCCGGCACGTAGGGAATCCAGGTGCGATCGCGCAACGGCACCAGCGGAGCCCGGGTCGCGGCCTGACCGAAGCCCCGCTCGACCGCCTGCCGCATCAGCTCGGCGGCCTACTGGAATTCCGCACCGCTGGTGAGCAGCTCGTGGCGAGTCCTCACCCCCCTGAACTGCCACATGAGCGTAAGCCAGAAGAGTCCGCAGGTACTTCGCCCCCCCCATGACATCGAGGCTGTATCGATCGTCGATCCCGATTGATCGTCGATCAATTAGCTCGCTTGCGCTCAGGAGCAACCGCGTCGCACAGCCGGTGATCATCCCCGCTCGGCCCGATCTGCTCGAACGGAATCGGCTCGAAGCCGGGCACTTTCTGCCAGACCGCGGGCAGTTTGGCGAGCTGCAATCCCGCCGACGCGTCCGCCTCGAACAAGTCCGGAATCTCGGCCAGCGACAACTCGACGTTGTTCGCCCGATCGAGCCAACTCGGGTCGACCTCCTTGCGGATATCAAACGGTTTCTGGCAGCCCAGGAAGAGGTTCCCGTGCATCGAGTTGCCCAGCGGCTGGACGGGGTTCTCGTCCATAATCGTGGCCAGCCGCGGGTACCGCTCCTTCCACAGCGGCGACTGGTAGCCCAGCGCCTCGCACTTGGCCAGCAGGTTCCACGAGTCGGTCCGGTCGAACACGATCCCGCGCGGTCCGCGGCCGTCGACGTGAATGCCGATCGGCTGGTCAATGAAGAGATTGCCGCGGAACACGTTGTCTCGGCCGCCGCCCAGCAGCACGCCGCGGTTGCCACAGCGGTAGGTGATATTGCCCACCACCGTCTCGCCGCTGTCGCAATCGTCCAGATAAATCGCCTGGGCGCCGCTGCCGCCTTTGACCGCCACGTCGTGGATGTAGTTCCAGCGGACCACGGTCCCCCGGCTGGCCCAATCGCGGCCCGTGTAAAACACACCGACGTCGGCATAGTGGATACACATGCTGTGCGCTTCGTTCAGTTCCAGCACGTGCTCGTTGCCACCATAGGCGACGGCGCCGGTCGGGCCGTGATGGAACAAGTTGTTCGCCAAGCGGTTTCCGCAGCCGTTCACGAGCGCACACCGCCCGCCTTCCCAGTTCAGCCGGCCGACGTGATGAATGTGGCAGTGTTCGATCGAGCATTGCCCGGGCGTCAACGTCGGACGATCCCCGCCACTGATGCTGATCCCCGACGAGCCGACCTCGGTGACCTCACAGCCGACCGCTGCCATGTGCGAGCCGCTCAGCGAAATCCCGCTGCGGCCCAGGTTGCGGACCAGGCAGTTCTCGACGCGGCAGTGCCGGCCGTTGCGCATCACAATCCCCGCGTCGCAGCTGTTTTCGATCGTCAGATCGCGGAGCGTCAGATAGGCCGACCCGTCAACTCGCACCAGCGGCTGTTGGCACAGGGTCAGCCGGACGGGCGACTGGGCCAGGTCCCCCGGCGGCCAAAGGTACAGGCGGTTCTGTTGCCGATCCAGGTAGTATTCGCCCGGCTGGTCGAGTTCCTCGAACACGTGCAGCGCGTAGAAGGGGTGCTTCGAGTCCTTGCGCCACGGCGAGCCGACGCCGTAGGCGTGCTTGGCCGCCAGCCGCAACTCGCCGCTGGCCGGATCGTACGAGGCGGCTTGCAGGACCTCGTCGCTCCACTCGTAACACCAGAACCCGTGCAGCCAGACGCCGCGGCCGAAATCCCACAGCTTGGCCCGCTCGCCGGGGAATGCAAACGAACCGGGCCGGTACACGGTCCGCGACACCCAATGCGTCACGCCCGAAGCTCCGGAATCGAGCACCTTGTCGAACTCGACGAACCCCTCGTTCGGCCAGCGGGCGGACTGCAGCAGCCGGTCGCCGCAGAGGACTTCCTCCAGGCCGTGGTCGCGATGCTTGTCCGGCAGCGGCCTCAGCGGCGGAAAGCCCTGCGACGGCAGTTCGGCGACCAGGACGTGCTGTTTCGCTTCCGCCGAGATCAGCGTCCGGGCCTCGTCGGCCGTGATCGCGCGAAAGCCGTCCACCTGCCGCGCGCCGGTCAGCCGGACCCGGCCCGGTTCGGTGCCGCGGAACGTCAACGGCTGGTCCGCCGTGCCCGCGTGCCGGGCGTCGAACGCGACGCCCTGCTCCAGGTAGTACTCACCCGGCCCGATCCAGATTGTCCCCGGCCCCGCCCCACGCAACGCCTCGACCGCCTTGGCGACGCTCGCCCACGGCTGGTCTTTGGTCCCCGGATTGGCGTCACTCCCATCCTGGGCGACATAGACGTCACGTGCCGCTGCGGCCAGCGGCGCGCCCAGCAAAACGCAGATGGCAGCCAGTTGGCAGACCGTTCGTCGCATGGCGAGGCTCCTTCGGGTGGGACCGTCGAGAGTGGCTGGTGGATTCGAGCACACAGGTCAACCCGCCACTGTAACCCGCCGCAAGCTCGGCTGGCAAGCAGGCGAAACGAGGCTTAACTTGTTGGTGCCGCAGATTCGCCGCTGGAAGCACAGAAGACACCAAGAGGCGCGGAGCAAGAACCGCAAACCGTGCCGCCCGAGTAAAAGAAAAAACCGGGGGCCTGTAACGCGCCAAGACTGCTGGCGTGCAGAATGGTCAGGGGCAAGGCAACCACTCGGCATGAACGTCGTCACAGGCCCCACGGCTTAACTTGCTTCGGATTGAAGATCCGATCGCTTAACATCTCTCGTTCAAAAGCACTCGCCGTGCCAAATCGCTCGCTCCGCTCGAATGTGACTCGAAAGAACTAACGGAACACATTGGCAGGAAAGTGTTTGCGTCATACTCTGAAAAGTTGTTGTCATCTTCAGCCGGCCAAAACGCTGGTCTACGGATGCCGGACGGGGCTCGCGGCCGCAGCGTTTCGCTACAGGTGGCTGGGCGAACGTACCACAATGCTGCAATTCGAACCGATTCTTGGCGGCAACCGTAGTTACGAATACCGTCCGTTGCAGCTATACTCCCGTCACAGGCCGCGTGCGGCTTTCGCGCCGGGCTGGCCGCGAATGACCTGCTCGGCTTCCCCGTGAGGAGAGGAAGATTTGCCCAACAACCCTGCGAGGATCGGACCTTATCGCTGCGGCGACGGACAAGCCCTGCTGCTGATCGCCGGTCCGTGCGTGATGGAAAACGAGACGTTGACGCTGGCGATCGCCGAGCGGTTGCGGCAGATCACGGCCGCCCTGCCCGTACAGTTGGTGTTCAAAGCCTCGTTCGACAAAGCCAATCGCACCAGCGGCGACTCGTTCCGCGGGCTGGGCCTGGACGAGGGTCTGCGAATCCTGGAACGGGTCAAGTCGCGCTGCGGGGTGCCGGTGACGACGGACATTCACGAGTCGCACCAAGCCGCACCGGTCGCCGACGTCTGCGATCTGGTCCAGATCCCGGCCTTTCTCGCCCGTCAGACGGACCTGCTGGTGGCCGCCGCGGGCACGGGCCGCGCTGTGCATGTCAAGAAAGGCCAGTTCCTTGCTCCCTGGGACATGCAACACGTGGTCGGCAAGTTGTCGGCGGCCGGTTGCGAGAATATCCTGCTGGGCGAGCGAGGCACGTTTTTCGGTTACGGCCGGCTGGTCAACGACATGAAAGCGTTGCCGCAGATGCGAGCCCTCGGGACGCCCGTGGTGTTTGACGCGACGCACAGCGTCCAGGAGCCTGGCGGACTGGGCGCCGCGACCGGCGGCAACCGGGCGTTGGTCGAACCGCTGGCCCGCGCGGCTGTCGCGATCGGCGTCGACGGCCTGTTCTTCGAGACGCACCCGGACCCCGACCGCTCGCCCAGCGACGGCCCGAACATGATCCCACTCGACCAATTCGCCGGCGTATTGCAGCGTCTGCTGCGACTGCGCGCGGTGGTCGAGGAAATCCAAAGCAGCATCGCCCGATGAAGTACTATCATTATTTCCTGGTTCTGATCGCCACCCTCAGCTTGAGCAGCGCCTGCCAGCGGCAGCCGGATTCCGGCCGGGCGCCGGCGGCCGCCGCCAAGGCGGTCGCGCCGCAACAGGACTTCTTCCGCGTGGCCCTGGAACAGTTGTCGCGTCTGGACGAATTCGATCCCAAACAGGGGATGATCCAGACCGCGTACTACCTGAATCGCTGGATTCAGACGGCCGAGCATGACGAGGCGTGGCAGCCCGAGCCGCTGGTCGACGGGCTGCCGGCCGAGTTGCGGTCGATCGCTCCGGTCCAGGAGCTGGGCAAGCGGGAGTTCACCGTGGACGACGTGCGGTACCTGCGCGAGGCGTCCTGGGCCCGCAGCGTCTCGGAATGGGTCGCCGGGCGTCCGGACGACGAAGAACTGGCCCCCTGGCTCAAGGAACTTGAACAGGCCCGCGGCGAGCCGCATGCCTACGAGTTGTCGCTGGCGGCACGGCTGTTCGACTGGACCGTGCGGAACATCCAACTGGATGCCCTGCTGCCATTTCCCAGCCTGGCAGCCGGCCCGGCGGGCAAACCCGATGTTGGCGGCCGCACGCTTTCGCCGCTGCAGCAGGCGATGTCCGGGCCCGGATACACGGCGTTCCCCTGGCAGACACTGTTGTACGGTCGCGGCGATGCGTGGCAGCGGGCCAGGATCTTCCTGTTGTTGTGTCGTCAGCAGCAGATCGACGCCGTCCTGCTGGCCTGGGACGATCCGCGAGCCACTCCCCGGCCGCGGCCCTGGCTGCCTGCCGTAGTGATCGACGACCAGCTGTACCTGTTCGACACGGAATTGGGCCTGCCGATTCGCGGCCCGCACGGGAAGGGCATCGCCACGTTGGCCCAGGTGCGTCAGGATCCGGCCTTGTTGCGCGTCCTGGATGTTGGCCAGGAGATGCCTTATGCCGCCGCCAACGCCGACTTGGCCCAGTTGGTCGCCTTGCTCGACGCCCCGCCGGAGGCCATGTCCTACCGTATTCAACTCTTCCAGCGCGAGGCGGCGGCCGGCAAGCCGCTGTACGCTTCGATCGCCACCGCCGAATTGGCCAAGCGAGTCAAGGCCCGGACAGGCATCCAGTCCGTCGACCTATGGCGCGTGCCCTTCCAGACCTGGGTCTATCGCACCGCCTTGCGGGCCCGGGCCGAAGTGGATCCGGAGGCGATGCGGCAGGTCATGTTCGACGAGATGGTGTTTGACACCGTGCACCCGTTGATCCAGGGGCGGATCCAGTACTTTCGCGGAAATTTTGACAAGACCCCGGACAACTCCGGCGCGAAAGGGTACTTTATCGACGCCCGCGTTCCGGACGTGATCATCAATCAGATTGAGACCTCGCCCGAAGCCCAGGCGGGATTGGGAATCATCCGCACCCGCGAAAACGACCAGGAGTGGCAGTTTCGGCTGCGGATGAGCAAATCGCTGATCACCGTCATCAAACAGACGGCCACGTACTGGTTGGGGCTGACCCACTACGACACGGGCCGCTTCGAGACGGCCATCGAGTGGCTCAAACAGCGGACCCTGGACACGCCGAGCGACAACCTCTGGAAAACCGGCGCTCGATACAACTTGGCCAGGACCTACGAGGCGCTGGGAGACCTTGAAACGGCGCGCAAAACGCTGCTGCTGGACGAATCGCCCCAGAAACACGGCAACTTGTTGCGAGCTCGCTATTTGCGAGAAAAGGCGGAACGCCAGAAGGAGCCCGTCAAAGACGCGCCGTGAGCCGTCTTCGACCGACCGGACACGGCTTCGCCGTTCCCCGCTTCCCTTGCGTCCAACGGAATGTTATCTTAACGCGAACGACGAGTCCCCGTGGCTCAATTGGATAGAGCGTCGGCCTCCGGAGCCGAAGGTTACAGGTTCGAATCCTGTCGGGGATACTTCTCGGAGCACTGACTTAACTGTTGACGCCGCAAGCAGAACCGCTTGCGGCGTTTTGCGTTACGGCCGTATGGTGCAAAAACTCAGACCGAGTTTAGCTCTTTGAAAATACGGTGTTTCGGATTGCCGCGAGGGTGCGAGATTCGGCCGACGAGGGATGCGGAAACGGTGTTCCCGCAATCC
>CAIYOB010001615.1 GCA_903927685.1 uncultured Planctomycetaceae bacterium
AGCCCCCAGGAGCCTGAGTTTCCGGGGGCTCGCTGCGCTCGACCCCGGCCACTCGCATCTTCGAAGCGGTGCGATCCCGACCTCCCACCTTGCCGGCCCATGCCGCGAACCCTACGCTGACAGCCGGCAGTGCCATTCGGTCCGACCCTGCAGCTCAGGAGAGGGCGGGCGGTTTCGGGCCAATGACGATCCGGACATCGACACGCCAGAGGAGCTTGCCGTGAAGACATGCGTTGTGTGTTTGACCGTGCTGTCCATGGTCGGAACGCCGCTCGCCAAGGCGGACGCCGCGGCGTCAACGCCGGCCGAGATCGAGTCGGCACGCCAGTGGGCCGCGGCGCATTGGCAGCCGGTCCGCGGTCTGCCGGACACGGCGCCGCCGGCCGCCGAGCGGGAGCCGCCGGGGCTGGTTGTGCTGTCAAACTACGGGCCGGTGCAGCAGAACGGCCGCGACGGCCAGCCGTTGCGGATCGGCGCGGCCACGTTCGCCCGCGGCCTGTATTGCCACGCGATCAGTAAGATCCTTGTCCGGCTCCCCGCTGCGGGCCAGATCTTCACCGCCACGGTCGGAATCGACACGAACGGAGATTATTCGGGTGGCAGCGCGGAGTTCCTCGTGCATGTCGGCGGCCAGCCGCGGTTCCGCTCGCCGGTGATGCACCGCGGCGAGCCGGGCGTCCCGGTGCAGGTCGAGCTGGGAGGAGCTACGGAATTCACCATCGCCGTGAGCTGTGCCGGCGACAATATCAACAGCGACCAGGCCACATGGGCGGACGCCAAGGTGACGCTGGCCGGTGGCGGCGAAGTGTGGCTGGGTGATCTGCCGCTGCACGCAGCTGGCCCGTGCGAGCGGGCGGCGGCCGCAACGCCGCCGTTTTCGTTCGTCTACGGCGACCGGACGTCCGACCAGTTGCTGGGCGGCTGGACGTTTGCCGAAAGCACCGAACCGCTGTGCGGCGGGCGCACGCGACGGACGCAAACATACACCGATCCGCAGACCGGCCTCGCAGTCCGCTGTGTGATCGTCGAGTACGCAGACTTTCCAACGCTGGAGTGGACACTGTACTTCCAGAACACGGGCAGCGCCGATACGCCGATCCTGTCCGACATCCGCCCCTTGGATGCCACGTTTCCACGCCGCGGCGACGGCGAGTTCCTCCTGCACCATTTCGTCGGCAGTCCGTGCGCGGCGAACGACTACCAGCCGCTGGAGACCGTGCTGGGCGCCGGCCAGATCAAGCGGATCACGACCCAAGGCGGCCGGCCGACCAACAGCGACTTGCCGTATTTCAATCTCCAGACCGGCGGCGGGGGCGTGATCGCGGCGATCGGCTGGCCGGGCCAGTGGGCCGCGGATTTCGTCCGCGACGGGCACCACGGGCTGCGCGTGTGCGGCGGCCAGGAACTGACGCACTTGACGCTGCATCCCGGCGAACAGATCCGTAGTCCGCTGGTCGTGCTGCAGTTCTATGACGGCGACTGGAGCGACGCCCAAAACGTCTGGCGGCGCTGGATGATCGCGCACAATCTGCCGCGGCCCGGCGGCAAACCGCTCGCCCCCATGATCTCCGCCTGCAACGGCAACCACTATCCCGGTATCATCACCAACGCGGCCGAGGAACTGCACTTCCTGCGCCGGTACCTGGAGGAGCGGATCCAGCCGGACTACTGGTGGCAGGACGCCGGCTGGTATCCCTGCGATCCGGTCGGCTGGCCACAGACGGGCACGTGGGAAGTCGAACCCAAACGCTGGCCCAAGGGGATCCGCCAGGTCAGCGACTGGTGCCGCGAGCGGGGGATCAAGACGATCGTCTGGTTCGAACCGGAGCGGGTGCACGCGGGGACGTACCTGGCGGAGAAGCACCCCGAGTGGATCTACGGGGGCACCGGCGGCGGCCTGCTGAAACTGGGTGATCCGGCGTGCCGGGCGTGGCTGGTCGAGCACATCGACCGGCTG
>CAIYOB010001616.1 GCA_903927685.1 uncultured Planctomycetaceae bacterium
GTCCCAGTCGCCGCCTCGGGCCGCCTGGCCCGTCAGGTCGTCGCTGGCCGCCACGTCCGCGCCGGTCAACGCCGCCAACTGGTCCACGAGGCTCGCACCAGCCGCCCCGGCGGCCACGTCGCAGCCGTAGACCAGAATGTCGGCGTCGGCTCTCAACGCGCCCGCCCAGCCGCGGATCGAGTCGCCGTACGCGGCCAACGTCCGGGCCGACAAGACGGCGTTCCCCAGGCGGATTTGCCCCGGCGAACCGTGCGAAATGAGATGAACGGCGTCCAAGTCGCGGTATTGACCCAAAATCTGCCCCATCGCCGCCACCCCGTCGGTGGCCGAGTCGATCAGCAACACGTCGACCTGCCGCGTCCCCTCCGGATTCTCAATCACGTCCTGGACCAGTTGCCGGTAGTCCGGCGCAGCCGCGTCGATGATCACTAACTCGCGACGCACGGATGCGTAGTCAGTGGTCCTTGGTCCCTGGTCCCTGGTCATCGCCGAAGGTCCAGTGACCAGTGACGAGTGACCAGTAACGAGTGACGAGTGCTCAGTGACCAGTGACTCATCCAATCCCGCCAACAGCCGCCGGTCTTCCAATGATTCGATGAACAGCCTGCGGCGTGCCTCCCGGGAAATCATGCGGTGGCTGGGGCGACGGGATTTGCGGGCAACGCGGCGGGCTAGAGCGGCGACCATCAAAGGTTCTCCTGGGAAAAAATCTCGCCATGGGCAAAGACGGGAAGATTCACGTAATGCAACGTCGGTGGATGTTCACTGAACTCGAAGGTCCGCCTTCCGGGCCTGCCAGGCAGGCGGCGGAAGGCCTGATCGCCGTCACGCTGGCCGATTCGCCGGCCGCGGATCGGCGGTTGACGTCGTCTGGGGGGGGGGGTGAGGATCATCAAGGGAGACGGTGGCAAAGGCCGGAGGACGATACGTTCCGGAAGCGCACGGAAACGCCGTCGCCCGACTGGTGCCCAACAACAGTTCCAGGTAGGGCGACAGTCCCCGCAACCGCGCACCGAGCGAGACCAACTCGTGAATCGCCTCGACTCCGTGCGAATCGGCCGAGCGCAGCTCGGACAATTCCAACGTCACATGCCCGCTCGCCGTGCGGTACTCACGGTGCAGAGCATCCACGTCCGCCGCCTGCAGTAACCCATCCACTCGCAAGACCGTGCTTGCGTCCGAATTCGTTCTGGTGATGCGCACTACCATGAGCGGCCCGGAGACAGCAATTCATGGGCCAAAACGGATCGGCACAGGAAGGTTCGGATCGTAACAGATATAGCAGTATTAACTTAAGCTCCTGACCTAATCCGTAATCCGTCGCCCTGAGAGCGAATGAGAGCAGCCAAATATGGTCACTGGCGCAGGATATTGCCCCTTGCCCCCTGTTTCTTGCCCCTGATGCTGGCCAATCGCGGGGAGAAATGGCCGGCAGTGGTGGGAGCAGCGAGGATTCGCACAGAAGATGTGCGACGAGATGATCCCCACGGGACGAGCCATGAGGTAGGCGTGAACAGGGAACACCCCCACTGCTCGGCGAACGGCGCGGCGTCAGCCCGCCGATGGTTCTTCACCGTGCGGGCCGGAACGTCGGACGGGCCTACGCCCGCCGTTCGCCAAAGGCATTTGACGGGCTGACGCCCGCTGTCACTTATCGCGAGGCAGCGCCGCGCGGCCGGTTGTCCGTCGCCCAGGCCAGCGGGGCCAGGTCCCAGTCGCCGGACGCCTCGAACACCCGGTCCACGCGCCCCGTGTGCTCGTCTTCGTCATCCCGCCGCAGGGCCGTCGAGAACTCGTCGTCGACCTCGTCGTCGTCCGCTGCCCAAGCCAGCAAGGCCGCCTCGGAAGCCTGCCGGCTGGCCAAGCTCGTCACCGGAGAACCGGACGCGAAGGGCCGGTCAGCATCGCTCGCGGTCGTAAGCGACGGTCCCAGATTTCGCAACTCGCTGCCATCCCACGCCAACTCCGACAGCTCCAGCCGCCGCACCCCGGGGATCGACAGCACCGGCACGTGCCACGGCTGCGGAGAAAACTCGCCCGCCATCAGCTCACCCGCATGCTGCCCGGCGTCCAGGTCGTCCAACCCGAGCAGATGCCCAAACTCGTGCGTCAGCACGTGCCACAAATCGACGCCGCCTTCCGCGCCGGCCCCTCGGTCCCAGCTCTCAGCTCCCCGCTCCCCACGCGACGACAACTGACGAGTGGCCAGTGATGAATGACCACTGCCCAATTCCCACCCATACCCCGCCGCATCGGCGTCCAGCCACACCGTGTTGGTGACCGGCGAGGCCAAGCCCAAATGCCGCTCCGGCAGATCCGCCACCAGAATCGTCGCCGTACCCAGCTTGGCCGCTGCCGCCGGGTCCGCCGACGCCCAGTGCGCGATCGCCCGGGCCACGGTCTGTGCCGGTACGGACTCCAACGCCGGAGCCGCCGCCTGCGGACTCTCTGCCCCAGCCGACGCCAGCAGCGGCGACAGCCGTTCGATCCGCACCGCGTCCGCCACCACGTACTCGTTGGCCCCCACGTCCGTCAGTGAGACCACCAGCGTCCCGTCCGACACCGCGACGCCCGCCGCCAGGTCCGCAAAGTACTTGCCCGACTCCAGCAGCCACGTGAACGAGGAATGGTTCGGCGCCAACTCCTGGTTCACCAGTACCGTCCCGCCCCCGTCGCTGATCGTGTACGGGGCGTTGGTCGCCCGGTTCGAGTTCCGGACCCACGTGGTCGACACCCGGTACGTGCCGGCCGGCAGATCGGTGAACGTCCAGGTCGCCGTTCGCCCCGCGTTCTTCGCACTGTACCGCAGGTCGCCTTGATACCCGTCCGCCCAAGTCAACCAGGCACTGGGCCCCGACTGGACAA
>CAIYOB010001617.1 GCA_903927685.1 uncultured Planctomycetaceae bacterium
GCCAGCGGGTGCTGCTGGACACGGGGCAAGGCACTGTGCTGGCGGCCAACGCGTTCAAGCTGGACGTACCGCTGCATCAAGCCGACGCGGTGATCTTGAGTCACGGGCACTACGATCACAGCGGCGGCTTGGCGGACGCGCTGCGCGTGAATCGCCCGCCCGTCTTCATGCACCGGGCCGCCCGGGAACCCAAATTCGCCCGCAACCGAGACGGCACGTCGCGGCCAATCGGTATCCCACCGGCCAGCGAACGGGCCTTGGACCAGCACCGCGGAGCCCTGGTGGAGACCGTGTCCCCGACGCCCGTGCTGGGGGGACTGTTCGTGACCGGCCCCGTGCCCCGAGTCACGGATTTCGAGGACACGGGGGGGCCGTTCTTTCGGGACGCCGAATGCGCTCAGCCCGACCTATTGGTCGATGACCAAGCTGTGTTCTTCGAAGCCCGCGACGGAATCGTCGTCCTGTTGGGATGCGCCCACTCCGGCGTCGTCAATACGCTGCGGTACATCGTCCAACTGACGGGCGGCAAGCCGATTCACGCCGTGCTGGGCGGAATGCACTTGCTGGCCGCAGCGGAAGAACGTCTGAACCGGACCGTCGCGGCGTTTCGGACGTGGGATATCCGGCTGCTGGCCCCGGGCCACTGCACCGGCATGGCCGCAACCGCGGCGTTGTGGAACGCCTTCCCGGGCCGCTGTACAACCT
The DNA here is from genome assembly GCA_903927685.1 of uncultured Planctomycetaceae bacterium. The sequence continues at coordinate 706 of CAIYOB010001617.1, forward strand.
GCCACGCCGGCAGCCGCTTCGAGTTCCCAATGCCCTAGACGCCGGTCCTAACCGAGCTGCTTTTCGAATACCTGGTCCTGACAGATCGCGGCCAGGTCCTCGGAGAAATCGGGGGCGGGGTCGGTCGGCGGCCAGAAATCTTCGTGCCAGATGTGGTTGGCCACCTGGCGGGCGATGTCGTCGGCTTCGTTCAACTGCTCGTCCGTCCACTGTGCCATACAGAACTCGACCTGGTCCACATCCTTGGGCAACAGCACGTAGCCCAGTTGCACCGCGCCGGTGATCCCCATGCTGCGGGCCAGGTGCCGATACAGGGGCAACTGGAGGTCGATCCACTGGTCGCCCCGCTGGTGCGCCTTTTCCGGCGTCTTGGCCGAATCGGCAGACTTGTAGTCCAGGATCGCCCGCTGCCCCGTCTGGGCGTGGATGTCGATCCGATCGATGCGTCCCCGCAGGAGCAGGGGCCTGCCCCCAACATCCAAAACGGCATCGGTGTGCTCGCGCCCCTCGCCCTCGGCGCTTTCGATCCGCCAGCCCGCTGCCGCTCGTTCGGCCTGCCTGTCGGCGAAACGGTCCAGTCGCAGCCGCAGTTGCTCCAGCTGGACCTGGACCGACGCCAGCGGGTGGCGGCCGAACTGGTTCGCCGTGGCCTGCTGCAAGAGTTCGCGCAGTTGCTGGCGGATTTCCTCCGCGTCCGTCGAATCCCGCGAGGCCCCCAGACCGAACTGCCGCAGCACCTCGTGGACCAGCGAGCCGAACCGTCCGCCGTCCAGCTCCTCGGCGTCGTCGTCCGCGGTCTGCAGCTTGAGGACGCGCCGCAGATAGAAGCGGTACGGACAGGCCAGGTAATCCCGGAACGCGGTCACCGGCAATTCGCGAATCGGCTCCGCCAGCGGCCGCGGTCGGGGCACGACGAATCCGGATTCGCTGCGGCCGGCCCGCAGGCGGCCGGCCAGCGGCGGCAAGGCGTGCCGGGCCGGCGGTTCGGCGAAGAACCGCAAGGCCCGCCGCGGAATCTCGTCCCGCTCGGTGGCAAACAACA
>CAIYOB010001618.1 GCA_903927685.1 uncultured Planctomycetaceae bacterium
AGGAGTCGGCACTTCCGCCACGGGCCTGCTCCCACAGCAGACCAACAAGTTGCCGTCCTTGTTCAAACAGAAGTTGTTGACCGTCCGGTTCTGGGCCTGCTCGCCCACCTTGATCACCCGCAATTGTTCGTGCGACGGCTTCCACTGGGGGATCGCTGCGGAGCTTGTCCTGCAACTCCTTTTGCTCCTTCTCGTAGGCGGACTGGGCTTCCTCGAGCGTCTTCTGCATCTCCTGTTCTTGCTTCTCGGTGGCATCTTCGGCGGCCCCTGAATCCGCCAGGCCCAAGGCCGATGCCAGCCCCTGCAGCAGGGAACCCAGGTCCGCGGCCGACGCCGTCCCGGGCCGGTCGCCCGCGCTCTCCGCGGCCGGGATCGGCAAGGCACTTGTGACAGCCCCGCCGATAGCGAGGGCCAGCAGCAACTCGAAGGACTTCCCGAGAACGCGTCGGCCAGAGATCATGTTTCGAACCTCCCAAGAGACAGGGCAAACGGAGTTGGCGAACACCACTCCCGATACTCGCCTGATTATACCGGCACCACTTGCCGGTAAGTCAACTGGCGATTCGAAAAACAATCCCGTTCGGCCACCTGACAATGGCGATGCTCAGAGGCCAGCGGTGGCGGCCTTTCGCCCCTGGCTCAGTGCCTCGTCGGCCCACCGTTCATCAACCATTCGGAGCTCGGCGACGATTAGTGGTTGATGGCCAGCAAATCTGCTGGCATTCCTACTAGTGCGTTGTCCAGGCTGAATGTTGGGGTGCCTGGGGTCGAGTGCAGCGAGCCCCCAGAGGCAAAAACTGGGGGCTCGCCACTCGTACCTCGTGGCTCGACCCCAGCCACACAACCCCAATTCTTAGCTTGGACAACGCACTAGACTTGATGGGCACGGCAGGCTAAAGGTAACTCACGGTGGGTGCCCTTCCGCGGGGCAAGACGCGACAGTGTGCCAGGAACGGATTCGCCGGCGGTTGGTCGTCGTCGAGGCCTCACTTGTCCTCTGGGTGATCCTTCGGCAACGGATGGCAGGCGTTGCACCGCATCGTCCCAAACGCATCGGCCTGGTCGTCTTTGCCGTGACAGGCAAGGCAGGATTTCACCTCAGTTGCAGGGCCAGCGAATTTGAATGTGCCCTGAAGACTCCGGTTAAGCAGGTCTACTGTCTTGGCGGCCACATCGGCGGTCAAGCGTCGGCAGCGTTCCTTCATTTGGTCGCTCTCCACATCGCAGCAGGCAACTTCGCACCAACGGTGAACGGACACGTGACACAACACGGACTGAGAAACGCTGCGGGCAAGCGTGGGTGAATTGTCGTGCCCCTGCGGAGTGTAGACGGGGAGTGCGGTTGTTTCGTACCAGGAGAACACCTCTCCCACGAGTTGTGTTCGCCGCTGCTTGTCTGGCTCAACCAGCCCAATCACGGCCGCCGCGCCATTCAACGTCCCGCACAAAGAACCCCAGCCACCGACGCCGCCCGCCCCGTACCGCATCATGTGCAACGGAAAGGACGCGAACGGTTCGCCCAGCTTCCTGGCGAGTCCCGTCACCACGGCCCCGAACAGCCCGTACATGCAGCCGCCATCCGCGAATAACCGGTAGGCCTCGGCGGCAACGGAATCCTCGTCGAGTTGGGTGTAGTTCCACACCGGTGCTGTTTTGCTCTCGGCCTGTGGTGCCGAGTGCAAGTCGTTGCTGAAGCCCGACCAGAAACCCGCCCCCGCGGCCAAACTGATGGTCCCAAGCATCTGCCTTCTGGTGACACAATGCATTGCTTCCCTCCCGCAAGAGAACATGGTCGCGATCTGGTTTCCAAGCAGATTCCCATTACCCACCGCACATTTTACCAGACGGAGTGTGGGGTGGCGTCAAGTAGTCGTGCTGCGGCCCTCGGCCGAGAGGATCGGCGACCAGGAATCCGGCTTTTCGCTGTTTCGGCAGTGTGGTAGGGTAATGCGCCCTGGAAAGCCGACCCTCCGACAGGCATTGCGAAGACTGGCTCGCGAAGATCGCATCGCTCCAACCGACACGGCGGGGAAGCCAACAGTGCCCCCCCACACCGTAAACTCAACGCCATTTGCGCCCAGCAGTCACCCAGTCGGCGCCGCACGCCACATTGAGGAAGCATCGCCATGAAGACGAATGCATGCACTCTGTTGATGCTACTATCCTGCCTGATGGTTGCGATCGGTCCGGCGCGCGCCGAGCCCTCTGGCGACCAGCCGCCGACGGATGTGCAAGTTGCGGATGCCTGGGCTCAGGAGGCGTTGGCCGGACCACTTGCCGGAGTGGGCGAGATTGTCTTCGCCGTCCGCAGCGTCATTCCGGAGCACTGGTACGCCAACTTTGGCTACTTCTCGCCGGATGCCGGGCGAAAGTGTTACGGCAAGGGCGGCCGACTGTGCAAGCTGAGCCTTGGGACGGGCAAGCTGACCGTGTTGGTGGACGATCCTGATGGGGCGGTCCGCGACCCGTGCGTCGATTACGATGGCCGGCGCATCGTCTTCTCCTATCGCCGCGGCGGGTCCGACACGTATCACCTGTGGCAGATCCAGGCCGATGGCAGCGGGTTGGAACAACTGACCGACGGTTCGTATGACGACATCGAACCGAGCTGTTTGCCGGACGGTGGGATGGTGTTCGTCTCGGCACGAGCCCGCCGCTGGGTGCAGTGCTGGTTGACGCAGGTCGCCAGCATTTATCGCTGTGATGGGGATGGCCGCAACGTCCGGCAGCTGTCCGCGAATCTGGAGCAGGATAACACGCCCTGGCCTTTGCCCGACGGCCGGATTCTCTACACGCGTTGGGAATACGTCGACCGCTCGCAGGTCCACTACCACCATCTGTGGACCATGAATCCCGACGGGACCGGCCAGACGGTCGCCTTCGGGAACCTGCACCCTGGCGATGTGTATATCGACGCCAGGCCAATCCCCGGCACGGATCGGGTCGTGCTGATCCGCTCGCCAGGCCACGGGGCAACGGAACACGCGGGTTTCGTTTCGACGTTGAACGTCCAGCGGGGGCCAGACCACCTGCCGTCCCTGCAGAACCTCAGCCGCACGGCCGATTTCCGCGACCCGTGGGCAGTGACCGAAGACACCTTTCTTGTGGCCCGCGATAATTCGCTCGTGCTGATGAACGGGCAAGGATCGATCCACACGCTGTTCACGCTGCCGCCCGAATTCGGCGGCGTCTGGCTCCACGAACCGCGACCGTTGATGCCGCGGAGCCTCGAACCGACCCTCTCACCGCACGTGGACTTTGCCCGCTCCACCGGCCGTTACCTGTTGAGCAACGTGTACGTCGGCCGCAATCTGGCCGGTGTCAAGCCTGGCGAAATCAAGAAGCTGCTGGTGCTCGAGAGTCTCCCCAAGCCGGTGAACTTCACGGGCGGGATGGACCCGTTGAGCTATGTTGGCACGTTCACCCTGGAGCGCATCCTCGGCACTGTGCCCGTCGAAGCCGACGGCTCGGCGTACTTCGAGGCACCCGCCTTGCGCAGCCTGTTCTTTGTCGCCTTGGACGGCGAGGATCTGGCCGTCAAGCGGATGCAGAGCTTCACCGGGGTCGGTCCCGGCGAGACGTTGGGCTGCGTCGGCTGTCACACACAGCGGTCCGTAACGCCGCTGGCGTCGACAGGGCAAACTCCCCTGGCGGCTCGCCGGGCGCCCAGCCGCATCGAGCCGATTCCAGGCGCGCCCGACGTGCCCGACTTTCCCCGCGACGTTCAGCCGGTCCTGGACCGGCATTGCGTCGCGTGCCATGACTACGACAAACGCGAGGGAGGGGTGATCCTTACAGGTGACCGCGGGCCGATGTTCTCGCACAGCTACTACAGCCTGGTCGTCTGGCGACAAGTGGCGGACGGCCGCAACTACGCCCGCAGCAACTATCCGCCGCGCGCCCTGGGCAGCGGCGGCAGTGCCTTGATGCAAAAGCTCGGCCCGTCCCACTACGAGGTCCGGTTGTCACCCGTCGAGCGGCAGACGGTGCGACTCTGGCTGGATGCCGGCGCGCCGTATCCCGGGACCTACGCCGCGCTGGGCACGGGCATGATCGGTGGCTATCAACAGAACCAACAAACGCTGGAAAACGACGCGGACTGGCCGGAGACCCGAGCGGCCCAGGACGTTTTCGCCCGCCGCTGTACGGGCTGCCATCAGGAGAAGCAACGCCCCATCCCCCGGTCGCTGTCGGACGAGATCGGCTTGAGCTTCTGGGCTCCGGACATGAACGATCCGCGACTGCGGCACAGCCGCCACATCGTGTTCAACCTCAGCCGGCCGGACAAGTCGCTGGTCCTCCTGGCGCCCCTGGCGCGAGCTGCCGGCGGCTATGGCCTGTGCCGGGCGGCGGACGCCCCCGTAGAAACGGGCGAGGCCGTGCTGTCCGGCCCCGAAGATCCGGACTACCGCACGTTGTTGGCCCTGTGCGAGGCCGGCCAACGCCGGCTGGAAGAAATCAAACGGTTCGACATGCCGGGCTTCCGCCCGCGGCCGCAGTACGTCAGGGAGCTGCAGCGTTTCGGCGTGCTGCCCGCTTCGCTTGACCCTGCCCGGGGAGCGCTCGATGTGTACGCCTTGGATCGACAATACTGGGAACTGTTCGGCTGGAAACCGGCCCCGCAGCCTGTCAAGCGCGGCAGCTGAAATGGCACACTGCCTTGCGTCTCACCACGTTGGGCGTGGGCCGGTGTGTCATGGTGCCGTGAGAGGCGCGAGTTCTTGTGGTTTGTCGACGAGCCGGTTAGCCGCTTCCATGCCGACATTTCCACCCCGGTCGTCGCCGACGGCATCGCTCATGCGGGTGCCGCGGGCACGGGTGGCGGAGCGGTCACGTCGGATACGCCCGCTGGAAGCAGAGCCGATACACCGCGCCGCCCAGCAAGCCGCCCAGCAACGGCGCGCAGACATAAACGGTGAACCAGCCGAGGCCGTTAACTTGAAACGGCACGCTGCCCCACCCAGCCAGCGAAGAGAACAGCCGCGGAGCGAGATCGCGCGCGGGATTGAAACAGGCCATCGTCAACGGCCCCAGGAGCGAGATCAGCAGCGTAACCGTCAGACCAATCGTGACCGCAGTCAGGATCTGCGGCCGCGACCTGTTCCGCTCGTCGGTCACGCCGAAGATCACCAGCAGCAACACGGCCGTGCCGATGACCTCCGCGCCGAAGGCCGCCAGCGAGGACATCCGTTGACGGGCCTCGGCGGTCAGCGGCTGCCCGCCCGGATTCGGATAGAATTCGCCGAACACCATCGCGGTCGCTTCGCTGCCGGTCCGGCCGCGTTGAATGCCGTGGCCTCGCTCGTAGGCGCGCAAAGCGTCGCCGAACACGAAGTACAAGACGGCGGCTGCGGCGAACGAGCCCAGACACTGCACCACGATGTACGGCACCACGCGCGGCTTGGGGAAACCACCCCAGACCGCCATGCTCACGGTAACGGCCGGGTTTAAGTGCGCGCCGCTCAAAGCGCCGCACAGGTAGATCGCCGTCGTGATGCCCAGCCCCCACACGATCGCCACCTGGAACACGCCGGCCTGAGCGCCGGTCGTGACCGACGTGCAGACGACGCCACAGCCGAAGAACACCAGCAGAAAAGTGCCGAAGAATTCACCGACGAACCACGCGGGCAGTTTCATGATGCTCACCTCAGCGCCAATCAGACCGCATCCACGTAGCGGTAGGTAGGATTCGGACGACCGGGACGAAAGCTCTGTGTCTGCAGGAACTTCGGTGTGGCGCTCGCGGACTGGCAGGCTGCTCGTACGGCCCCCTCGACGTGCTCCGCCAAGACTTGCGGATCGACGGCCACGCGGGCATTCACGATCACGTCTGCCTGGCGCGTGCGGAAGTTGGACGCCAGCGAGAGCGCGGCAGGCGTGTCGCTGCTGACGAGGTTCGCCACTCCGTGGTGACCTTCCGACATGCCGATCGTCTTCAGATGCGCGGGTTCGGCGGCGATGGCCGCCAGCGATTGCTGCAACCGCTGGACAATGCTCAAGGCCAGGTCATCGAGCGAAAACGGTCCTGGCGCCGTCACCCGCAGGCTGCTATTGAGCCAGCC
>CAIYOB010001619.1 GCA_903927685.1 uncultured Planctomycetaceae bacterium
CCTGGAATACCGTGCAACGGGAGATCGTCAATACCGAATACGCCAAGGCGGTCGATCGCTACCAACGCAAGGATTACGCTGCGGCCCGGCAGCTGTGGTCCGAGTTCCTGGCGAAGTATCCGCTGGACGCCCGTGGACGGGCCATCGCCTTCCTGTTCGGCCAGATGAGCTTTGCCGAGGAGCAATGGGACGCCGCGATCAGTCAGTGGCGGCAGCTGGTGACCAAGTATCCCAAGACCGAGGAAGCGTCCCGCGCCCAACTGCTGGTCGCCCGCACGCTGGAAGAGAAACTCGGCAAGTTGGACGAGGCGCTGGCCGAGTACCGCAAGCTGGACTGGGGCCAGGCCGCCGCGGAGGCCCAGCGGCGGATCGCCCGGCTGACCGCCAAGACGATGGCGATCGCCACCGAGCGCGTCTTTCGTAGCGACGAGGTGCCGCAGTTGAAGCTGGTCACGCGGAACCTGGAGTCCGTCACCGTGCGGGTCTACGCGGTGGACATGGAGACTTACTTTCGCAAGATGCACGAGGCCCGCGGCGTGGAAGCGCTGGACATCGCGCTGATCGATCCGGACCAGACGTTCGAGTTCAAAGTCCCCGATTACAAGGCGTACCAGCGTCATGAGAGCCGCGTCCCGGTGCCGCTACCGGCGGACGCCAAACGCGGCGTCATGGCCGTGACCGTCAGCAGCCAGACGCTGGAAGCCACGACGCTGGTGCTACAGAGCGACCTGGACATCGTGGTTAAGAGTTCCCGCGACGAGGTGTTCGTGTTTGCCGAGAATCTCCGCACCGGGCAGCCGTGGCCCCAGGCTCGGATCCTGCTGTCCGACGGGACGCAGGTGTTCGGCGAGGGCGAAACGAACGACGACGGGGTGTTCCAGAAGTCGTTCGAGGCGTTGAAATCCAGCGCGGACGTCCGCATCTTCGCCGTGGCCGACGGCCACATGGCCTCGAACGCGGTCGACCTGGACGGCCTGGAGGTCGCCCAAGGCTTGAGCGACAGGGGCTACATCTACACCGATCGGCCCGCTTACCGTCCGGGCCAGGTGGTTCATGTCCGCGGCGTGATCCGCAAGGTGTCCGGGGATGCGTACACGGTGGACAAGGGCAAGGCGTATCGCGTCGACGTGTACGACGGCCGCAATCGGCTGATCCACGATGCGGCCGTGCCGCTGAACGATTTCGGCTCGTTCCACACGCATTTCCTGCTGCCCGCCGCTGCCGCCGCAGGCAACTGCCGCATCCTGGTCCATGACGAGGAGGACAAAGAGAACTATCAAGGCGGCTTTGCCGTCCACGACTATCAGCTGGAACCCGTCCAGCTGGAAATCGAGGCGCAACGCAAGGTGTACTATCGCGGCGAGAAGATCGAAGGCGTGATCCGGGCCGCCTACTACTACGGCACGCCGTTGGCCGGCCGCGAGATCCGCTACAGCCTAGCAGACGGACGCGTGACGACCGCCCAGACGGACGATGTCGGCGAAATCCACTTCGCACTCGAGACCCGCGAGTTTCGCGAGTCCCAGGAACTGGTGCTGACCGCCGAAATGCCGGAACGTAATCTTGCGACGCACCAGGTCTACTACCTGTCGACCCAAGGCTTCTCGCTGTCGGCCCAGACCGTCCGCGATGTCTACCTGGCCGGCGAGACGTTCGAGCTGAAGGTCACCGCCGCGGATGCCGAGGGCCAGCCGATCGCCCAGCCACTGGCGGTCGACGTGTTGCGGCACACCGAGGTCGACGGCCAGCGGGGCGAAGTCTCGGTCGGCAAATACGAACTGAAGACGGCCACGGACGGCGTGGCTCGCCAGACGCTGAAGCTGGACGAAGGCGGTTCCTACACGCTACGGATCGGCGGCGTGGATCGCTTCCAAAACACCATCGAGACGGACGTCGAAATCAGCATCAGCGACGACAAGGACGACGAGCGGTTGCGGATCCTGGCCGACCAGCACACGTACAAGGTCGGCGACACGGCCCAGTTGCGGCTGCACTGGCGCGAGCAGCCCGCCTTGGCGCTGGTGACGTTCGAGGGCGCCAAGATCCTGAGCTACCAGCTGGTGCAGCTGCAAAACGGCGAGAACAAGCTGGCGGTGCCCATGACGGCCCAGCTGGCACCGAATTTTGATTTGGTCGTCAGCGTGATGACCGACGTGCGCCAAGCGCCGCAGGCGAAACCCGGCGCTGACGACGAGGGGGAAGACGAGAATCCGCCGACACGGTTCCACGAAGCATCCAGCCCGTTCCAGGTCGAGCGTGATCTGAAAGTCGCGGTGCAGATCCAGCGGGTCGGGGCCGATGACAAAACGCCGCTCCGCCCCGGCGAGGAGGTCCAAGTCACGCTGACGGCGACCGATCCGCAAGGCAAGCCGGTGGCGGCCGAATTGAGTCTGGCCATGGTCGAACAGGCGTTGCTGAACCGCTTTCCCGCGACGATCCCGGCGATCGGCGACTTTTTCCGCAGCGCCGCGCGTGAGCCGGCCGTCCGCACGACCGCCAGCATCACGTTCGACTATCGCCCCGAGACCAAGCCCATCAATCCGCGGCTGCTGGCGGAAACGGAACGCCTGGCGGTTGCCGAGGAAGAGTCGCGGCGATTGGCCGAGTTGGGGGACTTTGGCGCGGAGGAAGCCAGCGTCGCCGCGGCTCACGACCGCAGCGCTGGGGTCGACGCGTTCGGGGATCCGGGAGCGGGAAACGCCAGTGCCCCGCTCGAAGCGGCTGCCGAAATTGATGCCGCGACGATGCTCGGCACTGCGTTCGGCCAGTCGATGGGCGGCGGGGCCTTCGGGTCGGCAACTTGGGGCGGCGGCATGGGCGGCGGCATGGGCGGCATGGCTGGAATGGGAGGCGGTGGCGAGGCAGCGCCAGCCCAGCAGGCGGCCGGAGTCCCGGAGAATCGGCCGGAAGTCACATCCGTCAATCTCCCTACGTTCTCAGTGATCACCAAGGATGGCGCCTGGTCCGAGCTGAAACTCAGCGGCCGGGATGCGAGCAAGATCCTGGCCCAGTTGAAAGCCGCCGCTCCGGCGGGCGCCGTGCTGTTGCCCGGTTTGCCCCCGCACGAGACGGGCTATTGGAACCCGGCGGTGGTCACCGGGGCGGATGGCAAGGCGACGCTGACGTTCACGCTGCCGGAACGCTCCACCGGCTGGTCGCTGTTGGCCAAGGGCATCACGCAAGACACGTTGGGCGGCGAAGCGGCCGAGGAATTCGCAGTCCGCAAGGAACTGTTCGGCGAACTGAAACTGGCTGCGGCCTACACCGACGGCGACAAGACCGAGGTCGTCGCCACCGTTCACAACAGTGCCTTCGATCAGGGCGAGATCGAAGTCGCGCTGACGACGCGGCTGGGCGACAAGTCGACGACGGAGACGAAGAAACTGCCGGTCACCGCCAAGGGTATCCAGGAGGTGAGCTTCCCGTTGACGCTGCAACTGCCTGTCCAGTCGGCTGGCCAGGGCGATCCCAATGCGGTGGCGGAATTTGAACTGACGGTGACCGCGGGCCAGCAGCGCGACGTCGTCCGCCGCACGGCGGCCGTGCGGCCCTTTGGCATGACCGTCTATGCGCTTGCCGGCGGCACGGCGGCCGGAGATACGGCGGCCGTGGTCCAGTCGCCTGCCGGCATGCAACTGGCTGCGCCACGGCTGCAGATCGTGATCGGGCCGACGATCGAGCGCAGCCTGCTGGACGCCGTGCTGGCTCCGGCCACCTGGTGCCAAGCCGACAGCCGCGGGTTTGCCTCGGACGGCGACTCGACCGCCGCAGACTTGATGGCGGCGCTGGCCCTGCAAAGACTGCTGGGCCTGAGCCGCGATGCCGTCGGGGCGCAGGCCGAGGCACTGGACGCCCGCGTCCGCGCCGCGGTCAGCCTGTTGGTCTCGCAGCAGAACGACGACGGCGGCTGGAGTTGGTCGGCGGCCGCGGGCTGCGCGAGCAATCCGTACCATTCGGCCCGCACGCTATGGGCGCTCCACTTGGCCCGCTCCGCCGGCTATCGCGTCACCGACGAACTGTACGACAAGGCGGTCAATTTCGTCAAGACTCAGGTTGCCCAGGCGGCCGTGACGGACTACGAGACGAAGGTCGTCCTGCTGCACGCCTTGACCGTCGCCGGCCACGGCGACTTTGCGCTGGCCAACGCCCTGTACCGCAACCGGCCGTCGCTGTCGACGGCCGCCCTGGCGTACCTCGCCTTGACCTTTGCCGAAATGGACCGCAAGCAGACGGCCGAGGAACTGCTGGCCCAGCTGGGCAACCAGGCGTGGGACGAACCGGCGGCCTCGGCTGCGAAATCTGCGCCGAGCGCGAAGCCCGCTTCGCTGGCCCAGGTCTCCTGGAACCTGTCGCCCGTCGAGGTCCGGGCGATTTACTCGCTCGGCCTGGACGCGGTGGCGCCGGCCGACGCAAGACTGCAGACCCAAATCGACTGGCTGATGGCTCATCGCACGGGCCATCGCTGGTCGCCCGACAAAGCGACCGGACCGGCCATGCTGGCGGCCTGCCGCTGGTTCGCCCGTTCGCAGTTCGACAGCGAGAAATACAAGCTGAACGTGTACGTGAACAACTTCCTGGCCAAGGAACTGGAGATCGACCAGGCGGCCCCGACGCAGACCCTGGATATTCCGGCGGACCTGCTGAAACTCGACCAGTCCCAGCAACGCGTGCGCTTCGAGTTGGCTGGTCGCGGGCGGTACACGTACCAGTGCGTCCTGGGCGGCTTCGTGCCCGGCGACCAACTGAAGAGCACGACGGCCGAATGGCGAGTCACCAGGCACGTCGGCCCGGGTCTGCTCGAATTGGATGGGCAGACCGTTCCGCGCGGCTTCGACGTGGCTGTGATGGACGGCGTGGCCGAGTTTCGCAACGATCTCACACAGTTGCCCGTCGGCCGCCGCGGCAGCGTTGAACTGCGGATCTGGCGGCAGGGCAACCTGAGCGCCGCCAATGCGCCGCAGACGCCGTACCTGGTCGTGACCGAACCGCTACCCGCCGGGGCCGCGGTCGTCGAGGACTCGGTCAGCGGTCCGTTCGAGCGGTTTGAAATCTCGCCCGGCGCGATCACGTTCTACTTGGGCAACAAGCCGGAGCACGCGCGGATCACCTACGATGTCCACGGCTACGTGGCCGGCCAGTATCGCGCGGCCCCGACGGTGGTCCGCGACGCGTTCCGGCCGGACCAGATCGCCGTGTCCGAGCCGCGGCCGCTCGCCGTACTGGCCGCCGGAACGGCCAGCGGCGACGCCTATCGCTTGACGCCGCAAGAACTGTACGAACTGGGCCGGCGGCATTTTGAGAAAGGCGACTTGGCCGTCGCGGCCAAGCACTTGAACGAGCTGTTCAATCAATGGAATCTGAAGCCGGAGTTCTACAAGGAAAACGTTCGCATGCTGCTCGATATCCACCTGCAGCAGGGCCCGCCGAGTCTGGTGGTCAAGTACTTTGAGATCATCATCGAAAAGTTCCCGGAACTGGAAATCCCGTTTGCCAAGCTGCTGAAAGTCGCCGACGCGTACCACGAGATCGGCGAGTACGAACGGAGCTACCTGGTGTTCCGCGCCACCGTCGAGGCCAGTTTCCTCCGCGAGAGCCGCGTGGCCGGTTTCCTGGAATCGCAGCAGGAGTTCCTCCGCAGCGTGGACGTGATGAGCAGCTTGCTGCAGCAGTATCCCCCGGAACCCTACTTGGCCACCGCGACCTATGCGCTGGCCCAGCGCGTGTACGCCAAAGCGCCCGAGGCCGCCGCGGACGCCAAGCTGCGGGAGAAGAAGCTGACCCGCGTCGACCTGATCCGGGACGCCTGGCGGCGGCTGGATGATTTCCTGGCCGCGTTTCCCGAGGACCCAGCGGCGGATCAGGCTTCGTTCGCGCTGGCCAACGCCCTGCTGGATCTGGAGCAATTTGACCGAGCCATCGCCCAGTGTGCCCGTTATGCGGAGCGGTATCCGGACAGCGATTTCCTGGACAGCTACTGGTACATCATCGGCTACTGCCACTATGCGCTGGGAGCGCACCAGCAGGCCTTGGACATGTGCCAGAAGGTGGCGGAGGCGAAACACAAGGACAAGACCACGGGCCGGCTGGTCGAGAGCCCCAACAAATGGCAAGCGATCTACATCACCGGCCAGATCCATCACAGCTTGGGACAAGCCGAGGCGGCGATTCGCGAGTACACCCGCGTCGAGGACCGGTTTGCCGACGCTCGCCAGGCGATCGAGTACTTTGCCCGCCAGGCGATTCGGCTGCCCGAAGTCGTCACGGTCCAGCCGGGCAAGCCGTGCGAGGTGGAGCTGACATTTCGCAACGTGCCGACGTGCAACGTGCGGGTCTATCGGATCGACCTGATGAAGTTCAGCTTGCTGCGCCGGGACTTGAGCGACATCACCAGCATCAAC
>CAIYOB010001620.1 GCA_903927685.1 uncultured Planctomycetaceae bacterium
AAACGGACAACTTGTCCGTCTGTTCCATCATCCGCCGCCGACACGGCCGCCAAGACGGGCCATGTTCGCGGCGTTGGAGCTGATCCGCGAAATGGAATCGGAACCCCAGCCGTTATTCGTCGGGCAGTAGTTGTCAATGGACACATACCAGTGTCGGGATGACACCTATCCCCGCGGCAATCGGGCCCGCAATACGACGCATCGCCAGCGGTTCGACATTCGAGCCGCTTTCTTTCTGCGCTCGCATCCTGGGGCAGCTGTGGGCCGGCAATCGGGCGTCGTGGCGATCCGCCCCGCGCCCGCACGGGCTACCCGGAACTGAACCGGACAAGTTGTCCGTTTCAGTCATCCGCCCCGCGCCCGCACGGGCTACACAGAAGGGGGTAAACGGCCATCTTGTCCGTTTACATCCGCCCCGCGCCCGCACGGGCTACCCTGTAAGGCCGTTCACGTTTACGCCGCGGGTATCGCGATACCGGAGGCCCCCGGAAAATGCCTATTGTTGCGGATAGGTGGCGAAGTGCCGAGAATCGAGAAAACCCCGTGTTTCACCGTGTTTTCTTGTGTCTGGCAGGCGGGCGAGAAAGGGGCGGAAACACTTTATGATTCCGCTGCTCTAACCAACTGAGCTACTCCGCCAAGTGCGTCTTCCCTGCGTTTTCCGGCATTTTCGCGTTTCCGGTTGTCGGCTGGCTGTCATTTTGACAACCGTATTGACAACCAACCGCCTATTTTAACAGGGAAATGACAGCCGCCCGTTGGGCGAGCGGTTGTCCGTGACAACCACCTAAGCCGCTGAATTCCGAGGTAGCTGCCATGAGCCACAAATCTAATCTATCGGCATCGAGTCGAAAAGCGGGTAGGGAAAAACCAGGGTAGGGAAAAACCAGAGAAACCCTATCCCGATTTTCCGCTGACTCCGCAAAATTCCGGCGGTTGGTGCAAAAAGTCAGGGGCCAACTGCACTATTTCGGCAAGTGGGAGGAGCCGGAAACCTCGCTCAAACTGTACCTTGAGCAGCGCGACGACCTTTTCGCAGGCCCGACGCCCCGCCCGGCGAATGTCGCCCGCATGGTGCTAAAAGGCCTGTGCAACGAATTCTTGACGTACAAAAAGCACTTGGTCGAGACCGGCGAGCTTACCGCCCAAACGGACCAAGAGCACTCCGACACTTGCGAGCGGCTGCTCTCCATCCAGGGGAGCAATATCGTAGTGGAGGAAATCCGGCCGGATCACCTGTTGAAGGTTCGGGACCGTCTTTCGGCAACCCTGGGGCGTGTGGCGCTGTCCAACGAAATCGGCCGCAACGAAATCGGCCGGGTTCGCGTTCTGTTCAGTCAAGAAGTTCTTCGACGCCGTGGCCATTCGCAGACTGCTGGATGCTGCCGACGTTCACTTGCGGGCCATGATCTACCCGGGAGACAAACCCGATCGATCGCGCCCAACACGACGTTCTGATGGTGCGGGTGTCCCGGAAGGTCGGCGACAAACGGTTGCTGGCCCTGATCGGGCGTTACCTGCCGGCGGGCGTCATGGTCGACACCGAACTGCCGCCCTCGACCGAAGGCACGATGCACGGGCGGTCCGCTTTCGCCGTTGCTGGCGAACATCCTGCTGGACGATTTCGACAAAGAGTTGGAATCCCGCGGCCGCTGGGCGGGGTCGGCTCCGGACCTCGCCCCGCCGTCGAAGCCAGCCGCGGCGGACCGTTCCCCCGCTCGCTCGCGCTTCGGGCTACGGTGCTGCCGAACGCCCCAGCCCCGGTCCTGGCCGCTGGCCACGCCTTCCCGGTGGACGGGTGACCGGCGGACGGTTGCGGACCTGCCCGGCGGCTGGAAGGTTCGGGAACTGCCGAGGGATCGTGGCTTGGTCCGGCTGGCGCGTGTCGCGGTGGGGTCGAGTGCCGCGAGCCTCCAGCGGCGACGGACGCTTCCGCATTCCACCAAGAAAAACGGCTTGCGCGTCTGGACCGGCGCGGCGCCAGACGTTAATTTGCCAAACAGCGTGAGGCGTTTTGCCTGGGGTATCGAGTTGGGCGTCAACCACCGACAGATCAAAGAAAGAGGTTTTCGTGAAAATAGGTCTCCTGCTCGCGTATTGCTGGCTGGTTTGCGGAAGCTTGGTTCAGGCCGCTGAATGGCCGCACTGGCGAGGGCCCGCTTACAACGGATCGACGGACGAAACGGGGCTGCCGGACCAGTGGAGCCGCACAGAGAACATCGCTTGGAGCACGGCAATGCCCGGCGTGGCTGCGTCGACCCCCGTGGTCTGGGGCGAGCGGGTGCTGCTGACCGGCACGGACTCGGCCCGGGACATGTTGCAAGCCGTGTGCGTGAGCCGCAAGACGGGCGAGATCCTGTGGCAGCACGACGTGGCCCAGGGCATCAGCAAGGACAATCGCAGCAACTTTGCCTCCGGCTCGCCCGTCACCGACGGGCAGACGGCGATCTTCTTCTACGGCAGCGGCGAACTGGTCGCGTACGACCTGGACGGCCGCCGCCGCTGGCTGCGGAACCTCGCCGACGACTACGGCTCGTTCGCCTTCTTCTGGACGTTCAGCACCAGCCCGCTGCTGTGGGACGGCAAGTTGTACATCCAGGTCCTGCAGCGGGACGAGCAGATCGAAGGTCGCGGCGTCGCGGGCCGGTTCAACGAATCCTACCTGCTGGCCCTGGACCCGCAGACCGGCAAGACGCTGTGGCGGCAGGTCCGGCCCAGCCAGGCGGTCGCCGAATCGCGCGAGGCGTTCACGACGCCGATTCCGTACCCGCTCGAAGGCGGGACGCAACTGCTGGTCGCGGGCGGTGACGCGCTGACCGGCCACGATCCGGCGACCGGCCGGGAATTGTGGCGCTGGGGAACGTGGAACCCCGAGCGGATTCCGCATTGGCGGCTGGTCCCGTCCCCGGTCGCGGGTGACGGCATCATCCTGGCCTGCGCCCCGAAACGCGAGCCCATCTATGCCGTTAAAGCCGGCGGCAGCGGTCCGCTGGATGACAGCTGGCTGGCCTGGGTCAGCCGCGAGTCGCGAGAAGTCTCCAGCGACGTGCCGACGCCCGCGTTCTACGACGGCGATTTCTTTGTGCTCAGCGACATCCGCAAGTGCCTGTCGCGGGTCGAGCCGCGGACCGGCAAAGTCAAGTGGACGGTCGCCACGCCGGGCAACGCCAAGTACGAAGCCTCGCCGCTGGCCGCCGACGGCAAGCTGTACACGCTCAACTTCGACGGCCAGGTGACGATCTTCCGCGCCGCCGACGGGCAATTGCTCCGCTCGATCCCGATGGACGAACCGACCAACGGCGAAGTTGTCCGCTCGTCCATCGCCGCCGCCCACGGCCAGCTGTTCATCCGCACGACGCGGCACCTGTATTGCGTCGGAAAGCGTTGAACCGGGCGGGTCACGCACAGCGGGCCGTCAAGGCTAAGTGTTGGGGTGCCTGGAGTCGAGTGCAGCGAGCCCCCAGTTGCAGGAACTGGGGGCTCGCCACTCGTACCTCGTGGATCGCCCCCAGGCACCCAACCCCAATTCTTTGCCTGGGCTTGCCCACGTGCGGCGAGGTTTTCCTTCGACGACCAGCCGTACGCGACAGCCGTCCTCCAGCGACTGACCGGCACGGTCGTGGCCCAAGTCTTGGTCGTGTAGAAGTTGGGGAGTTGCGTCTTGCGCATGCCGGACCTGGCGCCGATCCCTTTCATCGCGGTTTCAGACTGGCGGAGCCCGTCGGCCACAAAGATGCCGTAATCCAGCATTTTCGGGTCCACGTTCAGGATCGGGAGGTTGTCGATCTTGCGGGCATAGCGTTCAAACCACGCACCGACCTGCCCCCAAGTCACAAACTCGGTCGACTTGCGTTTCCCACGCAGGTCGTCCAGCATGGTCGTGACCGTCTTGAAGTTTTGTAACGCCGCATCGCTATTTACTAAGTAGATGGCCGCGACTGAGCCCAAAATGATGGACGATGCGGTTCAACTGGCCGCAGAGATCACCCAGCAACTCGTCCACAACGACGTGGCTGCGTTGGACGCGGTGCTGCGCGCCTACGGCCCCGTGGTCGGTGCCGCTATCAAGCGGAAGTACTTTGTCCTGAACAGCCACGACATCGATGACATTTTATCGGTCGCCCTGTTCCAGCTTTGGAACCTCCGGGATCGGTTCGACCCCGCCAAGGGGTCGTTGCGAGCGTCGTTTTTTCGGATCGCCGACCATGTCGCCTTGGATTTGATGCGTCACGGCTGGCACAAGGCACGCCAGCGTGAGGTGGCTTTGCAGGATATCTACCCCACCAAAGAACCAGGCGATTCTACTGCCGAGCAGCCGGACTGCGAAACGGCCTTGTCGGAGGTCGGGACGTCTCCGATTCAACAACACTTGCGGCAGATTGTCGACTGCCTTCCGGAAGCGTATCGCTACATCATCCTGGCGGATGCCTGCGCTCGTGATCGAGTGGCTTCCACGGCATTTTTGTCGCAGGAATTGGATATTCCCGAGGGAAGTGTGCGGGTATACCGCAGCCGTGCGATGGCTTCCATTCGGACGGAATTCCGCCGCTTGGGGTATTCACTGCCATGAGTAATACGACGAAATCCGCAAGTCTTGGTCCTCGCGATGAGTGGCTGCGGCGATTGATCGTGGACTCGCTCGGTCCCGAAGACCACCGACGAGCGACGGACATAGAGATCGAGGCCCTGCTCGATTCCTGCGACGAACTCCGCCTGGCGGACGAGCAAATGGAATTGATTCTGCGAAAGGCCAAAGCGGAAATCGCGAATCCTTCTTCCGCGCCTGGCCCACCGCTTTCCAAGTCGCCCAGGCACGGGGTCTTGGGCGACGTGATGGACAGCGATGGCGAATCCCACAGTCCGACATTATTCAGCGGCTTCGCGATTGGGGCACTGACTGCCGCAACGATCGCTCTGTCGGTCGCCGTGGCGGTGATGGTCTGTCGCAGCGACGTCACGGTCGATCCGCGCCAAGTCTCGCAACAAGCGCCCTCGCCTTTCTCCCCCGCCCCCTCCAATCCTCAGGCCGACGGTGCATCCAAGCCGCAATCCCTCCCCGCACCTGCTTTCGCTGTTGCCCAAGTGGCTCAACTGATCGATTGCCGTTGGGCCGACAGTTCGAAGGCCCTGGCCCATGGCGACAAGCTGCCCGTCGGGCAGGTGCTGGAAATGGAGGGGGGGGTGGCCGAGATCGACTTCGAGATCGGGGCCAGGTTGATCCTGCAAGGCCCTGCCACGCTGGAACTTTTGTCACCCAAGAGCGCCCGGCTGGATGTGGGCAAGGCGACCGTGGAAATCCAGAGTGAGCGAGCCCGAGGTTTCAGGATCGTCACCGCCGAAACCACCTTTATCGACCAGGGAACCGAGTTCGGCGTGGAAGTCCCGCCGGGTGGCGGCAGCAAGGTCCACGTCTTCAAGGGGGCGGTCGACGTGGACCACGCCAGCGCGGCAGAGAACGGCCCCGGCGTAACGCAACGCTTGCAGAAAAGCATCGGCGCTCGGATGGTGGCGGGCGAAAAAGGGATGACCCTGGTCGAAGACACGGGCGAGTGTTTCATCCGCTCGATGGACGAGGCCCAGCGCGACCGCCACCTCGTTGCCTGGTGGCGTTTCGAGGACCGGCCGATCGGGCAGCTCCTGCCGGAAACCAATCTGAACACCCGTTCCGTCTGTGCGACCGTCGATTCCTCGTTCAACGGCAATGATCTGTACGTTTTTGGGCACAATCAGCACCCGACGATCTCCGCCGACGTTGCCTCGCCGACGGTGCCGCAAGCGGGCGTCGCGAATCGCTCTTGCATGGACAACTCCCATCTGGGCGACGGTGTCGTCCACCGGAATGTCTACACGCATTCCGAGTTCAGCCACGCCGCGCCACTGGACGCGCAGCAGATCGCGCCGCGCGAGTGGACGATCGAGGCCTCGGTGAAGGCTGCCCAAATGCCGCAGAAGGCCCAGGTGTTCCTCGTTCGCGACGGCACGTTTTCGTTGAAGGCCTCCAGGCAACCGCCGCGGCTGATGTTCCAAATCAATGAGGCGGGACGGTTTGCCATCAGCTTTTACGACGCCGCAGATCGGTTCCATGAAGCGGTCGCCGACGGCCCGGCGGCGGAAGCGGACCGCTGGTATCACCTGGCCGCCACGAGCGACGGCCGACAATTGCGACTGTACGTCGATGTTCTGGACGGCCGCGGCTACCTCCTGCGGGCCAAAAAGGACCTGCCCGCAGCCGACCCGGCCGCGCCGGACAGTTCCACGGCGCTGGGCAAGGGCGAGGACGATGCCGAATGGGCCATCGGCCGTGGCGACAACGTCAATCTTCCGCAGCAGCAGTTCGTCGGTTGGATCGACGAAGTGCGGATCAGCGATCTTGCCCTTCAACCTGGCGAGTTCCTCTTCGCGTTGCCCAACGCGATCATCCACGGCAACTTGGAAAGGTGAGCACCATGAAGGAGATGATGAAGAAGTGGGTCGCCATTCAGGGTCTGTGCCTGGCGGTACTGACCCCTTGGGCCAGTGTCCTTGCCGCCGAGACAGCGGACTACGTTTTCCAGAACGGCGCGGTCTACACGATGGAGAGTAAGGCCCCGAAAGCGGAGGCGGTGGCCGTCACGGGGAAGGCGATTTCCTACGTGGGGAGCAACAAGGGAGCGGAAGCCTTTGTCGGAAAGAGGACGAAGGTCATCGACTTGAATGGCAAAATGCTGCTGCCTGGATTCGTGGAGTCGCACATCCACACCACATTGGCGCTTTTCGCCGGAGGCGCCGACTTGCAATCAGACTCCGTGGACGAAGTCCTGGGCAGGTTGAAAACCTGGGCGGACGCTCACCCGGAGGCCAAGGTGATCCAGGGTTTTGGCTGGCGTTATCCCCTGTTTCCCACGACCGGCCCGACCAAGGAGGCCCTGGACAAGCTGTTTCCCGATAAGCCGGTCCTTCTGATTGCCATTGACGTTCACAGCGCGTGGGTCAACAGCAAGGCCCTCGCCATGGCAGGAGTCAATGCCAAGACCCCCGATCCCGCGCCGGGCGTCAGCTACTTCCAGCGCGATCTCAAGACCAACGAGCCGACCGGATGGGTTGTGGAAACCCTCGCCGAACAGCAGATTCTGGCGAAGCTGAACCCTCCAACCCCCGAGGCGGTGATGGCCGCGGCAGGTGAATCGCTGCAAAAGTTCGCCGCGGCAGGCATCACGGCCGCGTTTGATGCCGGGATGGGCACCATACCGACCGAGGTCGGCCTCGCAGGCTACCTGCGAATGGAGAAGGAGAATAAGCTGCCGGTGCGCATTGTCGGCAGCTATTACTGGAACGATTCGGCGATCACGGACCCCGTGGAGAATCTGCTGGCGCTGCGCAAGAAGTTCCACTCGGAGCTCGTACAAGCCCGGACCCTGAAGATCATGTTCGACGGCGGCGAGGCCCAGCACACGGCGGTCATGCTCCAGCCCTATGCCGACCGGCCCGGTTTTCTCGGCGAGTTTTCCGTGGACCAGAAGTTGGTCAATGCCGCCGTCCTGAAATCGCAGGCCACCGGAATTGATACCCATGCCCACTGCTATGGCGACGGCACCGTCCGAGCCTACCTCGACGCCGTAGAAGCGGCGCGCAAGGCGTATCCCAAGAGCCCCTCGCGGCACGCCGCCGCGCACGCGATCTTCATTGCCGATCAAGACGTCCCGCGTTTTGCAGAGCTGAATGTTACGCTGCAAAGCTCGTCCCAGTGGGCGACGCCTGACCCGACCATGAAAAGGACGGCGGAGATCGTCGGGGAGGAAGTCGCTTTCCCCGAGTTGTTCCGTCACAACTCCGTGCTGAAGGCCGGCGGTCGCCTTGCGCTCGGTTCAGACTGGCCCGCCGCCGGTTACGTCTCCACCTATTGCCCGCTGGACGCCATCCAGGTGGCGATCACGCGAGCGATCATGCCGCAGTACGGCAAGGACCAATTCGCACCCGTGCTGCCGCCGGCCGACGAACGCATCACCCTGGACCAAGCCCTCCAGGCCGCCACGCTGGACGCAGCCTATGTGCTCGGATTGGAGGACAAGATCGGTTCGCTTCAGCCGGGCAAGCTGGCGGACCTCGTGGTGCTGGAAAACGATCTGTACAAGATTCCGCCCTCCGAGATCAGCACCACCAACGTGAAGCTGACCATGATGAATGGCAACGTAACCTACCAGGCGCCCTAGCAGGCCGAGCTGAGAAAAGAACACACGGTGAGTTGCTGGACTTCATGGAGCCGAGTAGGAGGAACCCAATCACGACGCAGCAATGAAGCCGGGACCAATCAGGTGTCCATGGGCCTTTTTCGTCACCTGTTCCTTTGGAGAAAGATCATGCAACGTAGAAGATTCCTGCAGACTCTCGCCCTCGGCGTTATCGCCATGTCACCTCAATCGTTGTTTGCCAAAGTTCCTTCGCCGAGCGAGGGAAAGGCCGATTGGATTTACCAAGGTGGCCTGATTTACACCGTGAATCCGGCCAATCCCAAGGCGGAAGCGGTCGCCGTCCGTGGGAATCAGATTGTCTTTGTCGGGCCCGCCAAGGACGTCGAGGCGTGGCGCGGGCCGGAAACCCGGGCGGTGGACCTCGCCGGCGGAATGCTGATGCCCGGCTTCATCGACAGCCACGACCATCTGGCGACGCTCGGCGTCACCAAGCTCGGAATTAACATCGGCGGGATTGCAGGGAAGGACAACGTTCTGAAGGCCATCCGCGAGTGGGTCGCCAAGCAGCCTGCGAATGTGACGCTGCGCGGCTTTGGCTGGGTATTGCACGACACGTTTGGCAAGGACGTGCCCCGTCGCGAGTGGCTTGACGATGTCACCGGCGACCGCCCGATGTATCTCATGAGCTCGGATATGCACGAGACGTGGTTCAACACTGCAGCCATGAAGAAAGCGGGCCTGAGCAAGGACACCCCAGACCTGGACCCTGGCAAGCAATACTACACGCGCGACGCGGACGGCACGCCCTCAGGCCTCGCCGTCGAGGGGGCGGCGCTGGCAATCCTGGTCTCGATGGGGTTTGGGTCGCACGAAGTCGTTCTCGAGTCCCAGCATCTGACCATTGACGCCGCGCCGGCGTGGGGATTGACCACCTATCTGGACTGCGGCTTCCTCCTCAGCACCAAAAACAGCGACTCAGAGTGGGTGATGGATGAACTCGTCAAGCGTGACAAGGCCGGCAAGCTGCCCCTCCGCACCATCGCAAGCGTTTTTACGCGCAGCCCCAGCGACGGTCCCGATGCCATCCTCGCTGAACTCCTGGATTGGAAGAAGCGCTACCAATCCGAGCACGTGCAGATGGGACCCCTCAAGATGTGGACGGATGGAACGTTCATTGGCGGCAGCGCCAAACTGCTGGAGCCTTATGCCGATGGTTCAAAGGGGGGCGGTATGTTCTTCACCCAGGAGGAAGCTGAGGCCCAGATCGAGGCGGCGCAAAGGGCCGGTGTGGATGTCCACGTTCATGCGGATGGCGACGCCACGGTTCGGATCATCCTCAACGCCATGGAAAACGTTCAGAAGCGGCTCGGCAAGCAGGGACGGCGTAACACGATTTGCCACATCTCGCTGGTCCACCCCACCGATCTGCCGCGCTTCCAAAAGCTCGGCATCATCGTGAACGGAACGCCGCTCTGGGCTACCGATTACAACGGCGTGGACTACAATCGCTACAACGCCAGGCTCGGGAGCAAACGGTTTGAGGAAGAATTCGAGCCATACGGCGACGTGGTGCGGTCGGGTGCCACGTTCACCATCGGCGCGGATCTCGGAGGTGTGGATATCCCCGAGATCGCCCCGTTGCTGCACATCGAGGCAGCCGTCACGCGCCAACGCCCAGGCCACCCCGACGACAACATCATGGTCAAACGCCAGCGCATGAACCTTGAGGACGCGCTCAAGGCCTACACGATCAACGGCGCCTACCAGCTCCGGATGGAAGACCAGATCGGCTCGATCACCGTCGGCAAGAAGGCGGACCTGGTGTTCCTGGAAAAGGACTTGTTCAAGGTTCCGACCTACGAAATCCACGCCACCAAGATCATGCAGACCATGATGGACGGCAAGGTCACCTATCGTAACGGACGGTGAGCAGGTCCGTTCCCGCCACGTCAGAAAGAGAACGAATACCGTTACATCCAGGAAGGCGACCATGCAGAAATGGCTCTATCTCACCGTGGCGATCATCAGCGAGGTGGTGGCCACATCGGCGCTAAAATCGGCGGAGGGGTTCACCAAGCTCGTCCCCTCATGCCTCGTCGTCGTGGGGTATGCCACGGCATTCTACTTTCTGTCGCTCACGCTGAACTCGCTTCCGGTCGGTGTCGCCTATGCCATCTGGTCGGGAGCCGGAACCGCAGTGGTTACTCTGGTTGCCTGGGCTTTCATGGGGCAGAAGCTCGACGTAGCGGCAGGCATCGGCATTCTGCTGATTGTCGCCGGCGTGCTGGTTCTGAATCTGTATTCCAAGGCCGCGGCACACTAGAACACACAAGAACTCGCAGGCCAGACAACATGCAGAAAGTGAATCGCTGAGGACAGCCAACCACGCCGGACAAGATGAGATGTTCGCAATCGCGGAATCGGCCGGCGCTGGCCGGCTGGCACGTAGGAAGAAGACAGCATGAGGCGTGCAATTGGGTTTCTGGTTTTGATCACCATTGGCTCTGGGACCGGCGGCGCGGCGGCCCAGGATCCAGCACCGTTGACCAGTATTCGTGCGGTCAAGAGCCGGTCCGCTGAAGAAGCGGCACGAAAACTGCCTGTGCGGCTACAGGCCGTCGTCACGTCGTCCGATGCTGGCAGCGAGCATCTGTTCCTGCAGGATGAAACCGGCGGCATATTCGTCGTCTCCTCGCCTCTGACCGAGCCGGTCGCCCGCGGGGACTTCGTCGAGGTCGTAGGCGTTACGGATCCCGGCGCCTTTGTCCCGCAGGTGATCGCTGAACAAGTCCACCGCGTGGGGCAGGGTGAACTCCCTGCGGCCCCGGAAGCCACCGCCCAGATGCTGATGGAAGCCGCCTGGGACGGCCGCCGGGTCGTCGTCGATGGTTTGGTGGGCAACGTGGAGTCCTTTCCCGCGGGGATTTGGCTGACTCTGTTCCTTGCCGACGGCCCGATTGCGGCCTGCCTGTACGATCGCACGGTGGAACAGGTTCCCGGGGACTTGCCGGGCGCTCGCGTCCGTGTCAGCGGGATCTCAAGCCCCATCTGCAACTCGCATCGGCAGGTGATCGGCGCCCGGCTGCACGTCGGTCTGCAGGAGGAGTTTGAAGTGCGCCGGACAGGACGTGTGGACTTGGAGAACCTGCCGGTCACGCCGGTGCAGCAAGTCGCGCAGCCCGCCGAGGTCCTCCTGACCAAGATCCAGGGGACGGTCACGGCCAGCATTCCTGCCTGGGGCTTTTGCCTTCAGGACGAATCCGGCGGGATCCTGGTGCGAAACCTGGTGCCCGCGGAGGAGCAGCCCGGCAGCCGCCTTGAACTGTTGGGGTTTCCTCACGCGGACGGCGATGCGGTCGTCTTGGCGCTGGCCGGCCGGCGCGAACTGGGGCCGGGCGAACTCCCGCCCCCGGTCCCCTTGACGCCCGACCTGTTGGCCCGTGGACAGCATCAGCAGCGCCGGGTCAGATTCGAAGCCAAAGTCCTGACGGTTACACCGGCAGCGGGTTCCCGTGCCGTGGAAGTCGTGATGACGTACGGAGCGGCGGTCCTGATCGCCGGGATGCCGGAAGCACAGGTCAATCTGCAGAACCTGGTCAGTGGTTGCCGCGTCCGCGTCTGCGGGGTGCTGGGGCCGCAGGCGAAAGCCGAGCAGCAGGGACAGAGTCTTCGCGTCCATCTGGCACGTGCGGATGACTTGCTTGTCGTGGCGGGACCTCCGCCCAGTCCCACCCGCATCTTGCTGGCTGCGCTGGCCGTGGCCGGTGGCGGAGGCGGGCTGGCCGTGAGTTGGAGCTTGACGCTGCGGCGGCGTGTCCGGGCCCGCACCACGGAACTGGCTGCCAGCCGGGAACAACTGAAGGAAGCCAACGAGCGATTGGAGCAGCATGTCCGCGAACGCACGGCCGAGCTGACCCATGCCCTGGAGGGACTGCAAGCAGAAATGGAGCAGCGGCGGCGGACGGAGGAGGAGTTGCGCCGGGCCAAACAGGCAGCCGAAGCCGCCAACCTCGCCAAGAGCGAGTTCCTGGCCAACATGAGCCACGAACTGCGCACGCCCATGACCTCGATTATGGGCTACGGCGAGCTGTTGCAGATGGACCCTCCGGCCGACGAACGCCAGCAGTACTTGGCGATCGTGCAACGCAACGCCCAAGCTCTGCTGCAATTGCTCAATGACATCCTCGACTTGTCCAGAATCGAGGCCGGACAGATGCTGGTCCAGCGGCGGGCCTGCGAACCGAGACCCTTGGTTGACGAAGTGCTGAGTCTCTTGCGGTTGCGGGCCGAAGAAAAGCAGTTGTCGCTGACGGCCCAGTACTGCGACCCTCTGCCGGCGACCATCCACACCGATCCTGTGCGGTTGCGGCAGATCCTGGTGAATCTGGTAGGTAACGCGATCAAATTCACCGAGGCAGGCCGCGTGCAGGTCCGCGTGTCTTTCGCTTCCGGTTTTCCGGCTCGGCTCTGCTTTGCCGTGGAGGACACGGGCATCGGGATGGACCCCGCCACCGTGGAGAAGATGTTTGAACCATTTACGCAGGCCGATTCCTCCAACACGCGGCGCTACGGCGGCAGCGGCTTGGGGTTGACGATCTGCCGCCGCCTGGCGGATTTGCTCGGCGGCCGGATCACGGTCGTGAGCCAACAGGGGCGAGGGAGCACGTTCACGCTCGCGCTGGATCTCGAACCGCCGGAACCGGCCGCCGTCGCCCAAACGGATGGCACGGTGGTTGACTGCCAGCCACGCGCCCCCGCTCCGCCGGGCGACCGATTCCGGGGCCGCGTCGTGCTGGCCGAGGATGCAGCAGATTCCCAAGAAGTCTTAGCGCTTGGGGGTTGTGCCTGCAACCTCGGCTGCGGGCGGTGAAATCGCGCTGGTGCGGTCATACCCGGTACTGCGGGATCTTCATCCGTTCACCGTCCTTCAACGCCGACTGGTGGGCGACGATGCCGGCGACGGTCAGGTTCAGGGCCCAGGCGATGTTGACCAGCGGCAGGCGTTTTTCCAGGATCGACATCACGAACTCGTGGCCCAGGTAGCCGTGCGAGCCGCCGTGGCCGCCGGCCTCGACGCCGGGCGGCAGCGCGGGGCGGGCCAGGTTGGGCAGTTTGGTCTCCAGGCCGTCGTAAGCCATGCCGACCATCGAGCCCTTCTGGCCGCGGACCCGGCCGACCTCGCCGCCGTAGCCGGGCGTGTCCCAACTGACTCCCATACGCGACATGCCGCCTTCGCTGGTCCGGAACAACGCGATCTCGGTGCCGAACGGGTTCTGGTACGCGTTGTTCTGCGGCTGCAGTTCCTCGCGGATGCTGGGCATGCCCTGGCAAGACACCTCGGTAAAGCTGCCGCCGGTGACGCCCACGTAGTACGCGTTCGAGTGCGTCGGGTACCACTGCGGCGGCAAGCCGATCCGCCAATTCTTGTACGAGTCGATCACGGCACAGGCATAGTGAAAGTACTCGCCTTCGCTGTACACCAGTTTGCCGAACCCGCCGGCGTTGTAGATCTGCCGCATTGCGTACAGATCGGCGTGGAAGCACGAGGTCTCGAACATCATGTAGTTCAAGCCCGATTTCTTGACCGCCTCGAACAACTCGTCGGCGTCCTCCAACCGCTCCCAGACGGCCGGCACCGCCGTGGCCACGTGCTTGCCGTGCCGCAGGACTTCCAGGCAGTGACGGCAGTGGCTGGGCGCGTCGGTCGCCACAAAGATGGCCTCGATCGAATCGTCCTTGACCATCTCCTCCAGCGACGGATACGTCTTGTCGCACCGGCATACCTTGGCCAATTCCTGGCAGCGGTCCGGGAACAGGTCGCTGACAGCCACTACCTGGACGTTCGGATGGTCCTGCAAGGAGAACTGGGGGCCGAATTTGCAGACGCCATAGCCGACGATGCCCATGCGGATCTTGCGGTCGGAGACGGGCTGCCAAGCCGCCGCCGGCGCCGGGCTTGGCTTTTCCTGCTCGAAACCCTGGATCTTGGGTTCGGCGGCGCGGGACGAGGCGGCCCAGCCCAAGGCGGCAGCGCCCAGGCCGGCGGTTTTCAGGAACGAGCGGCGCGAGGTGGGTTCGTACATGATCGAGGCTCCTGGTAACATAGCGGTGTGTCGATGACCGTCGGGGTCCATTGTACAGAAAGGACATTCCGGATGTTACCAGGCGACCGCGACCGGCTGCTGAGCGCGTATCGCGACGGCTTGCTGAACGATACGCTGCCCTTCTGGATCCCGCGGGCGATCGACCGCGAGTGCGGAGGCTACATCACCTCGCTGGATCGGGACGGCTCGATCCTGCAGACCGACAAGCCCGTCTGGTTCCAGGGCCGCTTCGCCTGGCTGCTGGCGACGCTGTACAACACGGTCGAGCGGCGGGCCGAGTGGCTGGACCTGGCCCGGCACGGGATCGACTTTCTCAACCGCTACGGCTTTGACAGCGACGGGCGGATGTTCTTCTGGCTGACCCGCGACGGCCGGCCGCTGCGGAAACGGCGATACCTGTACTCCGAGGCGTTTGCGACGATCGCCCTGGCCGCGTACGGAATCGCCGCCGAGGACGATGCCGCCAAGCGTCAGGCGCTGGACCTGTTCCGCCTGATCCTGCGCTATCACACGACTCCCGGCTTGCTGCCTGCCAAGGTGGACCCGGCGACGCGGACCATGAAGGGACTCGCCATGCCGATGATCCTGATCGTGACCGCTCAAGAGTTGCGCAAGGCGGTGGACGATCCGCTCACCACCCGGGTGATCGACGAGGCGATCGACGAGATCGAGCGTGATTTCTTGAAGCCCGAGTTCCGCTGCGTGCTGGAGTCGGTCGGGCCGAAAGGCGAATTCCTGGACACGTTCGACGGCCGCATGGTGTGCCCCGGGCACGCGATCGAAGCGGGCTGGTTCATCCTGGAGGAAGCCCGGCGGCGCGGCGGCGATCCGCGGCTGGTCCGCTTGGGCACGACGATCATCGACTGGTCGCTGGAAATCGGCTGGGATGCCGACTTCGGCGGCCTGCTGTACTTTCGGGACGCCAGGGGCTTGCCGTGCACCGAGTACTGGCACGACATGAAGTTCTGGTGGCCGCACAACGAGGCGATCATCGCCACGCTACTGGCCTGGCAGCTGACGGGCGAGGCCAAGTACGCCCGCTGGCACCAAGCCGTCCACGATTGGGCCTACGCCCATTTTCCGGACCCGCCGTACGGCGAGTGGTACGGGTACCTGCACCGCGACGGCCGCGTCAGCACGCCGCTGAAAGGCAACATGTGGAAAGGCCCGTTCCACCTGCCGCGGATGCAATGGTACTGCTGGCAGCGGCTGGAGGCGCAGCCGGACTGAGGTAGGGGATCATCGGCCCACGCGAACCACGGATCACGGGCTGCCGGGGGTTGCGTCCTCATCTAACGCCATCGCCTGCTGAAACGCGTGCGCCATTGCCTGGACGCGTTCCGGCTGCTGGCTCGCCAAGTCATCCAGTTCGGTGCGGTCCGTGTCCAGGTTTCGCACCGCCTTGAAGTAGTTGCCCGGCCCGGTATGCCCGGTGCTGCCCAGAAACCGGTCGACGTACCGCCGGATCAGCGCCGGATCGTGCCAGTTCTCGGCGGTGACCATGTCCAGCCGGCCCACGGCGCAGGTTGTGTAGCCGGCGCCGTGAAGCAACTCGAACAGCGTCACGCAGCGGTCGTTCAGCAGCCCGGTCCAGTTCACGATGCCGACTTGATGCGGCAGCAATCCCGTCATCAACGCGGCTCGCGACGGTCCGCACAGGGCACAGTTGTAGAACTGCGAGAACCGCACGCCGCCCGCGGCCAGCCGGTCCAGGTTGGGAGTCTGGATCTCGCCACCGTAGCAGCCGAGATCCGAGTAGCCCATGTCATCGGCCAGGATCAGCACGATGTTGGGGCGGTCGTCTGCCGGGACGCGGCTGGCAGCCAGGAAGAGCAGCAGCAGACTGAGCGACGACACGATTCGCACGGTAATTCGTTCCCCTGTCGGAGTTGGCTGTCTCGTCGCGAAGGCGTGGCGCCGAGAAATGCACGGCGAATGCTCGTGCGTTGTCCAGGCTAAATGTTGGAGTGCCTGGGGTCGAGTGCAGCGAGCCCCCAGCGGCAAGAACTGGGGGCTCGCCACTCGTACCTCGTGGCTTGACCCCAGCCACCCAACCCCAATTTCTTGCTTGGACAACGCACCAGCTCTCTGGCGTCTTACCGCACCGTGGGCGACCACCAGTCGCGGAGCCGGGCTTGGAGGGTTGGCCTGGGTGAGGCCGGCACCGGATCGCCCGG
>CAIYOB010001621.1 GCA_903927685.1 uncultured Planctomycetaceae bacterium
CGCCGGCGGCGGGGTTTCCGACGCGGGCGCAGACGCCCTCGGGGCCCGAGCGGCCGCTGGGCGGTCCCCAGCCGCAGCGCCCACTTCGGCCCCTGCCGGCCGGGACCCAGGCGGCGAGCCAGCCGGCCAGTCCGGAACTGCCCGGGCGTGGGCCGGGGCTCGCACAGGCTCCCCAGGTGCCGACCTCCCAACGGCCAACGATGCCGCAACGTCCTGTTCCGCTGCCTCAACCGGCCACCAGTGGCGGAACTCGCGTGCCGATGACCGGCCCCCAGCCGGGGCTGGGAGCGCTGGGCACCGTTGACGCGTTGCTGCCGCCCGGGACAGCGGCCGGGTCGGCAGCGATGCCGGGAATGGGGCGCGGACCGCAGGCGCCGGTCACGCCGGCGACCGCCCCGGCCCTGGTTCCTCAACCTGTCGGCGGCCCCGCCCGGCCGCTCGTCGTGCCGACGCCGGACGGCAGCTATGTCCACTTGCGCGAACCGACGAAGATCGTGGGCAGCGGCGATGACGCGTTGGAGCTGCGATCGCGGTCCGGCGTCGACAAGGAGAAGTGGCGGTTCAAGAAAAACCTCGTCATTTGGGCGTTCGGCTTGCTCCTTCTCGGGATCACCATCTTCATTCTCATGACCCTGGGTCCGCTCCGACCATAGCCATTTCCAGAAGTACTCATGCCCGATTCTACCTTCGACCGCGACGCGGATGCTGTTGACGACGAGGCGATTCGTCGCGCCGTCCGGCGTTCTGTGTTCGTCCTGGCCATGCTGATCCCGCTGCTGGGGCTGGTGGCGTATTGGCTGAACCAGCCGCCCAAACCCGCGGCGGTGACGGTCACGCCGCTGGCCGCCCCGGAGATGCGTGAGCGTCCCGACCAGCCGGTGCCCGGGGTGGTGTTCCGCGATGCGACCGACACGGCCGGACTCCACTTTGTCCACTGCAACGGCGCCTACGGCGACAAACTGTTGCCGGAGACCATGGGCGGCGGCTGTGCGGTCTTCGACTATAACAACGACGGCCACCAGGACCTGCTGCTGGTCAATTCCTGCTCGTGGCCCGGCCGCCAGCCAGACGGTCAACCGCCGCCGACGATGGCCTTGTACGAGAACGAGGGCGCCGGGCACTTTCGCGACGTAACCCACGAGGCCGGGCTGGCTCTGACCTTGTTCGGCATGGGCGCCGCGGTCGGCGACTATGACAACGACGGCTGGCGGGACGTGTTCATTTCAGCCGTGGGCGAGAATCGCCTGTTGCAGAATCGGCAAGGCAAGTTCGTCGACGTGACGCACGAAGCGGGTGTCGCCGGCGAGCCGGCCGCCTGGAGCACGGCCTGCGGCTGGTTCGACTATGACCGGGACGGCCGGCTGGACTTATTCGTAGCGAACTATGTCGCCTGGTCTCCGGAGATCGACCTCAGCCTGGACCGGACACTGGACGGAGCACAGCGCGCGTACCTGCCGCCCACCTCCTTTGCCGGCACGTTCCCGTACTTGTACCGCAACGAAGGCGGCGGCCGATTCCGCGACGTTTCGGCCGCGGCGGGGATCCAGATCCGCAATCCGGCCACTGGCGTGCCGATCGCCAAGTCGTTGGGGTTGGCTCTGGTCGATTTGGACCGCGACGGCTGGCTGGACGTCGTGGTGGCCAACGACACCGTGCAGAACTTCGTGCTGCACAACCAGCGGGACGGGACGTTCCAGGAGATTGGCGCGCTGGCCGGCGTCGCCTTCGATTCCAATGGCCAGGCCCGCGGAGCGATGGGGATCGACGCCGGCCGGTTCCGCAACAACGGCGATTTGGGGCTGGTCATCGGCAACTTTGCCAACGAGATGAACGCGTTGTACGTGTCGTCCGGGGACGTGTTGGGGTTTACCGACGAAGCGATCGCGACGGGCCTGGGCCCCGCCACGCGACTGGTGCTGACGTTCGGCACGTTCTTCTTCGACTACGATCTGGATGGGCGTCTGGATCTGTTGGCCGCCAATGGTCACTTGGAGAACGAGATCGAGAAGCTCCAAGCGAGCCAGCGGTACGAGCAATCGCCACAGTTGTTCTGGAACGCGGGGCCGGATGAGCCCACGGAGTTCTGCACCGTTCCGGCGGAAAAGACCGGGCCGGAGTTTGCCCGGCCGCTGGTCGGCCGCGGCTGTGCCTACGGCGACCTGGACGGCGATGGGGACCTGGACGTGCTGATCACCTGTGTCGGGAGCCGCCCGCGGCTGTTGCGGAACGACCAGCAACTGGGGCACCACTGGCTGCGGTTTCGCTTGACGGGCACGCGCGTGAACCGGGATGCGATCGGAGCCCGCATCGAGGTTCACCTGGGCGACCGCGTGTTGAGTCGAGATATCTCGGCGACCCGCAGCTATCTGTCCCAGTGCGAGCTAGTCGCGACCTTCGGCTTGGGAGCGGCCACGCACGTCGATCGCGTGCTGGTCCATTGGCCGGACGGCAGCCAGCAGGAGGTCGCTTGTCCGGAACTGGACCGCTTGTACGAAGTCACCCAGGCGGCGATGCCAGTCCCGTCCGCAGAACGCGACGGCCATGCCGGTGCCGCGTCAGCCTTCGCTTTCCGCCAGGGAGCGCCGTCCCCACCCGCCCGCGTGCGGGAGGGTCGGACGCGGTAGCAGCCGGGGAGGGCTTCGCTACTCGCCGCCCGATCGTGCGCAGCTGGATTTCACGCTTCAGCGTGCAGGCGGGCGGAACCCGCCGACAGCAGCACGCAAAAGCGTCCTAAGCAGCAGGCCTTGGGAGCCGGGAACGTCACGCCTGGAATTCTAGAGCCGGGCGGATTCGCCCCAGGAAGTGGCCGTTTCAGCGTGGCGCTGCGCGTGACCGACGACGATCTGGCGTCCAGTGTGGCCTTGGCGGTGGTGACGGTGACCAACGTCGCGCCCGCGGCAGACGCTGGCGGCCCGTCCAGTGGCGAGACTGGCCAAGGCACCACCTTGGACCCGTCCGGCTCGACCGATCCCGGCCTGGATATCGTGCAGTACGAGTGGGACTTCGACCTGGACGGCCAGTACGACGACGCCAGCGGCGTGACCCCGATGTTGACTCCGGCCGTTGTCGGTGTGCTGACCGTCGGCTTGCGCGTCAGCGACGCGAACGGCGCGTCGAGCACCGACGTCGCCACGGTGACGGTGGCCTATGGTAACCTGCCGCCCACGGCCCACGACGACGTGCAAGGCGGCGACGGCAACGACTGGCTGTTCGGCGGCGTGGGGGACAACACGTTGGCAGGCGGCCCGGGCAATGACCACTTGTACGGCGGTGCGGGCGACGATGCCCTGTTCCAGGGCGAGCGTTTGTCGGAGGAGATGCCGCCGCCTGCCGCGTGGCAGAACGACCAGGACGCCTACGATGTGAACGGCGACGGATTCGTCTCGGCGGCCGACGTGCTGGCGGTCATCAACTACGTGAACCGGCACGCCGCCGGTCCGGTGCCCGCCACTTTCGCCGCCGCGGAGTCCTCCGTCGCTTACCTGGACGTCGACGGCAACCAGCGCGTCGAGCCGCTGGACGTTCTGCAGCTGATCAACCGCATCAACACGGCCGCAGTCGCTGGCGGCGAAGGCGAAGCCAGTTCGCCGGAGCAATCCGCCCGCCCCAGGCGGATCATCCCGGCAGCTCCCGCTCCGGAATTTGACCAGCTGGCCCGGGAGTTCGCCATCGCCGACATCGGCGCCGACGTCGCCCAAGCCCGGCAGCGTGAGCCGCAGCGACTCGGAGTGCGAGGACCGGTCGAGCCATGGTGTTTCGTGCCGCGCAGCGCCGTGGCGCGATGACAGCCTGTTCGAGGAGGGTCAGGAAGATGAAAGAGCAGCGCACCGCTGGGGGCTGGGGCCGGTCATCCCCCTGTCCCCGACTCAGTATTTGGGAAATTCTGGTAGCCGAGGACGACACGGAACTGGATCCGGAGGAACCGGCCGCCTTTGTCGAGGGCCGACTGCCGCCCGGCCAGCACGACGAGACGCGCCGCCTGGTAGCCCGCAGTCCGCGGGCCATGGAAGTGGTGGACTCGCTGCACTCGTTTCTGGGCTTGGTCGGCGCCACGGTGACCGCAAGAGATCGAATTCGCTTGTCGTCTCTAGCCCAGCACGGGCAGTTGCGGTTGGGGCGGGGCGATGGCAGCGGCGTCGGCCAGGTTCTTGACCAGGCGATAGCAGATGCCGTCCAGGCGTGCCGCGATGGCGGGATCGTCAAACGCGGCGTCAGTCCGGCCCGCATCGCCATATTCGCGAATCTGCACTTGAATCGGCAAGTCGCCCAGGAAGGGGACGTTCAACTCTGCGGCTCGCTGCCGCGCTCCGCCGCTGCCGAAAATATCGTGCCGCTGACCGCAGCCGGGGCAGACGAAGCCGCTCATGTTCTCGACCAGGCCCAGCACCGGAATCTTGACTTTGCGGAACATGGCAATCGCCTTGACGGCGTCCAACAACGCGACGTCTTGCGGCGTGCAGACAATCACGGCGCCTGTCAACGGCAACAGTTGGGACAGGGTTAACGCGATATCGCCCGTGCCGGGCGGCATGTCGATGATCAGGTAGTCCAAGTCTCCCCAGCGGGTGTCGCGCAGAAACTGGGTGACCGCGCCGTGCAGCATCGGGCCGCGCCAGATCACCGCTTCGTCCTTGGGCACGAGGAATCCCATCGACATCACGGGCATCCCGTCCTTGTCGATCGGCCGAATCTGGTTGTCCTCGATGGTCGGCCGGGCGTCCAGGCCCAACAGGTGCGGGATACTGGGGCCGTACACGTCCGCATCCATCAGCCCCACCTTGCACCCCGCCCGCTTCAAGCCCAGCGCGAGACTCGCCGCCACCGTGCTCTTGCCAACTCCGCCTTTCCCCGAGCCGACCGCAATCACGCTCTTGGTCGTCAACCCAATCTCACCCAGCTTGGCCGCGGGACGCGGATGGATGGACGGCCGGATGGTGATCCCGGTCAGCTGCGGGAACGCGCCGCGCAACGCCTGGTCGACCGACTCCCGCACGTCTTGCCACAGCGGGGCCGACCAGGTGGTCAACGCCAAGTCCAGCGTCAAACCACCGTTCACTAACTGGATGTCCTTCACCTGGTCCAGCTTGACCAGCCCGCGGCCGGTCTCGGGGTCCTTGAGTTGGGATAAGGCCGTTTGGACGGCTGCGACATTGATTGGGCCGTGGGGCATGGATTGCCTTTCTTGTTTTGTCAGTTGTCAGTTGTCAGTTGTCACTGGTCATTCGTCACTGGTCACTGGCCAGTGGGGCAGCGGGCGGGCCGTTGGCGTGGGAAGCGGGATCCGGTCAGCGACTTGGGGGGCTTGGCGGCACGGTGGTGGCGTGTTGGCGCCACGGCAAGCGGGATTGGACCGAGTCGCGGAAACCGGGCGGGCTGCTCGGCGTCTGTTCTTGAAACCTCGCGAGGACGGTCCGCAGCTGCGGGAGGTCGCTGAGCGCGTACACAACATGGACAGCTCCCGCCTCGCGCAGCAGCCATTCGACGTGCCGCAGCTTGCGATCCGCCAAAACAACGACTCGAACACGGGGAAACCGAGCTGCTAGGCGGGCCAGACGCCCACAGGCGGCTTCAGCGTTCTCTGGCGAGACTTCGACGGCGACCAGGGCCGCCGAGCGAGCCTGAATCTCGCGTTCACAGGCCGCCCAACTGCGTGTCTCACAGAGTCCCCAAGACAGGGCAAGCGCACGGCGCATGGCCGTTGCCCAAAGGCCCGATCGCTCGCAGACTATCACGTCCTGGTTGTTCATGGCGCTCCGTTGCTATGGTAGAGCCTTACCGCCGACTTAGCAACTGGCTGGGCAGCGACGATTTCCGAGAAACCGATTCCCAAAGCACGGCGGAGCCCTATGATTTCAGCGTGGTTTCCTGTTTCTGCATCGAGCACAGGTGAGCAACATGGCAGCGTCGGGGCGGCTTGGGGGCGTGATCCACACGTACCAGAAATATGATCCCCAGCGGTTCCCCAGCCCGACGCAACCGCCGCCGGACCTGGTCTCGCCGGCCTTCGAGCACTGGCTGGCGGTCGGCGGTCGGCAGGAATTGACCGACGAGGAACTCTCGCGCGCGGTCCACATCGACCCCAGTCAGATCGCCGGCCTGGGGCCCAGCCTGGACGCTCTGATCGCGATGCTATTGGAGCGCAAGCGGAAGATCCTTGCCAAGTACGAGACGGACGCGGTCCGGCAGGCGGCCGCCCGTGGCTATCGGCAGGCGGCGGTCCAGTTGCCAGTGCCCGCCAAATTCCGGGACCGCTACTTCCGAGCCGCCCGGGAGGAGCAGCTGTACGACCTGGAACGGCTCTGGTATGCCGTGGGCAACGACCGCTCGCAACTGGCTCGCGGACTGCTGCAGGTGATGGAGCGACTGGGCGACAAGTACCAAGTGGACGAACTGGCCGCCAAATACACGTTCACCGGCCGGACGCCGCTGACAGTACCCGAGGCGTTGGCGGTGAAGGAGGAGTTGGAGCGGATCGATGAGCTGTTGAAGCAGTTGGAGCAAGCCCGCCAGACAGCGCAGATCGCGGTCGTCGACATGGAGTCGCTGGCCGAGTATGCCGAGCCGGGGGATATGGAGCGGCTGCAGGAGTTGCAGCAACGCGTCCAGGATTACCTCCGCGAACTAGCGGAACGTCAGGGCCTGGCCAAGGAGAACGGCGCCTTTCAGTTGACTCCGCAGGCGTACAAGCTGTTCCAGGGCAAGCTGTTGGAGCGGATCTTCAGCGAGTTGCAGCCGTCCCGCACCGGCCGGCATCAGGGCGCCGTCTCGGGCGAAGGGGCGGTCGAACTCCAGCAGACCAAGGTGTACGAGTTCGGCGATTCGATCACGCACATGGATATTCCGCAAACGTTGATCAATGCCATGTTGCGCGGCGGGACCGAATTGCCGTTGCGGCTGAAGACCGAGGACATCGTCGTCCACCGCACCCGCAACACGCCCAAGTGCGCCACGGTCGTCGTGATGGACATGAGCGGCTCGATGCGGTACGACGGCCAGTACATCAACGTCAAGCGAATGGGATTGGCGCTGAACGGGCTGATCCGCCGCGAATACCCCGGCGATTACCTGCATTTCATAGAGATGGCCACCTTTGCCAAGCCGCGGTCGAGCGGCGAGATCATCGACCTGTTGCCCAAGCCGGTGACAATCTTCGATCCGATTGTCCGCTTTCGCGTCGACATGAGCCGGGACGAGATCAGCGAGTCACAGATCCCGCCGCATTTCACGAACATCCAGCATGGCCTGCTGCTGGCCCGCCGGTTTCTCGCGGCCCAGGACACGCCGAATCGCCAAGTCATCCTGATCACCGACGGCCTGCCGACGGCGCACTTCGACGGTTCGTGGCTGTACCTGCTGTATCCGCCCGATCCGCTGACCGAAGATGCGACGCTGCGCGAAGGCCGGCTGTGCCAGCGGGCGGGAATCACGATCAATGTGTTTCTGATCCCCAGCTGGTCGCAGTCCGCCGAGGATATCCGGTTTGCCTATCGGCTGGCCGAATCCACCCGGGGCCGGGTGTTTTTCACGGCCGGCCGCGACTTGGACCGCTACGTCGTCTGGGACTATGTCAAACGCCGGCGGGAGATTGTGGCGTAACGGCCGCGGCCAGACCCTTCAGCGTCTGGCCAGCGAGATCAGCAACAGGGCCACGTTCATATAAATGACGATGCCCAGGATGTCCACGATGCCGGCCACAAAGGGGTTGCTCATCAGAGCCGGATCGAGTCCCAGCCGCTTGAAGAACAGCGGCAGGGCCGAGCCGGCGAGCGTGCCGGCCAGCACGACCAGGACCAGCGTTACAGCCACGACGCTGGCCGACACCAAGTCTCCGGCGACGATCAGGGCCGCTGCGAAGCCGAAAACGGCCAGGAAACTGCCGAGCAGGAGTCCCATCACAAACTCGCGGCGGATCACGCGATGCCAATCTCGCAGGTGCACGTCGCCGGTCGCCAACGCGGTGATGACCAGCGTCGCCGTCTGATTGCCGGAATTGCCGCCGCTGGAAATCACCAGCGGGATGAACAGGACCAGCCAGGCGTACGCCTCGATGTCGTGCGAATAAGCCTGCAGCGCAAAAGCGGTGGACAACGCCGTGAAGAACAGGATCGTCAACCACATGCCCCGCTTCCAGCTGAGCGTGAAGATCGACGTCCGCATGTAGCTTTCTTCCAGCGGGGCTACACCGGCGATACGCTGGGCATCCTCGACGGCCTCCTCCCGCATCACGTCGATCACGTCGTCGTGCGTGACGATGCCCAGCATCCGATGCTCGTCATCCACGACCGGGATGGCCAGCAGATCGTAGCGGGCGACCTTGGTGGCCACGACTTCCTGGTCATCCAGGACGTCGACGGCCGCCACGTCGGTCTCCATCAATTCGGCCAACCGCGTCTCGGGGTGCGTCATGGCGGAGACCAGCTGCCGCGCCGAGACGACGCCCCGGAGATGATCCGTGGCGTCGACGACGTACAGGTAATAGATCGTCTCCAGCTGTTCCGCTTGGCGGCCCAGTTCCGCCAGTGCTTCTCGGACCGTCAACGACTCGCTCAACTTGGCAAAGTCCGTGGTCATCACGGCGCCGGCGGAATCTTCAGGATAGGCTTGCAGCCGCAAGATGTCCCGCCGCTCCTCGGCCGGCAGGAGGGGGAGCAGTTCCTGGACGACCGCGTCATCGGTCTCGTCCAGCAAGTCGACCCGGTCGTCGGGCGACATGTCCGCCAGCAGTCCGGCCACCTCGCCGCGATCCTGGGTTTCCAGGATTTCGATCTGCTTCTCTTCCGGAAAGAAGCCGAAAATCTCGTCGCGGAGCGCGGGCTCGGCGTACTGCAGCACCCGCCAGATCTCGTCGGCGTGCAAGCCCTCCATGAACTCCGCCGTCCGCGCCGGGTGCAACGCCGTGCAGAACTCGCGCAGTTCCGCCTCGTTGCTTTCCGCCAGCATCTCCCGGAGTTCGGGCAGATACAGTGTGTTGATCATCTTAGGGCCGCCGGCGCAGAGCGTCTTCCTTCAGCTCCTGCAACGTCACGGACACCGTGACCGGCGTTCCGTCGCGCATGACTTTGACGGACTGCTGCGAGCCGATCGGCTTCTGTTCCACCAGGTCCTGCAGATCGCGCGGTCCCGGCGTTCGCTGGCCGGCGAATTCGACGATCACATCGTTGATCTTCAGGCCGGCGGCATCGGCCGGGCTGCCGGGCAGCACTTCGCGGACAAAGACCCCGGCGCGGCTGGGCAATTTGAGCTTCAGAGCGGCCTCGGTGGACAGCTCTTCGATGCCGATCCCCAGCGATGCGCGCCGGACCCGGCCTTGCGTCAGCAACTCCTGCGCAATCCACTTGGCGCGATCGATCGGGATGGCGAAACCAATGCCCTGGTAGCCGCCGCTCATCGAAGCAATCGCCGTGTTGATGCCGACGACCTGGCCCTCGAGGTCGACCAGCGGCCCGCCGGAGTTGCCGGGGTTGATGGCGGCATCGGTCTGCAGCAGCTTGCCTCGCCGGACCTTGTCGATTCCCCGCCCTTTGCCGCTGATGATCCCGGCGCTGACGGTCGCTTCCAACTCGAAT
The DNA here is from genome assembly GCA_903927685.1 of uncultured Planctomycetaceae bacterium. The sequence continues at coordinate 9,567 of CAIYOB010001621.1, forward strand.
GGGTTGCCGATCGCGATCACCCAGTCGCCGATCTGCAATGGTTCGGACTCGCCCAGGCGGGCCGCCTGCAGCGGCTGGCCGGGATCGGGCTTGATCCGCACGATGGCCAGTTCGCTCATCGGATCGGTTTTGACGTCCAGAACCTTCAGTTCCAGGCCGTTCTCCAGGCGGGCGACGATTTCATCAGCTCCCTGCACCACGTGGTTGTTCGTCAGGATGATCCCGCTGGCGTCGATAATCACACCCGAGCCGACGCCCGTCTTGATCGTCGGCGATTCGGCCTGGCCCTCCGGGGATTCACCGGGCAACGGATCGGGAAGCAGGCCGCGAAAGCGGGGGTTTTCGAGCAGACGCCGCAGATCGCCGTCGCCGCGAATCGACTCCGGCTTGGACCTCGTGATCAACATGACCACCGAAGGCAGGGCGGTTTCGGCTGCCTGGCGAAAGGCTCGGGACAAGCCCCGGGCGTTGTTGATCGCCACCGTCATGTCGTCCTGTGCGGACAGCGGCACGCCGACGCCCCACGGCGCGGCCAGGGCCAGGCAGCAGAACAGACTCAGGAACCTTCTCCGACGTGACTGCGGCATCGAGCATCTCCCCAACGAACCCCAAGAACTCCCTGCGGCATTCGGCCCAAAAGAGACCGGTGCGAGTTACGCGTCCGGTTCTCAACAGCCCACATTATAGAGAACGGCGGTCCGAGGCCAACGGCCCAACGTGTTGGATTGACAGGGGGAGCGTTAATTGCTACCGTTTCACTGGTCAAATCCGGATTGTGCCCATGCCAGCAATGCATAGCGAAGACGATTTCCCCCCCGAAATGAATGGTGATGACGAGTCGGCCGCCTTTCTCCGCGACTTGGAAGCGGAATGGGCCGACGTTGATGAGTTTCCGCCTGAACTGGATGAGCCGCCGCCCGAACCGGACGAGAACCAGTCCACGCGGCTGGAACGTTGCGAACGCCGGATCGGCTATGTCTTTCGCGACAAGGAGTTGCTGCGCGAGGCGTTGACGCACGCGTCGTGCGCCGAGCATCGGCTGGCCTCGAACGAGCGGCTCGAGTTCCTGGGCGACGCGATCCTGGGCGCGATCGTCTGCGAACTCCTATTCCGGCGCTACCCCCAATACCAGGAAGGCGACTTGACGAAGATTAAGTCCGTAGTGGTCAGTCGTCAGTCGTGCGCCAAGATCAGCGAGGCGCTCGGCCTGCAGGAGTTCCTGATCGTGGGCAAGGGGGTCTCTGCCAGCCCCTCGATTCCGCTGTCCCTGCTGGCCGACGTGTTCGAGTCGCTGATTGGCGCCGTCCACCTGGACGGCGGCAGCGACGCGGCCAAGCGGTTCATCGAAGGCGTGATGGGGCCGGAAATCGAACTGGCCGCGGTCGGAGAGTTGGGCGGGAACTTCAAGTCGCTGCTGCAGCAGGTTGCCCAGCGGGAATTTGCCAGCACGCCGTCCTACGACTTGCTGGACGAAAAAGGGCCCGCTCATCGCAAGTGTTTCAAAGTCGCGGCCCAGATCGCCGGCGCCCGCTACCAGCCCGCCTGGGGACGGAATAAGAAGGAAGCCGAACAGCGGGCCGCCTGCAACGCGCTGGCCGAAATCAAAGGCGAGACGCCGATTTTTCCCTCCGATTGAGGCCCGTGCTTCGATCACCGACCTGTACCTGGGCGGCATCCTGCGGCCCGTGCTGCTGGTCGATCGCGGGGACTAGGCGCCCGTCAGCCGGCGCCGCCGGCCATTCTCAGGGCGACTTCGGCCACGCGGCGGCCGAGGTTGTCGGCGGCCTTCAGCCCGATTTCATCCTTGCTGATGTCGTCGCCCTGGTTCCAGACCACGGGACCAAAGTGGGCGCTGGGGCGGCCGTCGCCGATCATGATCATCTCCTGAGCCATCATGGCGGCCTGGACCGACTGGATCGTCAACTCCTGGCCGCCGTCGCGCGAGCTGCCCGTGGCCACCACGCCACCGACTTTATTTGACAAGCTGAAGTCGTTCTTGCGGAACACCATCCAGCGTTCCAGGAACGCCTTGCACAGCGAGGACATGTTGGCAAAGTAAGTCGGCGTGCCGATGACGATGCCGGCTACGTCCGGGGCGGACAGCTTTTCGGCGATCGCCGGGAAATCGTCCCGCTCGCCGGGCTCCAACGTTCCGCCCACCACGACCTCGACGGGCATCTTCAGGCCGGCCAACTCGATCAGCTCAATCTCGATCCGCTCGGGGGCAACCGCCTGGGCGGCATCCAGCACCCGCTGGACCGCAGCGGCCGTGGTCTTGCCTTTACGCAGGCTGGTCGAGACCCCCACGATCTTGAGCTTGGCTCCCGCTTCAGCCGCCTGCGGAGCCGACGCCGTCGCCGCCGTGACCGCCGCCGCGGCCGCCGTGCCGACGCTGACCTGATGGAGGAATCCCCGCCGAGTGACAATGTTCTTGGGCATGGCTTCGGTCCTTTCACGTGCCAGAGGGTCATGGTTGGTCAAGACGCGGACCGGGACACGCCCCAGCGGACGCGTGAAAGGTCGCTGGATACTCGCGACCGCGTCAGGAATGACGATAAGGGCCTGACGATGCGATGTCAACGGCGAGCCTTCGTGACCGTGAGCCTTCGCGACCGGTGACCCGCAGTCAATTGCCTGCGACACCAGGGGCTCGAGCCGAGCCGCTCACGCGTTGGGCGGGAAAGGGGTACCGGCACCGATCGTCCTGCCCGTATGAGGTAATCCGGAGCATCGAGGACTGGCAATCTGCCGGATAAATCTGCCGGATACTCAGGTAGCGTGGCGGCCCGCCGCCATGCTACAATACGCCCGACGATGCGGCTTCGGCCTCGCCGTTGCGAGGCCGGCACATCCCGCCTGAACATTCCTGCCCGAGGCGTACCGGAGTCCACTGGCAGGCCCACCATGCACCTGCCGGAGGACGCGAACATGAAGAAGTCCGCGAAATTGCGTCGGAGCACTTGGTTGCCCGTACTGGCCTTGGCCTTCGTTTGCATCGCCTGGACGCCCGCCCGAGTCGCGGTGGCCCAGCGGCTGACGTCGGCGGATGTCGAATTGGGCCCCTGGTACACCAGCGGCCCGCTGTCGGCGACCAGCTTTACGGACCCGTTTTTCCCCGAGCAGGGCGTCGACGTGCAGGCCAAGTCGCCGGCGGGCCAGTTGCTATGGACCCCGCGCCCCGATTGGACCGACGGCCAGGTGCACATGCTGGACGGCAGCCAGCGCGCATCGACCTACTTGACTCGAACCCTGAAGGTCCCCGGCCCGGTGGCCGTCGAGGCCAGCTTGGGCAGTGACGACGGCTGCGAACTGTGGCTGAACGGGCAGAAGCTGCTGTCCAATGACGTCCCGCGCGGGCCGGCGCCCGACCAGGACCACGCGACGCTGAAACTGAAGCCGGGGGAGAACCGCCTGCTGTTCAAGATTCACAACAACAGCGGCGGGCACGGATTTTACTTCCAGATCGGAGCATTCGACTTCCGCTCGCCGGAACTGCGAACCGCCAACTTGCCCGCCTTGCGCCGGGCGGTAGAGGACTTAAGCCGCACTTTCGGTGCCCGCTATGCACGCGGCGAACAGTACTTGACGCGACTGGAAGCGTTGGAGCGGCGGGCGGAAGAAGTCGAACAAGCGTTGGTGGCGGACGAAAGCCGCGCGGCCGCGGCCGCGGCAGCGCTGGCCAGTGAAGCCGTCCAGTTGCGGCGCGAAGCCTTACTGGATCACCCCCTGTTGGCGTTTGATCGCTTGTTGCTGGTCCGCCGCAAGGCGAACCAATTGGGGCTGCCGCAGAATTGGCAGGGAAACTGTGCCCTGCCCCGCAACGGGTACGACAACCAAATCGCCGTCTTGAGTCCCGTCGATCCGGACGGCCGCGTCAGCACGCTGTACCAGCCGCCTAAGGACGAATTCGTGGGCGACGTGGATCTGCACTTCAACGCCGAAAAGATGTTGTTCTCGATGCCCGGCCCCAACGGCCACTGGCAGGTCTGGGAATTGGGCGCCGATGGATCTCCGGCCAGCTTGCGCCAAGTCACGGCTGACGATCCACCCGATGTGGACAACTATGATCCGTGTTATCTGCCGGACGAACGGATCATCTTTGCGTCGACGCGGTGCTTTGCCGGCGTTCCCTGCGTGGGCGGCGGCAATACGGTGGCCAACCTGTGCCTGACGAATCCGGATGGCAGCGGCGTCCGTCAATTGTGCTTCGACCAGGACCACAATTGGTGCCCCACGGTGCTGAACAACGGCCGCATTCTGTACAGCCGTTGGGAATACTCCGACCTGCAGCATTACTTCTCGCGGCTCCTGTTCCAGATGAACCCGGACGGCACGGGGCAGATGGAGTACTACGCCAGCAACTCGCTGTGGCCCAATTCGATTTTCTACGCTCGGCCGATTCCCAATCATCCGACGAAAGTCGTCGCGGTCATCTCCGGGCATCACGGCGTGCCGCGGATGGGAGAACTGGTGCTGTTCGACCCGGCCCACGGGCGGCGCGAGGCGGACGGCGTGGTCCAGCGGATTCCGGGCCACGGCCAGAAGGTTGATCCCGTCATCCGTGACACGTTGGTCGACGGTTCGTGGCCCAAGTTCCTGCATCCGTATCCCTTGGACGACAAGTACTTCCTGGTGTCCTGCCAGCCGACCGCCTCGTCGTCATGGGGCTTGTACCTGGCCGACGTGTTCGACAACCTGCTGCTAATCAAGGAAGAACCCGGCTATGCGCTGCTGGAACCCGTACCCCTGCAGAAAACCTCGCGGCCGCCGGCGATTCCGGATCGCGTCGATTTGGCGCAGGACGAGGCGACCGTTTATCTGACCGACATCTACCGCGGCGAAGGCCTCCGCGACGTGCCGCGAGGGACCGTCAAGAGCCTCCGTGTCTACTCGCCGCACTATGCGTATCCCGGCATGGGCGGACATATCAATATCGGCATCGACGGACCGTGGGACGCGAGGATCATCCACGGCACCGTGCCCGTGAATGACGATGGCTCGGCGATTTTCAAAGTGCCGGCCAACATGCCCATTGTGGTCCAGCCGCTGGACGAACAGGGCCGAGCGCTGCAGATCATGCGCAGCTGGTTCACCGCCATGCCGGGCGA
>CAIYOB010001622.1 GCA_903927685.1 uncultured Planctomycetaceae bacterium
CTGCTCCCGTCGCGGATCGGCCGGCCCGCCAAAACGGATCGCGGCTTGACAGGGCATTGCCTGTGGCGTGAAACGGCGTTGGTCCGGGCCCGGACGGCGTGGTGCCGGGCTCCGGCGCACGGGCGTTATTGTACCGCCGGTGAAATGCCGCTGAACATCAGGGGCAGCGTCTGGGGACGAAAATCCGCCGTCCCGCTTTTGGTCGGCACAGGCGGAATTGTTCAACACCAAGGGACTCCAGGCCGTGGCGGTGGAGACCTTGATCCGCGACCTCGTGCCCACGGCGTCCCGGTGCGTCGCGGCCGGCCTGCACTTGCACCTGGACAAGCCGGGCGGCGAAACGCTCGGGCCGTTCCGGCAGTTGCTGGACGAGGCCGGCCGGCGGGGGCTGGCGGTCCAGTTGGGTTACATGTACCGCAACAATCCGGCGATCCAGTTCTGCCTGCGGGCGGTTCGCGAAGGCTGGCTGGGACAAATTTTCGAAGTCCACGCCGTGATGAGCCGGAAGGACTCGCTGGCCTACCGGACATGGCTCGGGCAGTTCCCCGGCGGTGCCATGTACAATTTCGGCTGCCACCTGATCGACCTGGTGGTGAGCTTGTTGGGCAAGCCCGACCGCATCACACCCTTCTTGCGCCGAACGCAGCCCGAGGTGCCGGTCTGCGACAACGGGCTGGCGGTGTTCGAGTATCCGCGGGCCACGGCCACGATCCGCACCGCGGTGGTCGAAGTCGAGGGCTACCAGCGGCGGCAGCTGGTCGTCTGCGGCGACCAGGGGACGATCGACATCCGCCCCCTGGAGACGTTCGCCTCGCGGCCCCGGGATCCGCTCAAGCTCCGCTTGGCCCTGTCCAGTCCGCGAGAGTCCTACCAGCAGGGTTATCAGGAAGTGACCTTGCCGCCGCTGCCGGGCCGTTACGACGACCAATTGATCGAATTGGCCCGCATCATTCGCGGCGAGCTTGCCAATCCCTTCCCGCTGGCGCATGAACTGTTGGTCCAGGAGTCACTCCTGGCCGCGTGTGGACGCCCCGCCGAATGAGCTTTCCTGCGCCGTGCCTTCGTTCGCAGAAGGGAATCATACCTCGTCGCCATCGCCGTGCCCTTCCTAAACGAGCCGTCGCCGGAGACGCTTGGGAGACGTTCGCGCCCGCCGGCACGAAGGCTGTCCGTCGCGTGCTGGGAGCCAACGATCGGGTTCGAATTGCCATCGCCGAATTCAACGGGCGGGGGTAAACCCACATCATCGGCTTCGGCGGGATGAAAGACGCCGAGATCGCCAAGCAGGTCGCCCCCTGACAGCTGGCTGTTCGCCGCGCTAAGCGAGATCGTGAAACGACTGGCCGGCAACACGCCCGTCTGCGTGTGGGAAATTCGCCGGGCGCTGGACGACAAGAGTCTGGATGCGGTTGCGGACGCTGTGAGCCGAGCGTTTGGCGCGGAACGGCGGAGTTCGCCGTGAGTCGGCGTCACGGGAACGTAGCGGGGTCGGCAGCGATCTGCCTGGCGCGTCCGGTGACGGATGCTGCGGTCGGAGCGATCCGCCAGTACTTTGGCGGCGTGAGTCTCGCCGCCATTCGAAGCGGGTTGCGCGAGTGGAAAGCCGGCGTGGCAAGGACCTCGCCTGGGATCGGCACCTGACAGAGCTTGCGGACCGTCAGCAAACGGGCCGAAAAGTCCTCAAGAGTTAAATATCAAGACCTGACCCCCTGTAACGCGCTGGTTGCCGCTGGGGATCGTGATCACCAGCCCTGCGTCCGGGTTGTCGATCACCACGTAATCGTCCAGTCCCGGCACGCTGCCCGTACTCCAATTGGCCGCGTCGGTCCAGTTGCCACTGCCGCCGATCCAGCTGACGGCGGCCAATAGCGCACGCGACTCGAGCGTTTCCAGATGCAGGCGGCGCCGGGCACCCCGGTGGGAATGCCGACTTGCCCGTTTCCGTGTCTGAGTGCGATTTGTCTGGCGAGTCGAAAGGCTAGGGCGTGCAGAGGATTGAGCCACGGTCATTTCTCCTTGAGGTCGGTCAGCAGGACGTGTGGAAACGGGACGGGGGGGCTCGGAGGTCGTCAGCGGAACATTACGCTCAACGCCTGGCGGGTGGTTGTGCCATCGTGCCCCCTTCTGATTATCCAGATTTGGCGCCTTTCGTGGGCGGCAACGAGGTTGCGACGCACGAGGAGTCGCGTCGATGAACCCGGAGGGTTCTTAGACGGTAGCCGGTGGTTGAGCGCCGCGACACCACCGGGCCGCCGGACGCCGGCCCCCCCACGGATTCCACACGCCGGGGGCGTGCAAGAGGGACGAACATCCGGCGCGCCCGGCACGCGGGGGCGCACCTCGAATCCGCCCGACCACATCGTCTTTGGCATCCCCCCGGGATGCGCCGGTTCGTCGTTCCGGCATCCCGGTGGTCGGCGCTGCGCTTGACCACCGGCTAATCTCTTGGACCGCTCCGCGGTCGGGGAACGGCACCGCACCGCTCCGCGGTGCGTGGATATGTAACGCTTCACCGCCTTTCGCGCCGTCGGGCTCCGCAGCCGCCGGGTTTGTCGGCGGACCGCTTGTCTCGCGTTGGTCCGGTTCGTGGTGCGGACGAAACGGCGGCGGTTGTCGAGTTGTGTCACAGGCGTGCTCCTGGTGTTCGTGGGTGACTGCGGGTGGCCTCGCGTGGCGGCAGGGCGCGTCGCGGAACGGGTTGGCCGCCCTTGAGCGAGCGCCGGCCGACAACGCGGGAGATGCCGCGAGGGCTTACTGCACGCGCGTGGCTGTCGAGTCCGGACGGCGAGCGCGCAGGAGGCCCCTATCCGCGTACTCGCACGGCCCTGGGAACCGGCGAAGCGAATTCCGAAATTTATTCGCAAGTTTTTCCGCGTTGGCGTTCACGCCTCAGCGTATCTTCGCTGGAGTCCACGCTTTTGCGTGCGGTCTTCGGCGGTCTCTGCCCGCCTGCACGCTCAAGCGTGAACTCCAACGGGGTTCGCGTCGTAACGGGGCTCGGGCGACCGGATGCCGCCCGGATGAAACCGGTTCTAGCGAGTGATAATGTTGAAGCCGTCAACGATATACGGTGGACGACCATCCAGCACCGCCTGGAAGCACGTGCCGGTCTCCGTCCTGCCGGTCCGGGGATTGATATAGGAGGCAGTGATTCGGTAGGTGCCCGACGGCAGAGTCCCGAAGAGGTACTCGCCCTTCCAGTTCGCCGTCACCGAATACGTCTTTTTCTTGTTCGCGACGTTCGTCGCCGTGACTTTGGCGCCATAGGCCGGGTAAGCGAACCCAATCTGCCCGTAACTCCAGACCGTTCCGGCGGGCCGGTTGGCTGCGCTGGCCGCGTCGGTGACCGACAGCAGACCAATCACGGCCATGACGAGGGCGGGCAGGAACATGCGATTGCGTGACATAAGAACGCCTCCGTAGTGCTTGGTCGCCAAACGGGCCGGGGTGAGGCGGGCGACCCAACGCCGCACCCCGCACATACACCTACTCGCGTACTCGCACGGCGGTCGTAACAGGCGAAGAGCATTCCGGGGTTTTTTTGCAAGTTTTTCCGCGTTGGAGTTCACGCTCTAGCGTGCAGGCGGGCGAAGCCCGCTGAAAGACAACACGCTAAAGCGTGAACTCCAGCGGAGCCCGCTGAAAA
>CAIYOB010001623.1 GCA_903927685.1 uncultured Planctomycetaceae bacterium
CGCCGCCGCCGTCTGCGATGCGGTGGAGAACGCGGTACACCTGTGGTTCCTGTCCGGCCATCCGCCGGTCCGCGACACGCTGCCCGCACTGGCCTCGCATTGTGCGCGGTGCAAGTTCGCGATCCTGATCCACTTGGCGGTCGTGGCCGTGGTGGCGGGACTTGTGGGCTGGGTCTTGCCCGGTTGAACGGCTGCCGGGCGGTAAACAGCCAACCGGGATCTCTTCGACGCTCCGACGAACCCCCAATTTCCCGTTGGGTGCTAGTGTCAACTTCGGCGGCAGACAGTATAACTTGCGATTCCGGCGAGATTCGGCCACGTGTTCGCGACCGGCGGCTGCCCGGGCCCTTGTTGAAGACAGTTTATGTCCCAAGCGATTGACTTGCGCAGTGATACGGTAACCAAGCCCACGCCGGGGATGCGCGCCGCCATGGCGGCCGCCGAGGTGGGCGATGACGTGATTGACGTCGACCCGACCGTCGAGCGTCTTCAGACGCGCTGCGCCGAGTTGCTCGGCAAGGAAGCGGCGATTTTCGTGCCGTCGGGAACGATGGCCAACCAGATCGCCGTGCGGCTCCACTGCCAGCCGGGGGACGAGTTGATTTGCGACGTGGAGAGCCATGTCTACAACTATGAGCAAGGGGCGTTTGCCCAGTTGACCGGCGTGGCGACGCGGACCGTGGAGGGCCGGTTCGGCGTGCTGGCGGTCGACCAGTTGAGAGACTTGATCCGTCCGGACAACGAGCACATGGTGCGGACGCGACTGGTCTGGCTCGAGAATACCCACAATCGCGGAGCCGGGCGGATCCAGCCCTACGAGAACCTGGTTGCGATTTGCCGTTGGGCAGAGCAGCACGGATTGCGGCGGCACCTGGATGGGGCCCGTTTGTTCAACGCTGCGGTGGCCAGCGGAATCGCGGTCGACCAGTGGGCCCGGCATTTTGATACGGTCAGCGTGTGTTTCAGCAAGGGGCTGGGCGCCCCCGTCGGCTCGGCGCTGGCCGGCCCGCGCGACTTGATCCGGCACGCTCGTCGACATCGCAAACTGTTGGGCGGCGGGATGCGGCAAGCGGGGATCATTGCCGCCGGCGCGCTGTACGCCCTGGAAAATCACGTCGACCGATTGGCGGAGGATCACGCCAACGCCAAGGTCCTGGCCGAGGCGATTCGAGCCACCCCGGGGCTCGAGCTGCAGCCCCCCAAGACCGATACGAACATGGTGATCTTTCACGTCGATCCGGAACTCGCGACCGCCGCCCAGGTGGTGGCTCGACTCCAGCAGGCGGGTGTGTTGGTCCTGGCTTTCGGCCCGACCAAGATCCGAGCGGTAACCCACTTGGACGTGACCCACGCGGAAGTCCGCCGGGCGGGCGAGGTCATTGGCGAGACGGTCTCACGGCTGCGATGTTGAGTTGGGAATTCTTGTGAAACGGGGTGACCCGTCACCGCTTGGGCTTGGTAGGCTCTGCGGTTTAGTCTGTCGAGGGATACAATGCGATTCACCAAGATGCACGGCGCCGGGAACGATTACGTTTACGTCAACGGGTTTGAGGAGGCGCTGCCGGCCGATCTGCCGGAACTGGCTCGCCGGATCTCCGATCGGCGATTTGGCGTCGGTGGCGACGGGCTGATCTTGATCCTGCCGTCGGAGCAAGCGGACGCCCGGATGCAGATGTTCAATGCGGACGGGTCGGAAGCCGAGATGTGCGGCAACGGCATCCGCTGTGTGGCCAAGTATGTCTATGACCACGGCATCTCCAAGAAGCCGGAATTGCGCATCCAGACCAAGGCCGGAGTCCTGTCCCTGACGGTGTCCACCGTGGGAGGACTGGTCGACAAGGTCCGCGTCGATATGGGGCCACCGATCCTGGCTGCCGAGCGAATTCCCACGACGCTGCCGGGCGACCCCGTGGTCGATGCCGCCTTGGAGATCGCCGGGCGGCGTTTCGAAGTGACCAGCGTGTCGATGGGCAATCCGCACTGCGTGCTCTTCGTCCCCCAGGCGACCGACGAGTTGGTGCTGGGCATCGGGCCGAAGATCGAGGTGGATCCGCATTTTCCCGCTCGCGTCAACGTCGAGTTCATCGAGGTGCTCGGGCCCGGCGAGGTTCGCCAGCGGACTTGGGAACGCGGGTCCGGCGAGACGTGGGCTTGCGGCACCGGGGCCAGCGCGGTGTGCGTCGCCGGAGTCCTGACCGGCCGCACCGAGCGGCGGATCGTCAATCATCTGCGCGGCGGGGACTTGGAGCTGCACTGGGATGAAGCGGATAATCACGTCTACATGACAGGCCCGGCGGCGGAAGTTTTCTCGGGCGACTGGCCGGAATAGTTGGTCACCGCGTCTGCCGCCGTTATACTCTTGGGACACTTGGGATACGACCACAGCCGCAAGACCGAGGAGGCTCAAGCGTGGCGGAACGAAACAACCGCGAGCAATGGGGCTCGCGCATCGGCGTGATCTTGGCCGTCGCCGGCTCGGCGGTGGGACTGGGCAACTTCCTGCGTTTTCCCGGCACGGCCGCCCAGAACGGAGGCGGTGCGTTCATGCTGCCGTACTTCGTTTCGCTGCTGGTGCTGGGCATCCCCATGTGCTGGGCCGAGTGGACCATGGGCCGCTACGCCGGGGCGCATGGCTGCAATTCGGCACCGGCCATCTTTACTGTCATCTGGCGGCATCCGTTGGCCAAGTACCTGGGCGGTTTGGCCCTGGTGATTCCGCTGGTGATCTACATGTACTACGTGCTGATCGAGTCGTGGTGCCTGGGTTACGCTTTGACCTATTTGAGCGACAGTTCCCAGTTGGCAAGTGATCCGTCCGCCTTTTTCAGCAACTTCGTCGGCATCCACGAAAACGGGATCATCTACGAGGACGGGACGGGGCACGGGACCTGGGTGCTGCTGATCGTCTTTGTCCTCAACTTCTTGCTGATCTACCGCGGCGTCAGCAAGGGCATCGAGCAGTTCTGCAAGGTGGCCATGCCGCTGATGCTGGTCCTGGGCATCATCGTCCTGGTGCGTGTGCTGACCCTCGGCACCCCGGACGCTGCCAAGCCCGACCAGAACGTCTTGGGTGGCCTGGGGTTCATGTGGAATCCCAAGCCGGCAGCACTCTGGAATCCGGCCACTTGGCTGGCCGCGTCGGGGCAGATCTTCTTCAGCCTCTCCGTCGGTTTCGGCATCATCATCAACTATGCCAGCTATCTGACGAAGAAGGACGACGTCGCGCTGAGCGGGTTGACATCCTGCGCCATGAACGAGTTCTTCGAGGTCTGCATGGGCGGGTTGATCACGCTGCCGGCCGCATTCATTTTCCTGGGCCTGGGCGCCACAGCTTTCACCGGTTCGTCGTTTGCGTTGGGCTTCCAAGCGTTGCCCAGCGTGTTCGCTCGGATGCCCGCGGGGCAGATGTTCGGAGCGTTGTGGTTCTTCATGCTGTTCCTGGCGGCAATTACCAGCAGCATTTCGATGCTGCAGCCGGTGATCGCGTTCCTGGAGGAAGGGTTCGGGCTGAAGCGGCACGCCTCGGTCGCGATTCTGGGTGTCCTGTCGGCGCTGGGCTGCGGCTTTGTGCTGTATTTCTCGAAGGGCCTGGTCGCCCTGGACACGTTTGACTTTTGGGTCGGCAGCGTGCTGATCCTCGTGCTGGCCCTGGTCCAGGCGCTGCTGTACGGCTGGGCATTCGGCATGCAACGGGGTCATCAGGAGATCCACGAGGGCGCCCATATCCGCGTCCCGTGGTTGGTCCAGTTCATGCTCAAGTGGGTCGTCCCGGTATACCTGCTGGCCATCTTTGCCGGCTTCTGCTTCATCAATTTGCCCAGCCACGATACGTGGAAGTTCACCGCCACGGCCGTGGACGCCAACGTGCTTGCCGAAGGCGCGGTCCCGGAGGCGGTGCGGACCCGGTTGGCCGGCGGCAAACTATCGGTTCCGGCCGACGCGGGGCTGCGGCGCGGCGAAGCGGGGGACTGGCAATTGCTGGACAGCGAACGGAACGTGTTATATGTCCTGCGGGCCCGGCACTCCGAGTTGGAGGTTTATGCCCACGAGATGGGCTACATCGAGAAGATCGGCAGCAGTCCCGTGGCCTTCGCGTCGTTGTGGTTCGTGATTGCGATCCTCGCGTTTCTGCTGTTGATGGTGCACATTGCGGGACGGCGCTGGGAAGCCCAGGGGCGATTCGATCATCTGCCGAAGTCCGGACGACAGGACTGAGGAAAGCCAGGGGCTGCCCGAGCAGCCAGGCATCGACTCCAAGCGAACCTTGAGGAGTAGACAGAAATGACCATCGGCGGCTGGATCGTCATGATTGTGTCCGTGGGCTTGGTACTGGCGTTATCCGCGTTCTGCCTGTATCGCGTGTTGACCTTGCCGCCGGTGGAGGTCACCGAACACTTGAAGGGGCCGTTGGACATCGACACCCAGGATACACTTGACGCCGATTGAACGGCCCGCTTACATCGTAGAGGAGCAACTTGCCGTGACACCATTTGATTTTCAGCCGCGCACGCGGATCGTGTTCGGCGTGGACAAGCTGGAAGACTTAGGCCGCCTGGCGCTGGAACTGGATGCCCGCCGGGCCCTGGTGGTCAGCGACGCCGGCGTGATCGAGGCCGGGCACACGCAGCACGGCTTGGATGCGCTGCAGGACGCCGGCCTGGATACGCTGCTGTTCCAGGACTTCCGCGAGAATCCGACCACCGAGGACGTCGAGCGGGGAGCGGAAATGGCCCGCCCCTGGGCGCCGGATATGATCGTCGGGCTGGGTGGCGGCAGTTCGCTGGATTGCGCCAAGGGCATCAATTTCGTGTTCTCCAACGGCGGGCAGATGGCGGATTACTGGGGCGTAGGCAAGGCCAGCTTGCCCATGCTGCCGATGATCGCCGTACCGACCACGGCGGGCACGGGCAGCGAGGCCCAGTCGTTTGCCCTGATTTCCGACGCCCAGACGCACGTCAAGATGGCCTGCGGCGACAAGAAGGCCGCGTGCCGAATCGCTGTCTTGGATCCGCGTCTGACCGTCACCCAACCGCCCCGCGTCACGGCGCTGACCGGCATCGACGCGCTGGCCCACGCGTTGGAGACGCAGGTGACCAAACCGCGGAACTTGCTGTCACAGACCTTTAGCCGCGAAGCATGGCGGCTGCTCGCGGCCAACCTGGCCCGCGTGCTGGTGAACCCGGAAGATCTGGAAGCCCGCAGCGGGATGCAACTGGGCGCCTGCCTGGCGGGGCTGGCCATCGAGAACTCGATGCTGGGCGCCGCCCACGCCTTGGCCAATCCGCTGACCGCGGCCTGCGGCGTCGCACACGGGGAAGCCGTGGCCTTGATGTTGCCTCACGTGATCCGCTTCAACGGTCAGGCCGTGGCCGCAACCTATGAGGATCTGTTGCGCGCGACCGCCGGCTCGGACCCGCAGGCTCTGCCCGTCCCGGGCGGCAGTCCCGCGGACAGCGTCGAACGGCTGGCCGATTTCATCCAGCAACTGCGGGATTCGGCGGGCTTGAAAAGCCGGCTGTCCGAGTGTGATGTCCAGCGCGACCGACTGCCGCAACTGGCGGCGGATGCCGCCCAGCAGTGGACCGGCACGTTCAACCCCCGCGAGTTGACGCAGGCCGACTGCCTGCAGTTGTACGAACAGGCGTTCTGACAGGAACTTGCTCATGAATCGCCCCGCATCCCCGCGTGACCAGCGTCTGCCTCGCCGCAGCTTTGCCGCGGCCCTGCTGGCGGCATGCCTCCTGACGCCCTTGCTGACCGAGCCTTCGGCCGCCGCGGACACCGCCCCTGACCCCGCCACGGACTGGCCGCTGTTTCGCGGTGATTCGCGTTCGACGGGAGTCGCCCGTACGGCGCTGCCCGACCAGCCCGCGTTGCTGTGGAAATACGAGGTGCCCAAGGGCAGCTTCGAGGGCACGCCCGTGATCGCCGGAGGTGTCGTCTATGTCGGCGACCTGGATGGGACGTTGTATGCCCTGGACCTGAGCACCGGCCAACTCAAGTGGAAGTACACGACGGAGAGCGGGTTCATGGCGTCGCCGGCGGTCCGGGACGGCTTGGTGTACCTTGGCGACATCGACGGCCAGTTCCGCTGTGTCGATGCGGCCTCCGGCAAACTGGTGTGGGAATTCGCCGCTGAAGCGGAGATCGACTCCGGAGCCAACTTTTTCCGCGACAACGTGCTGTTCGGGTCACAGGACGCGACGCTGTACTGCCTGGACGCCAAGTCGGGCAAGCTCGTATGGAAGCATGCGATCGCCGACCAGATCCGCTGCACGCCGACGGTGGTCGAGGACCGCTGTTTCGTCGCCGGCTGCGACGGCCAGTTGCACGTCATCGAGTTGAACGAAGGGAAAGAGACGGCCGCCGTCGAGATCGGCTCGCCGACCGGCGTCACGCCGGCAGCGATTGGCGACCGCGTCTATTTCGGCACCGAAGGCGGTGCCTTCCTGTGCGTCGACTGGAAACAGGCCAAGGTCCTGTGGACCTTTGCGGAAGAACGCAGTGGCCAGGCATTCCGCAGTTCCCCCGCCGCCACGGACCAGTGGATCGTCGTGGGAGGACGCAACAAACGCATTCACGCCCTGGATCCTGCGACCGGCAAGGAAGTCTGGGGCTTTGCCGCCAAGACTCGGATCGACGCGTCTTGCGTGATCGTCGGCCAACGGGTCTTCGCGGCCGCGGCCGATGGCCGGTTGTACGCGTTGGATTTGCCGACCGGCAAGTTGCTGTGGGAGCATCAGGCGGGTGGTGGTTTCGCCGGTTCGCCGGCCGTCGCCGCCAGCCGATTGGTCATTGCCAGTGACGACGGTGTCGTCTATTGTTTCGGTAGGGAGTAACGGAGCCAGCAGGATTCCATCATGACCCTTGTCGCAGACCAACTGTTGACCGTCGAGCAATACGTACGCCTCCCAGATTCAGGGCGGCCGACGGAACTCGTGCGCGGAAAGGTGGTGGAGATGAGCTTACCGACGCCCCGTCACGGTCAGATCTGCAACGAAGTTGCCTGGTTGCTCAACAGCCACGTCCGTCCGAACACGCTGGGAGAAGTCGTCAGCAATGATTCCGGGATCATCACCCGGCGTGATCCGGACAGCATGCGCGGCGCCGACGTGGCCTTCTACAGCCGGGCCCGAGTGGGTTCTGGGCGTCTGCCCGATGGATACCTGGACAAGGTGCCGGATCTCGTGGTCGAGGTATTGTCCGATTTCGACCGCTGGTCGGCCATCCTGGCGAAAGTGGCCGAGCACCTTGCCGCCGGCGTGACGGCCGTCTGCATCCTCGATCCCAGCGACGAGACGGCTTATGTGTACCACGGTGATCGCCCCGTGCGGATTCTGACCGGGGCGCAGGAGTTCGCGCTTCCCGATCTGCTGGGCGATTTTCGCGTGCAGGTCGCCGAATTCTTCCGCTAGATCGATGGAGTCATGAACACCGCCACCCCCACCCCGGCCAACGCCGCCAAGACGGCCTCGGCCAAAACGGAAGTCGGGAGCTATTTCATCTCCAACTATCCGCCGTTCTCGCAATGGACGCGCGAGCAGTTGCCGGAGATCGAGGCCGCCCTGCGCCAACCGCCGGCCGCGGTACCGCTGGGCCTGTATCTGCACATTCCGTTCTGCCGCAAACGGTGCAAGTTCTGTTACTTCAAGGTCTTCACCGAGAACAAGGCCAGCGACATCGAAACCTATGTCTCCGCCTTGTCGCGGGAGATCGAGCTGGTCAGCCAGTTGCCCGTGCTGGGCGGGCGTCCGTTCCGCTTTGTGTACTTCGGCGGTGGGACGCCTTCGTTCCTGAGCAGCCGGCAACTGACCTCGCTGGTCGACCGCCTGCGGGCCAATATCCGCTGGGACCACGCCGAAGAGGTGACCTTCGAGTGCGAGCCGGGCACGCTATCGGAATCGAAGATCAAAACCTTGCGGGAACTGGGCGTCACGCGGCTGAGCCTGGGCGTCGAGAACTTCAGCGACCACATCCTGAGCGAGAACGGCCGGGCGCATTTGTCCGCCGAGGTTTACCGAGCTTGGGACTGGATCCAGGACACCGGTTTTCCCAACGTCAATATCGACCTGATCGCCGGCATGGTGGGCGAAACGTGGGATAACTGGAAGGAGAACATTCAGCGGTTGCTGACGCTTGGCCCGGACAGCGTGACGATCTACCAGATGGAACTGCCGTTCAACACGGTGTACTCGCAGGACATCCTGGGCAACAAGATCGAGACACCGGTTGCCGACTGGGACACGAAACGCGCTTGGGTGGACTACGCGTTCGACGTACTGCTCGCGGCGGGCTACCACGTGTCCAGCGCCTATACCGTGGTCCGGGATCCCCACAGGGTGAACTTCAGCTATCGCGACAACTTGTGGCAGGGTTCCGACATGCTGGCGACGGGCATCGCCAGCTTCGGGCATGTCTCGGGCGTCCACTACCAGAACCTGCCGGACTGGAACTCCTACATCCAGCCGCTGTTGGAACAGGGGCGCCTGCCGCTGGGACGCGCTCTGCGGCCGTCGGGCCACCAGCGGCTGATCCGCGAGCTGATCCTGCAGATCAAACGCGGGTACCTGGACGCGGACTACTTCCGCCGCAAGTTCGGCGCGGAGATCCTGAACGAGTGGGCGGATACGTGGCAGCAGTACGCGGCCCGCGGCTGGCTGGCGGTCGCCGGCGACCGGGTCACGCTGACGCGGCAGGGACTGCTTCGTGTCGACTCGCTGCTGCCGGCGTTCTTCGAACCGGAGCATCGCGGGGTGCGGTACACATGAGCCCCGTGCTGATATTCCGGATGGGCCAGTTCGAGGCCGAATTCCCGACCGATCGCAGCTACGCCAGGAACCACATGTGGGCCCAGCGGCGCGGCGATCTGCTTCGCTTTGGCTTTACGGCTTACGCGGTCCGCCTCCTGCAAGACGTGTATTTCCTGGACTGGGGTGTCGAACCGCCGGCCGAACTGCAGCCGCGGCAGGAGATCGGATCGATCGAAAGCAAGAAAGCGGAAAGCGCGTTGTTTGCACCGATCGGCGGCGTTCTGACCGCGTTCAACGGGCAACTGCTGGACGATCCTTCCGCCATTAACCTGGACAAGTACGGCGCCGGCTGGCTGTTCGAAATCCGCGGGACGGACGAGGGGCTGCTGACGCCGGAGCAGTACCTCGAACACCTGGGCTATGTGTGGCCCGTGGCCCAGAAGACCATCAAAGGACAGTTGAACGAATCATGACGCAGCGTTGCACCGTGGTCCTGTCTCGGGGCCAGACGATCCATCCCGACCGGCAGGAACTCGAACAGCAACTGGTCTCGCAGCTGGCCCGGGACGATCGATGCGAGGTCCTGGTTGTGCCGCATCTGTATGACCTGGACGCTCACGGTCCTTGCCTGGGCGCGCTCCGCGAGCTCGAGGGCGACTTGATTGTCCTGGCGTGGCTGTACCCACGCGCGACGCGCTGGATCCTGGACCGGCAGGGGATCCGCGGGACCCGGGGTCGCACCCAACTGGACGACGAAGACCCGCGGCCGGAATCGGAACCGCTGGCGGTTGCCCCGGCAGACGGTCGGGCTGGCCCGGCGCGCCGCATCTACTGCCTGGACCTGCGGCGTTACGAGACGCCGGAGCCCTACGTCGAAGCGATTGGGCAGATCGTGCCAGGCACCGCGGGCATGGCGCCGGCGGAAACCGGTTCACTGGTGCCGGTGCATTCGGTCGACGAGACGGTCAAACGGCGCTGGTATCCGGTGATCGACTACAGCCGCTGCACGAATTGCCTGGAGTGCATCGACTTTTGCCTGTTCGGCGTGTACGGCGTGGACGAGGCCGACAAAGTGCTGGTCGAGTTGCCCGACCACTGCCGCAAGGGCTGTCCGGCGTGCAGCCGGGTTTGTCCCGAACACGCGATTCTCTTCCCCCAGCACAAGTCGCCTGCCATCGCCGGTGGGACGCTTGACCCCGGCGATTTGAAGCTGGACTTGTCGAGCCTGTTCGGCGCTGCGGACGACTTGCTGGGAGCGAAGGACGTTGCCGCGCGGGAGCGCGACGAACACCTGCTGATCGCGGGCCAACGGCCTGTCGGAACGGCGGCTCCGCCGCCCGAACCGCCGCCTCCGCCCGTCCGGCCCGCGGACAAGAAAGACGACCTGGACGACTTGATCGACCGTTTGGATGCCCTGGATTTGTGAAGAAAGGACGACGATACCGATGCAGATCATTCGCCTGTCAGACGCCGCCAGCGGGGCCGAAGCATCTATCCTGGCAAGCTTCGGCTTTAACTGCTACCGCTTTCGCGTCCGTTTCGACGACCGGCCGATCGACGTCGTGTGGTCCGAACCCGAGTTCGAGACGGGCCGCAAACGCGCTTCCGGCAGCGGGATTCCGTTGCTGTTCCCGTACGCCGGCCGAATCCGCGGCAAGACGTTGAAGTGGGACGGACGCGAGTGGCCGCTGGAAGGCGACGACCATCGGGGCAACGCGATCCACGGGTACGTCCTGACTCGTCCCTGGCGCGTGCTCGACCAGTCATCCCGCCGCGCCGTGGGCCAGTTTCAGGCGTCCGTCGACGCACCCGAGTTGCTCCGCGCCTGGCCAGCCGACTTTCGCATCACCGCCGCGTATGAACTGGCCGGCGCCAGTTTGACGTCCGACTTCGTGATCGAGAATCCCGACCAGCGCCCGTTGCCGTTCGGCTTCGGCACGCATCCGTATTTCTGCGTGCCGGTGGGCGGCGACAACGCGGACGCGTGCCGCGTCCAGTTGCCTGTCCGCCAGCGCTGGGAACTGGTGGACATGCTGCCCACGGGCCGGCAGTTGCCGGTCGAATCGCCGGACGCCTACCAGGCGGGCTTGCCCTTCGGCCAGATGAAATTCGACGACGCCTTCACCGGCTTGGCGTTCGCCGGCGACTGGTGCCGCCCCGGGATCACGGACCCCGGCAGCGGCCGGCGGTTGGTGGTCGAATTCGATCGGGCGTTCCGCGAATGCGTCGTCTACAATCCGCCGCACCGCCAAGCGGTGTGCATCGAGCCCCTGACATGGTGCCCCAACGCCTTTGAACTGCAACAACAGGGCTTGGACGCCGGTTTGCGCGTCCTCGCGCCCGGCCAATCCCTGCAGTGCCGGGTCACGATGCGGATCGAGCGAATTAGACCGTGACGATTCCGGCGGTTTCTCGCCCTTAACCGCAGAGACTTCGTCAGGCACGCAAAATGGAGTTGAAGAAATGCTGGTGCTATCACGGAAACAGGGCGAGCGGATCAACATCGGAGACGGGATCATCGTGACGGTGCTCCGTTCCAGCGGCAGCCGGGTGACGTTGGGGATCACCGCCCCTGCCGCCGTCCCGGTGGAGCGAGCCGAGTTGAGCAGGCGCGAGCTGACAAGCCACCTGCTGGCAGCCGCTGACAAGGGCACTGTCCTCTTTCGCGAACTGGGGTCACCAGGCGCGGCCGTCGAACACTCCTGTCGGGCACTTCTGCCGAGCGCTCCCGTTCAAGTCGGCCGAGCGCCGGTGTAGGCTATGGGGGACGTGCCGCGTGTTTCACCGGCGTGTTTCCCGTATCCAGTTTCCAACCGTACCGACGAGGAACCGAAGATGATCAGCCCCATGTTCGTGCTCTCGAGCCTCCTGGTGATCACCGCCGGCGATGGCGTGCTGTTCCAAGAGCCTTTCGACACCGACTTGCAGCCGGCCTGGAAGTGGGTCCGTCCGGAAGCGAGCGAATGGCGGATTCGAGACGGCCAGCTTCAGGTCCGCTCGCAGTTCGGCCGCATCTGGGGCGGGAACGACGCCAGGAACGTGTTGCTGATCCCGCCGCCGAAAGCGGACAACATCGAGGCTCGGGTCAGTGTGGCCCACGCCCCCAAGGAAAAATGGGAACAGGCCGGACTGCTTTGGTACGTCGACGATGACAACTTCGTCAAGTTCATCAGCGAGCACATCGACGGCCAGATGTTCGCCGTGATCTGCCGGGAACAGGCCGGCCGGGGCCAGGTGATTGGCAAGGTCGAGGCGCCGGCGGCGAACATGCAACTCCGGCTGATCGTCCAGGGCAACCAGGTGACCGGCAAGTGGCGCGTCAAGGACTCCGACCCATGGTCCGACAGCGGCAGCTGCCAGTTCGACGTCCCGGGCGAGCGGTGCTTCGGGCTCTTCACGCAAAACGGCCCCCAGGACGAAGTCCGCTGGGTCGCTTTCGATTCGTTCGTCATCACCCAGGCGGGCAACTGACACGGCCGCGCTGAGACTCGGAGCAACACTCGCGAAAGAACTTCCGCATTTCGGTTTGGTCCGACGAGCAGCGCGAAAACGACGAACCAGAAGATGACACGTAGGGTTCGTGCCCGCGAACGTGGCGGCGCCATGTCCGAGTGAACCCGGAGGGTTCCCAAACTCCAACCGCGGGCGGGGCACTCCGCATCCCTCGGAATGCCGTGCCGAGCCGCCTGCCACGCCCCAGAAACTCGCACCCAACGCGCCCCGGCCCAGAGGCTGGAACAGGCCTGTCAAGTCGGCCCAACACCTGAGCTGTGACCAAGGCCCGCAGTTCTGGGGTCCGGGATTCAAATCCTGGTGCAAGCGACGCAAGATCAAGCCGTGTCTTGGCGCCAGTGGCCAACATGGCAGCTGGGCAGTGATCGAGCGGTTCAACGTCGAGGTCGTAGGCCACCTTCGAGGCACCGCCCGGCTCGAACATCGTGACAGTGCAGCTATGGTTCTCCGTCGCCCGACATTCTCTGTCGGCCGATTGTCGGCCGATCCCTTCCCAAGGCCGGGGAATTGAGTTATCGTGCCCGGTTTTCCGAGGATTGGCCGATGACGAAGCGACCCGAAAACGACTCTTCTACCCCGGTTGCCAAGGGCACCTACGCCTTCGTCAGCCTGGGTTGCCCGAAGAACCTGGTGGATAGCGAGCGGATGCTGGGCCTGCTGCAGGTGGACGGTTATCGCTTGGTGCCCGAACCCGAAGGGGCTGATTTTGTCGTCGTGAACACGTGCGGGTTCATCGAGCGGGCACGCGACGAGTCATTTGCCGCCATCGACGAGATGCTGCGGCTGAAGGAACAGGGCCGGATCCGCGGCGTGATCGTCTCGGGCTGCCTGGCCGAACGCCAGAAGGAACAGCTGCTGGCCGAGCGCCCGGAAATCGATTCCCTGGTCGGCGTCTTTGCCCGCGAGGAAGTCGCCCGGGTCGCCGACCGCTTGGTCGGCCATCTGGACGAACAGCGGGCCGTGTTCCAGCCGGCCCCGATTCGGCCGCTGCGGGACACCGACCGCCTGCGGATCACTCCCCGGCACTTTGCCTATCTGAAGATCTCCGAGGGCTGTGACCGGCTGTGCACGTTTTGCGCGATCCCCAAGATGCGCGGTACACACGCGACCAAGCCGATCGAGGAGGTTGTGCGCGAGGCCGAGCAATTGGCCGCGGACGGAGTGCGGGAACTGATTGTCGTCGCCCAGGATACGACCTATTACGGCCTGGATCTGTACGGCCGGCCGCGATTGGCCGAGTTGCTGCGGCAGTTGGACCAGGTCGAAGGGCTGGCCTGGATCCGCTTGATGTACTTCTATCCCATGTACATCGACGACGAGTTGGTGGAGACCATCGCCGCCGCTCGGAAGATTGTCCCCTACCTGGACATGCCGCTGCAGCACATCAACGACGAGCTGCTGCGCCGAATGGCCCGCCGCATCACGCGACAGGAAACGGAAACGCTGTTGACCAAGCTGCGGGACCGCATTCCCGGTTTGGCGTTGCGGACGACATTGATCACCGGCTTCCCCGGCGAGACGGAGCCTCAATTCGAAGAACTGGTCGACTTTGTCCGCACCCAGCGCTTCCAGCGACTGGGCGTGTTCACGTACTCCCTCGAACCCGACACCCCCGCCGCCCGGCTGCCGGACCAACTGCCGGAAGCCGTCAAGGAGGTCCGCCGCCAGCGGTTGATGGAAACGCAACAGGAAATCGCCTTTGCCTGGAATGCTCGGCAGATCGGGACCCAGAAGGACGTGATCCTGGATCGTCCGGTGCCCAACGAACCGAACGTCTGGGTTGGCCGCTCGCACGCCGACGCGCCGGATATCGACGCCGCCGTCTACGTGACCGGCGGCAAGAAGCGGCTGGCCGCAGGCGACATCGTCAGCTGCGAAATCGTTGCCAGCCAGGATTACGACCTGGTCGGGGTTGCCGTCGGCAAATCGGCCAAGCCGGCAACCCACCGCCGAAGTCCCGAATGACGGAGTGGCTCGGTCAGGGACCGGCCACTTGGTCCGCATGTCTCCGGGAACCGATTCCCGCCAGATGTGTCACCCCTCAATCCGCAGCCTGCGGCCGCGCAGCCCGGGCCGGCGTTGCCCGCCTAGGCCGGAAGCGACTCGAAATACGGCCGGTGCGTTTCCGCGGTCGCGTCGCTCGGGTGCTGCCGCAAGGCCGCACGGACCAGCAGCCATTCTTCGATGTTGTCCGAGGTCAAGACGCCCACGAGGCTGTGGCCGTGCAGCACGGGCAGCATCGCGCGGCCCGATTGTTGCATGATGGCGAAGGCCTGGTCTAGGGGCATCGACTCGTCGATGAACTGGCACTCGCGGGCCATCACGTCGCGCACGGTGGCGTCCAAGCGGCCTTGAGCCACGCCGGACAACAGATCGACGCGGTGGAGCACGCCGACCACCTGTCCGCGCTCGACCACGGGGAAGTCCTGCTGGTGGTCCGCCAGCAACTCCGCGACGGCGGCTCGCAATGACATCCCGGGCTCGAGGCCGCGGAACCGTGGGACCATGGCTTCCCGCACCCGGGCCCCGCGGACCAACGCACGCGTCCGGACCTGCTGCGCCTCGCCGCGGGCGGCAAAGTACACGAAGCAGGCGACCAGCATCAGCATCCAGTTCGTGAAAAAGCCCACCACGGCGAACAACAACGCCATGACTTGACCACACGCCGCCGCGATATTCGTCGCTTTGGCGTAGGGCAGGAACATCGCCAACACGGCCCGCAGGACGCGCCCACCGTCCATCGGAAAGGCGGGGAGCAGGTTGAAGCCGACCAGGGCCACGTTGATCGAGATCAGCTGCATTAGAAAACTCGCTGCCGGCAAGTTGCTCGGCACCATGTTCTGCAGGCCGCCTAAGGCGGCAGCCACGGGCAACAACACCGCCACGATGGCGACGTTGACGGCCGGTCCGGCCAGGGCAATCCAGAACTCCTGCCACGGATTCTCCGGGATTCGCTCCAACCGCGCCAAGCCGCCGATCGGCAGCAACGTGATGTCGTGCGTTCGGATTCCGAACACCCGCGCCGTCAGCGCGTGGCCGAACTCGTGCAGCAGGACGCACAGGAATACGGCAACCAGCAGCGTCGTGCTGCCAGCCACTTCGGCCCAGGACGCACCGGCTAGCAGCTGGGCTGCCATCAGCAGTCCGACCAGCAGCAGAAACGTCCAGTGGACAATCACATCAATCCCGAGCCAGCGGCCCAGGTACAGGCCAGATTTCATCGTCAAGCTCCTTGTTAGCGTCCGCGCAGAAATAACTTGCGCAATTTTGTGTAGGACGGATTGGCAATCCGTCCCTGTTTTTCCGGACGGATTACCAATCCGTCCTACGGTTAGTTGTCCAACTTATTC
>CAIYOB010001624.1 GCA_903927685.1 uncultured Planctomycetaceae bacterium
GTCCTGCGGATCCAGGTCCAGGCTCAGCACGAACCGACTGCCCCGCCCGGGCTGGCTGTCCACGTTCACATGGCCGCCCAGCAGATCGGCCAAACGCCGGCAAATCGCCAGTCCGAGGCCGCTGCCGCCGAACCGCCGGGTGTGCGAAGTGTCGGCCTGGCTGAAGGGCTCGAAGATCTGTGCCAGCGCACGCGGCTCGATGCCGATCCCCGTGTCTTCGACGGCAAAACACATCCGGGCCGGTTCGCCCGGCACCAGCCAGACCTCGATCCGGACTCCGCCCTGTTCGGTGAACTTGATCGCGTTGCCGACCAGGTTGACCAGGATCTGCCGCAAGCGGACGGGATCGCTGCGGACCGTGGCAGGCAGCGCACCGCAGGATTCGGCAACCAGTGTCAAGCCCTTCTCCTCGGCCCGCATCCGCAGCAGGTCCAGCACCTCGCCGACCACGCCCCACGGCGACACCGGCAGCCGCTCGACCTCCAGCCGCCCGGCCTCGATCTTGGACAGGTCCAGGATGTCACTCAGCAGTCGCAACAGGGCGGTTCCATTGCGGTGCACGACGGTCAAGTACTCCCGGCGTTCGCTTTCGGGCAGCTCCTGCTCCAGCAGCAGTTCGCTGTAGCCCAGGATCGAAGTCATGGGCGTGCGGATCTCGTGGCTCATGTTCGCCAGGAATTCGCTTTTGGCCGTGTTGGCTGCCTCGGCCGCCTCTTTGGCCAGCCGCAGCTGCTCCTCCGCTTGTTTGCGGATGGTGATATCCTGGAACGCGAACAGATAGTGGTCCTGCATCAGCCGGCCTGAGATCAGCATCGTGCGGACGGCGCCGTCCTTGCACGTGACCTGGTACGCGTCAGGAAACAGCAGCTGCGTTTCGCCTTCCGGGCTCACCCGGCTGAGCGCCGACTGCCATTGCTGAACCACGCGGCTGCGGAGGTCAAGGTTGGGATAGGCCTTCTGCCACCACGTGTCCAAGTTGGGGAGATCGGCCGTGGTATAGCCCAGGACCTGGACAAAGCGGTCGTTGACATACTGGACATTGCCTGCCAAGTCGACCAGGGCGAGGGGCAAGGGCCCCAGCTCGATCAACTGCCGGTACTTGGCCTCGCTGAACCGCAGTTCCTGCTCGATGGCCTTCCGCTCAGAGAGGTCCCGGACCAAGCCTTGCAGCAGGGGCTGGCCGTCAACTTCCGTGACGCTGATCGAAACCTCGGCGGGAAACAGGGACCCGTCGGTCCGCTGGTGCTGCCATTCGACGAAGTTGCTGCCCTTGACCAGCGCTTGGGCGATGTGCGCGCCGAACAGCTCCCGGGACTCGCGTCCGTCCGGCTGCCGGGCCGGCGACAAGCCGATCGGTCCCCGGGCCAGCAGTTCCTGCTTGTCCGCACAGCCGAACAGCGCGAGGGCGGCGGGATTGCAGTCCAGACAGCGGCCGTCGCTATCCGTGGTGAGGATGGCGTCGCGCGAGGATTCGAACAACAAGCGGAACTTCCGTTCGCTGGCCCGCCATCTCTGCTCCAACTGCTTGCGCTGCGTGATGTCGATCATCAGGGTGAGGTGGAACTCCTGCCCCTGGCTGAGAATCGTCTCGCCGGAGAACAGTCCGTCGACGAGCGTCCCGTCCTTGCGGCGGACCTGCAGTTCGACGTCGTCAATGTGCCCGTGGGCCGCCAACCGCCGGCCCGCGGCGGCGTGCTGGACCTGGGCCAGGAACAGACCGAGTTCCGCGGCGGTCTTGCCGATCACTTCCTCCCGGGCATAACCCAGCGTGTGCAGGAACGAGTCGTTGACGTCCAGGAACCGGTGGTCCGCGATGTTGGTGATGGCCATCAAGGCCGGGTTGCTGCGGAACAGCCGTTCGAACCGCTGCTGGGCCTCCCGCAGCGTGTTCTCGATCCGCTTGCGTTCGGTGATGTCCAGCACGGTGCACCGGGCCCTGAGAAACCGGCCCGCGGCATCGCGCACATAAGCGACGTTGACCAACACGCTCAAGCGGGAGCCGTCCTTGCGGCGCATGTCCAGCTCGTAGCTGCCCGCCGCCTCGCGCTGCGCGAAAAGCGGGTAGTTTTCCTGGAACCGGGCGGCGGACTCGGGGACCATCAAGTCGCTGATGCGCAGGCGGCCCTCGACTTCTGCCCGTTGATAGCCCAGCCAGACCAGGCCCGTGTCGTTGACCTGTTCGA
>CAIYOB010001625.1 GCA_903927685.1 uncultured Planctomycetaceae bacterium
GCGCTACATGCTGCCCCACGGCGAAGCCAAACTGCTCCACACAAGAGATGACGTCGAGTTGTACGCGATCGGGCGGCGACTCCCCACTCTTGGCCCACCAGCGCTCGTGGACAGGCTCGGCACCGATCCCGCAAGTACGTGGCGGCGTGAGGCTTACGGAAAGTCCTCGCAGTGATTGAATCCGTGCTGGTTGTGGCCACTACCATGCAACATTCAATCTTGCAGACAATATATATACTGTGCTGTGCCGGTGCGGAGCCGACGTGGGCAGTGTTGTTGATGGTTTACCCGGCGATGCAGCGGCACGGGCTGCCGCCCCGGGATCGCGGCGGCGGGCCGTGGCCTGACGGGTTCGAGCTATCGCCAGTCTGTCAAGCCCAAACGTGGCCGCACATCACGTCGCAGCGCCAAGCGATCACCTGCCTGGGGCGCGACGCCTCGCAGTCCAGTCGGTAGACCTTTTCCGGGGAGCCTCTTTCCCTTCGACGGCGACTTCAGGCCGGATTGCCTACCGGACGGCAGGAGCGGCGAGATCGACCACTTGATTGAACGTCGTTTCTTGCCAGGACTTGCGTCAAGTTCGTCGCGAGAATCGAATCCGCAATGGTTGTGGGCACCACCAAGCAGCATTTGATCTTGCCCAGACAATCGGCTGTCCACCCCCGGGGCCGCCGACGCCCACCGGCGACACGAAGGCGGCACCATCACGCTCGCATGCCTCGACCGCCAACTCTGACCACCTGCCCGTCGCAGGAAAGACAGGGCTTCATGTTTGACCGTCCGCCGTGCCGGCCCCGGACACGGCCTCCTCCCGGCCGAGCCGCAATCCTCTGGGCTCCAGATGGCACCGTTCGCGACACCAGCATGGCTGCGGGAATGACTTTGTACTCGTTCAATTCCTAGCGGGACAAGCAGTTACGCCAACTTCAACGCACTGATTAGATCCTGCATGGTTGCATCCCCGACTACACCGGACTCAATCAGCAACGTGATCTTCGACGAGTGGCCCGACAACGGTTCAGCAAATCCGGGACTCCAGCCGCATTTCAGTTTCGAAGAACCCGGTGCGTACCTAGTCTCCCACGCCACCCGCCCCCACAGCGAGCATGCTGTCCAGCGACTCCACCCGTGGCGGCCGCTCAGCGGGCTTCTTGTGAGAACCCATCCGAAATTCGAATCAGTGCGTCAATAACCTGTCCGAACGTCAGTGCAAGAAAAGCGTCGAAATGTTCGTTCGAAATCGTACCCCGCGGAAGCCTAAGGTGATCCTCCACGGAGCAAATCACCTCAGTGCCGGCGCCATCGTCAGCAAGAACCATCAGGCCAAACGGATCTTCGGCAATGAAATTGTCACTGGACCATCCGAAAGCATCTTTGACCATGCCCCCCATGAAGAGACCCAGTCGACGGTGTCGCTCTGACGGCCAATTGTCCGCCGTGGCCGGCCTGTTCTT
Organism: uncultured Planctomycetaceae bacterium; assembly: GCA_903927685.1. The sequence continues at coordinate 1,455 of CAIYOB010001625.1, forward strand.
CAGTTGTCGATCGAGCGCGTCCAGAGCAGCAGCAAGCCTGTGTTTTTCCAGCTCGCTTGCAACGATCCACCCAAGTATCGGAACCCAGCCAGCAGCCCTTTCGATCAGCGATGGATTTCGCGCTGCCGAATCAGGTATGTGAAGCGGTTGTGGAAAACGCACAACTCACCGTGTCGCAAAACACATTATTTCGATGGGAATCCGCGGTTAGCCAGTCAGTCGCACTTATCCATGCAATAGAGTGCGATTAGGAGTTCAAGAACCGCAATGGCAGCGACACCACCGCGTGCGCCTCGACGGAGGATCTCCCGAATTTGCGTTCCCGGATAACCTGGACGAGTCTTGATTTGGTTAGCCAGTCGGTGAAACGCTTCCTGTTCAGCTCGCGTTAGACAGAACTTACCGGGATTCGCCGCTTTCAATCGTGCAAGACTGGTCCATTCATTGGGCCCCAATACGCGCAGACCCAGCTTCCGAGCAAGCCACTTCGGGAACGGCAGGACATCTCGGGCACCGTAAACTCCGCCAGCGCCTCCCGCTGCGATCACAGCCAGCTGCTTATTGACGTCAGCCATACAGTCAAGATGACACAGAACGTACCTTCCTGCAGGTGCGCAGCATTTCCTGTACTCATCGGTATCTATGCCGGGATCGCCTGTGTAAAGCCACTTATAGAAGGCAGCATCGGTGATATCGTCGAGCCAATCCAGGCCGGATGGATCAACACGATTCACTGGATTGCCGTTCGTGTAGGCGTACAGACTCGCGAAAAGCATGCCATCCGGCATGGCGAGTCTGTTTTCGCGCCACAAGTCGGCGCGGCGATCAGTTGTCACCTCTTCGTCCGTCGGCAGGTCCCTAGACAGGAATCTCCCCAGATAAGCAGCGTAGTAGCGGCGACGGTACAGAACAAGTCTCGTCTCTTCATCCCACACCTGACCCGTAAGTAGCCGATCACAAAGCGGTGACGCCGTCTCCACGCCGTCGCCGGTCCACCAGTTTTCGTCGCTTCCTGGCCTGCTGAAGATCAGGCTGTTGCCATAGGCGTCGCAGTCGTAGGTTTCGATGATCTGGCCGGTGGTGTCCGTCAGGGCCACGCTGCGCCAGAGGAGGTCGCTGAGAAGATAGTAGTCGCCGGCGCCGTGCTGGTTGCTGGTCGCCAGCGTGCGCTGCCGGATGAGTTCGTCAATGTAGTTGCCCCACACGTACTGCTTCAGCGGGCTGTTGTAGGCGTCCCGCTCTTCCACGCACTGCCAGCCGCTGTTGTAGGCCGCACGCATCGTGCCATTGGGGATCGTGCCGGAGAGACCTCCATTGGATATGGTCTTGGAGACTCGCCGCCCTCCGGCGTCGTAGACGTATTGGCCGATCACGGCGCTGTCCGACGCGCGTCGGACTTCAATGAGGCGGTTGAGGGCGTCCCAGGTGTAGAGGCGGATGCCGTCGTCCAGCAGATTGCCATTGGCATCGTAGGCGAACAGCGTGCTGTCACGCTGGGTGATTTGGTTCAGGTTGTTATGTTGGCGGATTTCTGTGGTCAGCGTTCCGCCCACCGGCGTGTACGTCGTCCGCCGCCAGTTGCCCAGAGTGTCCAGATCGTAGGTGCGACTCTGGTCCGTGTCGGGCAAGCTGATCGGCGTCACGACCGAACCGCCGCCTTCTGCGAGGATTCCGCGCTCATAGCCGCGCAGGCGATCCAGCGAATCGTAGGCGAACGAATCGGCATCGGGCGCGCTGGGA
>CAIYOB010001626.1 GCA_903927685.1 uncultured Planctomycetaceae bacterium
CCACTTGCCGATGTGCCCCGTGGCGTAGCCCGCCGCCTGGAACGTCTCGGCCAGCGTGACCTGCGTTCCCGGCAGGCCGCGACCTCCTGGTTGCGAGCCGGCGTTGCCGGTCAAACCAGCCCGGAGCGGATAGCGGCCCGTGAGCAACGCCGCGCGCGACGGCGAGCAGACCGGCGCCGCCGCGTAGAATTGCCTGAACCGCACCCCGCGCGCCGCCAGGCCGTCCAGCGCCGGCGTCACCAGATCCAGCGCCCCGTAACAGCCAGCGTCGGCCGCACCCTGATCGTCGCTGACGATGACAACCACGTTGGGGCGAACCGGCTTGGCCGCATCCGCGGCAAGGGGCGCTGCCGACGGCAGCAGCAGGGCGGGGAGGATCAAGGATGTACACCAGCGAATTTGTGTCATTCGGGCACCAGCTCGAAGGTTTGGATGAGGGCGCAGCCATTTGCGCGAGTTCGGGTTCAGCGAGGTCATTCTGACATCCCAAACCGAGGTTTCAAGGGCCGAACCGACTTCGCGGCGTACGGCACCCTGCATCCAGCGTCGAGGTCGCATCGACTCCGGCCCCCAGCCGCGCCCGCCGGACCTGGGCCATGCTCACCTGCCTGCCGACAGCCAAGTCAGGGGCGTGTACGAGATCGACTCGTTGGCTGCCTTGGACAACAATGACCACAATCCCGGCCGCAAGCCCATTCCGGATGCCGAGGCCCCCTTCGGCTATGCCGCCACGGTCCTGTCGGGGGCCATGGTCGATCTCATCGCGTTCTTCTTCACCGGTTGGAAGCACGCGGGAGAAGATCTGCGGGATGTGTTAGTCCAGCGCGCTTCGCAACTGGGACCGCCGATTCAGATGTGCGACGCCTTGTCTCGCAACCTGCCCGGCGAGCTGAAGACGATCCTCGCCAACTGCCTGGCTCACGCCCGTCGCAAGTTCGCCGACGTGGTGCAGTACTTCGACAGGGAGGTCGGCTACGTGCTGAAAGCCCTGGCGGTGATTTACCAGAACGACACCGACGCGCGAAACCAGAATCTGTCGCCGGAAGCGCGCCTGCAGTGGCATCAAGCCAAGAGTGCTAGCGCGACAAGACGGCTACGTTTTAGGACGTCGCTCCATGTGAATTCCGATTTGCTCCCGAATAACGTCGCTGTGTAGCTCCCGATTGCCTCTCGCTCCGGATCCGCACAAGGGTCTAATTGGCGAAACCGCCGATCAAGATCGATGCAGCGAGATGAATTCAGGATTGCATGTTGAATGGCTTGAGTTCGGACAGTTAGGATACCGCTGTTAGGATACCGCTGTTCTGGACTGTCGCAACCATTTCACCTAAACGGAGGTCCCCTTTCGCTGTCCCACGGCTCAGCCGGCAGCCTGACGAGCGATTGGGCGGAGCAGTCGTATGGGGATGGGGTGACGCATTCGCCAAACGATGCTAATCGGTCGGCTTCCGCTATGGGAGACGTACTCGGCTGGGCCTAGGAAGGCGTAAGGGGCGGCCAAGCCGCCAGCTTGCTCTTTGTGCTCGCGGACGAACAACAGCGGCGTGTAGCCCTGCTGGCGGTGGTGGATGTAGCGCTGGCCCGTCCGCGAATCGGCCGAGGTGGTGCTCTGCGACTGCCAGTGGAATAAGTCAGTGGAAATTGCGTAGTCCTCGTACATCGTCGTGGGCGAATACTTCTCGCTGGTCTTGTGCAGGGTCACGAACAACGCATCCACCTGTGCCGTTGGCAGATGCAAAACGCCTTCGCGAACATCGGGGCGACGCTCGAGCGTCCAATGGCCAAGGCCGGCAAGGATCTCGTTGCGAGTGTATTGGGCGTGCAACGCCAGCGGGCCGGCCAACTCAGGTAATAAATCCTGGGGGCGAGTTCGTGTGTGGGCCAGGCAGTGGTCCAACAGGGCCCACAGATCATTCAGGGCGGCGGGGTTGGCACGCAATCGTCGTCCCGCCTCGTCCAAGGACCAGCCTACGCTCTCGGTACCCCAAAGTGTCAGGTGCAACATGGTCAGACGCCGATCAGCCTGCGCGTCCGGCGGATGCAGGTCGCCGGCCGCCTGCAGGTAACCCAGCAGGAAGCGAATCTGTTGAGGATCGTCGATGTGGGCCAGACGCCGCAGCCCCTGAGCCAATTGATCTTCGTCCGCGTCTCGGACCTCGTCGCCCCAGCCGGCAGCTGCCAATAACCGCGACCACAAGCCTCGCTTGAGCAAATCGTCCAGAGTTGTGTCCAGGTAGGCGAGCGTCTCCTGAATCGTTGGTGGGCGACTGTAGTGTCGCCCAAGTTCACGAATCTCCCCCACCAGACGCGAACGGCGTGCGGCCAAGGTCTGACCGACGTTATGCAGGATTCGCTCTTGCGCGACCCGTTCCAATTGCAGGCTGCAGCCGGGCGGAAGGTGCGGAAAGCCGCTCTCGATCTCGCGATCAAGCCGTCCGGTTGGCTCGGTACTGATCGCTCTCAGCCGCGGCGCAAAACGGAACTCGCGGTGCTGCGCTCCGATGAAATCCAGGACGGTCAGGCATTCCTTCTCGTCGTGCAAACGCAGACCACGTCCCAGCTGCTGCAGGTAGACGGTCAGGCTTTCCGTTGGCCGCAGAAACAGGACCGTGTCCAGTTCCGGAATGTCTACCCCTTCATTGTACAGGTCGACGACGAAGATGAAGTTGATTTCGCGGCGCCGGAGTCGCTCCTGGGCCGAACGCCGTTGGTCGTCAACACTATCGGCCGACAGGGCCAGGGATGGTAGGCCGTGTTCGTTGAAGAACCGCGACATGAATTCGGCGTGCGCCACACTGACGCAAAACCCGACACCACGCGCCTGCCGGGGGTCCAGCAGGATTTCGTGTACCTTGTCCAACACCAATCGGGCACGAACGTCGTTGCCCGTATACACTTGATCCAGATCTTCCACACGGTACCCGCCACGCTGCCAGCGAAGTCCATCCAAGTCCACACAGTCGGAGACGCCAAAATACTGAAAGGGACAAAGCAGCCGCCGGTTGATGGCGTCCGGCAAGCGGATCTCCGCGCTGGCCTCGCCGCCGAACCACCGCAATACGTCCAGCTCGTCGCTACGTTCCGGTGTGGCAGTCAATCCAAGGAGCACCTGGGGGCGGACGTGATCCAGTAGCCGCCGGTAACTGGCCGCCGCCGCATGATGGAACTCGTCCACGACCACGTATCGGAAGTGGGCCGGCGTCAGTCGCCACAACTCACGGCTGTTGTAGCTCTGAATGGAACAAAACAGATGCTCCGTCTGGTCAGGCTCAAATCCGCCAACCAGCAGATCGCCGAAGTTCTGATCGCGGAGGACGGCACGGTAGGTGGCCAACGCCTGGCGTAGGATCTCCTCGCGGTGCGCAACGAAGAGCAACGCCGGACGCTTACTCGCCGGGCGGCTAAATCGCTGGTAGTCAAAAGCAGCGATCATTGTCTTGCCCGTACCCGTCGCCGCGACAACCAAGTGGTTGTTCTTGCCCTGGACCTCCCGTTCGGCGGCCAGGCTATCGAGGATTTCCTCTTGGAATGGGTAGGGCCGAAGGTCAAGCAGCGCGAACGGGATCTGCCCCGCTCCGCCCGTACCGCGTTCCAGGCGGATCGCCGTGCGCAAACGCTCTTCCGTGGTGTGGGTAAACTCCTCGAATTCTTCGTCGTTCCAATACGTCTCGAATGTGCCCAGGATTTTTCCCCAGAGGTGCGGCAATTCATACTGGCTAATCTTGCTGGTCCACTCCAAGCCTTCCGACAACGCCGCGTGGGAGAGATTGGCGGAGCCGATGTAGGCGCTCCCGAAGCCGCTGACGCGGTGGATCAAGTAGGCTTTGGCATGCAGGCGGGTGCGGGCAGTATCGTAGCTGACCCGGATTTCGGTGTTCGGCAGATCCCGAATCGCTTCCACGGCCCGCGGATCGGTGGCACCCATGTAGCTGGTCGTAATCACACGCAGTCGCGGGCCGTCTTGGTGAGGCTGTTCCGTGAGCCGCTTCAATTCGTCCAGGATCAGACGCAGCCCGCTCCAACGGATGAAGGAGCAAAGGATATCGACGCGGTCTGCGGTGGCGATTTCTTTGCGAAGCTGGCCAGCCAGACTGGGATCGAGACGTGTACCGGTCAAGAGCGCAGACCGTCCGAGCGGGGTATCAGGGCGAGGACCTACTCCTCCGACCGCTTCCGGCGCAACAGCCAGCAGACGTTGCAGCGGCTCCGCCAGCAGCCCACGGTCGAGCCATTCGTTCCCCAGGTTCTCCGCCAACACCTGCATCAAAGCGGCCAACACCCGGGTCCGAACATCGGGTGCGACCTCCCCGCGACACTGGGCCAGGGACGACGCGACCAGACGCTCGACGTGCTGAGCGATCGCGCTGGGAGCCTCCGCGGCATCGAGTTCCGCAATCTTGTATTCGTGTTGGGGACCGAGTCCTTGCAGGACGCATGCGACAGCGCGCGAGACGAGCTGGTCATAAATGCCCGGCGGCAGCGCGACCGTGGGGGAAGGCATTTCGTCAGTGTCTTCGCGTGTTGACATGGGCGAGCATCGTGTCGATGGAGGCGTCGATTCGGCCACCACTAAACGTAATGGAGCAGGACGCCGATTGGAAGAACACGTCCTGAGTCCCGGATGACTTTCACCGGCATCGGCGGAACTGGACTCGCGGCATCATCGCTCTGGCTCGCTTCGCTTCGTCTGGCGGATTCCGCGCGGGGGTTGGATGAGGGCCTAACGCGTGCTCTGGAGCGCATCGTGGACCTCGAGGCTTTGCTTGCACCGGCCAAAACGCGCTTCGGGCATGGGCTTGCCCGGCCGGGACAGACGACCGCCGCTGTCGCGGGGGAAGTTCGTAAACACTGGGGAAATGCCCTTCCCAATCTAGACGGCGCCCAGTGGCTGGAGTTTTTCCGTCGCGAGGAACTACTCACTCGCCTCGTGGTGCTTCCTGTCAACGCCGCCGTTGCGAGGGAATTCGATCGCTTGCGTCAGGTGAAAGCCCTGCGAAAGATCGAGGATGTCAGTCGGTCCATGCGCATGGTTCCTGGTTGTTCACCGTTTCGGCGACTCGCCGGGTACGGCAAGTGATTGGGCGGCTGGCCGGAAACTGCACAGGTTATTTCGGTGCGACCGCTACCCCTCGTTGGGAAAGCAGGTGTCGAGCGTCTGTCGCGGCCTATCGCAGGTATCCCACGGACAAGCCGTGGGCACTTATCAACTCGAGCGCTGCCCGCACTGCGGGAGGGGCGCGCGGGACCTCCCGTGCCGGTCGGATACTCATTTCTCGAACGATGCTAAGGCAAGACGGTCGCGTTCCGCACCCCGTTCAGACGCACCGTTTCAGGTGCGGTGAACGTGGCGGACAGCCGGAGGCCGGTAACCGCCAGTTCACGCACGTCGTCACAAAAAATGGCCGGACGCAGTTCCTCGCCCACGGCCGCGATCCGCAGGTTGCTCAATCGCAGGTCCCGAACGTGCCGCGCGTAGACGCCCGCGAAAGGAATCGGGTCGCCGAACACGCCGAACTCCGGACGCTGGTCGACGAACGCGGGCAGATCGCGGCGGGCCGCTTGCTCGCGAGTCCCGCCACCGGGCAGCGTCAGCGAGAGATTGTCGAACGCAATGTTCTCGATGCAGTGCCCCGGGACTCCCGTGAGCACCACGCCGCATGGCACGCCTTTCAAGGCCGAGTTGTCCACGCGGATGTTGCTGAACTGCATGTCCCGCATGGCCTTCATCGGCGGCACTTCCTGCGGCGTGTCGACGCCCATCCGCCAGCGATTGAACGTCATGAACACCGGCCGCGGGACGTTCTGCATCACCAGGTTGCCAAAGACCAGGTTCTGCATGGTCCCGCCCTCGCACATTTGGATCTTCAGGCCGGCGTCGCGGATGTCGCGGAAGACGCAGTTGCTGACCGCGATATTCTCGAAGTCCCCCATCGAGAGCAGGCCGATCCGGATGCCGGCCCACTGGCTGACGAAGATGCAATTGGAAATCACGACATCGCGGCAAGGCCTGTCCGGACGCGACGCCTGCAGACAGATCGAATCGTCGCTGGTGTCAAACGTGCAATTGCTCACGCACACGTTGCGGCAGCCGTCGAAGTCCAAGCCGTCGCCGTTGGCGTTGGCCCGGCTGTGGATGCGGACTCCGTCCGCGACGATGTCTTCGCAAGCGAGCCACGCGGAGGTCCAAGCCGCGGGGCTTCGCAGCGTCACGTCCCTCATCCGCAGGTGGCTGCATTCGAGAAACCGGATGAGCATCGGCCGGTGCCGATCACCAGGGTTCGGGAAGTGCTCCTTGCCGCCCTGCCCGTCGATGACGCCGGGGCCGACGATCCCGATACCCTTGGCGCCGCGGGCAAAGATCAGGCAGCGGTCCATGTGCGACTCGTTGGCATACGCGTTCTTGTGCGTGTCCGTGGCGTAGTCCGCGATCTGCGTGCTGCCCAGCAGCACCGCGCCGGCCGCCAGGTGCAGTGTCACATGGTCTTTCAGGTAGATCGTGCCGGTGACGAAGCGGCCGCCGGCGATCAAGACATCCCCACCGCCCGCGGCCGTGCAGCCGTCGATCGCCTGCTGGATGGCCCGCGTATTGAGCGTGGCGCCATCGCCCACCGCGCCGAATTCGCGGATGTCAAACACCGTCCGTGGAACGGCCCCGGCGGTTTCCGCGGCCCCGCCGCGATCGCCGACCGCCGTGGCTGCCAGCAGCGGACCGATAAGCAGTGCAAGGCTGGGTTTCATGACTTATCCCGACGGAAGTGACAGTAAGCAAGACTTCCCAGATTTCGCTTGCTAACCTGGGACCACTTCGTAGCGATGCCGCGGGGCCAGCAGCACGACTTCGCTCTTCGGTCGGCTGACGATCACATCGAAGTTGTTCAGAACGTCACGGCCCATCACGCTCAAGTCGGTCGCCCCCGAGTCGGTAAAGGCGGCGAACTGTCCTCGCACCGCCGCTGGCCCGCCATCGTCGCGCGTCAATTCGATGACACTCTCGACCATGACGTACGCCGTGGCCCCGCCGATGCCCAGGAGACGTTCGTCCGTTGGGGCCGGTTGCACAGGCAACGCCAGTTGCTCTAGCAGAGCAGCAGTGAACACCGTGCGGTCCGCCCCCGTGTCAACCAGGAACTGCTCCGTCACCGTCGTTCCGCGATTAGTCCGCAGCTTGGCGCGGAGGATGGGGCGGCTTTCCCCGTCGTCGAACACGAACCAATCACCGACGATGCGCATAAATCCTCCAGCCGCGTTCGCGCGGCACAAACATCACCACGGCGCCGTCGTCGCCGGGGTGCTCGGATCGCGCCCAATCCCAGGCCACCTCCGCCGTCTCGGCGACAAACGCCTGCTCATCGGCCACCGCGACGTAGCGTCCCCGCGATTCCGGCAGATCGTTCCAGTGGGCTTGCAGCCACTGCAGATTGCGCCGGTGCCGCTCGTCCTGCTGGCGATGCCGCGCGACCGCGGCCGGGTCCGTCACCTCGACCACCGTGATCTGCGGAGCAGGCTTCGACTGGATCATGCGAACTGCCTCCCTTGCCATTGTATCACTGGCGTTCCCAACTTATTCGTCCTCAGAGCCATCCCCGCCGTTGCTCGAGGCCGTGGCGAACTGCATCCACATCTGGGCGGCGCGGACCGTGTAGCGGTCTTTCCAGCCCGGCCGGCACCTTCTTCGCCGTCGCTTCCGGGCCGCTGGACTTGACCGCAGCCTGGAAATCTCGGGCCTGAATATCGTCGCGAAGCCGGAAAATGTCGGAAATGACCATGATTTCCCCTGGAACGTCAGTCCCGCACCCAAAACTGGGCAGGTGGGCAATGTTAATGATATCGGAACGGCCTGCCCGAAGAAAGCGGTCGGGTCCCCGCACCTCGCCACTTGGCACCCGCCAAACGCCGCGCGGTTTGGTACGCCGCGGTGGTAGCGGTCCACTCCATTGACGTTGACCGTCCTCGGGTCGTAGCCCGATAGCAATGCCCACCAAATCGTCTCCGAGTTCTTCCGTATCCCTAATCTCCATCTGTTGTCAGCGGGGCGAGGATTCCGCCGGAACCCCTCTTCGCAAACGCTGCTCCGCGATTCCAGAAGTCCGCAGCGTTGTGGTCATTGACGATCAGGCGGCGTTGGCCGTTCAGTCCGTTCGCTCGACGTCCGACGACACGATGCAGTCCACGCCCAGGAACGACCGGGCGCCCCGGCCTTGCGTGTTCGGTTCGACGAATTCGAACCGGACCAGGATCGCGCTGTCCACGGGTTCGTGTACGCCCAGGTCCAGCATCTCGACCACAGGACGCTCGTGGTACAGATCCAGCCGCTCCACCACCGGCCGACCGTTCACAGAGACCTTCATGATCCCGAAGTCGAAACTTTTCGTGAAGTACAGCTTCAATCGCTGCGGCTTGTACTTTTCGATCAGCTTGAATTCCACGTAGTCCCCCGGGTTCTGCGGCTGCATGAACAGGTGCCGCCCGCCGCTCCACCGTTCGGGCCCGAAGGACTCGTGCGGACGTTGCGGCGCCGCCTGCATGCCCGGCGTTTTGCCGGCAGGCGCCAAGGTTTCCAACTCCACCGCGCCGGGCACCCGGCGGGGCTCCGGCGCCGCGGGCGCCGCCCGGTCCAGGTCCTCCGCGGTCAACAGCGGGCGGGCGGCGTCTTCGGCTTGCGGGGCCCGATTGTGCCGGGCGCCGGGCCGGGCATACCAGCAGACGACTCCCGAATACTGCTGCAGCACGGTCGGATCCCGGACAAGCGAAGAAGCCTCGATGTCGAACCGCAACCGCTGCCGGAAAGGGATTGCGTCCAAGGCGCGTTCCCGCGCACAAATATTATAGCCGCGGGTGCGTCCCTGCGGAGCCCCGCCGCCCACCCGGATGTTGGCGGCGAACGGGTGCGAGAATTCGTCCGCAGGTGTTGGCACCAACCCGCCAGCCCACCCGTAATAGTCCTCGGTGCCGGTCCCGAACTGCGTCGGGAACCCGGCGTCGGGCGGTAGATCCACGTCGATCTTCTCGTCGCCTTCTCCCCACCAGCCGCTGTGCGGCACCAGGATGCTCCAGGCATCGCCCACGAGCACCCCCTGCCCCTCGATCTCGATGAAATTCCAGTCCCGTAGCGGCAGTGTCGGCTGCGGCTCCTCGTACCGCCAATTCGCATGAAACAGCAGGGAACGGTCGTCCCAGTTCCAGTCACCCGTGGTCACCGCGACCTCAAGATCGGCCGGGGAGGGACCCAAGTTCTGAACAGTCACGACGCCCGCACGCGCATACGGCATGACCCACTGGCAGGTCATCCAGCCGTCTTCATCCACGGCGCGAGACCACATCCGAAAGCGATGCAGGCGGTCGGCGGCGGAAAAGAAATCGCCGAGCGGACACCACACGGTCTGCTCGCCGTCAAACGAGGCCGTCCAGACAAGCGACCGGAGACGTGCGGGCTCGGCTCCAGGTACGCGAAATCGGAACCGGCGGACCGAAGCCGGTCCGGCAGGCAGATTCAAGACGAACGATTCGCCCGCCGCCAAGGTCTGTTGCTTCTGGATCGCCGGCTTGTCTTCCGGAGTGCGGGCCTCCAGCCGCTCGCCGGCCGCGGCCGCGTCAGCCAACTGATCCCGCGAGAACGAACGAACGCTCACATGCTCCGAGTAGGCGCGATAGTTGATGATGTGATAGAACGGTTTGGCGGTGGTGGTGATTCTGCAACTGCGGGCAAATGGTACCGGGAGGAAGAAGACGCCGGCCCGAGTGGTTTCCCGGGCCAGCGGCGGTTTGGCCCAGTCCACCCGGCCGGTGAGCAAGGCGATCATGTTCTCGTCGATCACGGGCTGTGCGTTCCCGTCCAGGTAAATCCGGAGGTTCGGTCCCACCCGATCGTCGAGGCCGTAATAGAAATAGGGCGTCCACATGCGGGTGATGCAGCCCGGGCCGTCGTGTTCCATCAACACCCACTCGTCGCGCCCGTTGTTGGTCTCCGTGCGGATGAACCCGAGTCCGTCCTGATCCGCAAACCAGCCGGGCTGGTCCCGGGCAACCGAGGCCTGGTTGTAGCTGCTGGCCTGCAACGAGCGGTACTCCCGTTCCGGCCACCGGGCCACCACCGTCCGGTCCGTCATCTCGTCCAGCAGCGAGGCCAAGGTGACCGGCGACTTGCCCTCCTCCGCCCCGACAGACGGCACAATGATCATCGCCACCGCGACAGCCCCGATACGTACTGCGGTCGTTATTCGCTGCATTCTCCGCCTCCTCGTGAAAAGATCATTCTCAGCGGAACTCCACAGCGGATTCAAGGAGACAGCGGATGATCCCTGAGACGATTCGCTGTCCCTTTTTTGATCCGCTGTCGATTTCCTGCCTTGATTTAGTTGCATCCGGGCCGTGTTTACCCCGAATCCGCCCGGTCATCAAGCAAGTTGCTGGCGAGCGTCGCGCCCCGGAGGGTAACATGGCGACAGTCCTTGAAGCCGACGCAGAAATGACAAGTCGGCGTCTGGTCGTCAGTCAAGTCGAACCAGAAGGTCGAGCATCAGTGACACACGAAGCCGGCGATGCGGGGGCTGCTGGGCGGGGCTGTGCTGCTCCCCGTCTGGAGCCATTATGGCCCAGACGGTTCGCTCTCCGCAGCCATCGCGAGGACTTCGTCACGCCAGAGCCTTTCCAGTTCGGCGATTCCGTCCAACCCGTAGAGCCTGCGCAGGGCGGCGTCGTAGCCGGACTGGGCGGCCAGTTGCCCGAAGGCCAGGAGCGTTTCCGGGCCGCGCCGGCGGACCAGGAATTCCACCAACGTCAGGCTCTGGCCATAGAACGCCGCCATCTGACTGGGACTTCGCGGCTGTTGCGAGGTCAGGGTCTCGACCAGCGGCTGATGCTCTTGCCGACGCAACCCCGCGACACAATCCCGCCGATGAAGCTCGCGTTTGCGGTCCGAATCAGAGAGCGTGGCGATCCCTTCATCCAGCCAGCGAGGAGGCTGTTCTCCCTGGAAGCGGTCGGCCAGCACCACGTGTGTCAGTTCGTGGGCCAGCGCTGAAGGTTCACTCGTTCCGGCAGCCAGGACATCGATTCGCCGGTACGAGACGGCTCCCCGGTGCGAGCGAATCAGACTGCTACCCTTCGTCTGAGCCGCCGCACGTCCCGCGGCTCGGGCATAGCTGCTGGGTGACTCATGGACGACAACCTGGCAGCGAATCCGCCAAACGCTGGTCGGCATGCAGCCCAGCCACCGGGCTCGCAATTGACTGAGCAGCGTCTCGGCTCGGTCTGCCAGTCCACGGGCATCCGGGCCGCCCGCAAAGCTGAACACGGCAAAGTTCTCCGTCTCGGCGTGCGACTGGTGAGCCCGAGGTGGCGGGATGTCAAGGCCCCGCCCGGCCGTCAGATTGTTCGCCCGGCCGATGCGAGTTTGGTTCGAGAAGACCGCCGCGCACCCCAGGGCGATCAAGACCAGCCGAAGACCACGCACGCTCAACTCCTCCCACCGCTCGGAGACTGCCGCCGACGCCGCGATCTGGTCACAACGACATGCCAGTCGCCTCGTCGCTGTGCTATTACATTCGCTAATAACGATCCAACTCAGAGGAATTTTCGATGGTGAATCACAACTCAAAATGCCGTAGTTACTTACGGCATTTGGCGGCGAGTTGGGGAGCTTGCGAAAGCTGTTCCGCAGACGCAGGTTTGCCTATAATACGGGCAGTGCATGCCTGATAATCGATCGTTGAACGGGTGGCGAAAAGCCCGTTAACCGGGCTGACGCTGTTGCGGGTACACGAACGAAGGCAGGCATTGGCGGGGGATGGGTATTGCTAGGCGAGGAGCCGGAAACGGCTTCAGCGGTCCTGTTCCCCACGGTTAGTTTCTTTATTTCTGGCCCAGGCAAGGAGACAGAAGATGCAACGGATCAAGGTGATGGCAGGCTTGGCCTGCGCGCTGGTCGTGGTCGGCGGAAGTGTGGTGTATGCTCAGCGGGATGCTGGCGCCAAGGCACGGGGAGAATTTGGAACGGGCTTCTGGAGTTCCCAGTACAATCGCTCGTCGACGGCTGCACGGGCGCAACGCAGCAGTTCGCTTCCAAGCACCTATGCGCGGCGGCCAGCCTCACAGGAGCGGGAGTATCGCGTCTCGTCGTACGAGCCCACGCCGTTCGCCGCTGGCGAGACCGTGGCCATCGCGAAGGACACGGCTCGAATTATGTATGGAACCCGGGAGGTCGGGACGCTCGAGAAGGGCCGCGAGTTCAAAGTCCTGCGAGTGGTGAACGGCTGGCTGGGAGCGGTGGTGGAAGAGGACGGCCAGACGAAACGCGGTTGGATCTGGCACGAGGATGTCAGCCCGGTGGCGGGGACCGCGCTGCCGGAACGCTAAGCCCAACTCCCAGTTAGCCTGAGACCCGGCAGGCGCCGTCGCCTGCCGACGGGAACCGACTTTCGCCCGTGTCTCGATCACGGGCGCCGTGACGGCCCGAAGGCTGGGTCAGGTCAAGTTGACCGCACACCCGCGCCACGATGTCCTCGCGCGCGATGCCCGGGACCGGCGTCAGCGTTCCGCGCCACCCTGCTGGGTAACCAGCGGCGGCAGCGTGGTGGCGAGATAGTAAGCCTGGGGCGTGTGCAGGTCCAAAACCAGGGCCAGTGCGGAACGCTGGGAGCCCGCGGCGGTCAGGAACGGGACATCGAACAGCGACGGCGGCGGTTCGTACTCGACGACTCGGGTCTGCTCCTTGTTCAGCTTGGCCAATTCGATCGCCCGGTCGATTGCGTCTTCGATGAACCCCAGTTCGTCGACCAAGCCGGTCCGCTTGGCCTGCCCGGCGGTGAAGATCTCGCCGGTGGCCAGTTCGTCCAGCTTTTGCGGGGCTTCGCGCAGGGCGGGCCGGCCGCTCTTGACGATCTCCTTGAACCGCGCAAACGCCTCGTCGACGTAGACCTGAATGACCTTCCGGTCGTCCTCGGAAATCGGCTTCGTCATGGCCATCAGCTGTTTGCGCGGGTGGCTGACGATGGAATCGTCCTTGACGTTGAACTGGTTCAGCAGGCCGCTGAGGTCATAATGGGGGACAATCACGCCGATCGAGCCGGTCGTCGTCGTCGGTTCGGCATAGATCGACTTGGGTTGGTCGCCCACCGCCATCGCCAGGTAATAGCCACCGCTGGCCGCGATCCCACCCATGCTGACGACCAACGGAACTTTCTTTTCCTCGCGTAGTTTCACCAAGTGGTGGTGGATGTAATCGGACCCGGTGATGGTGCCGCCGGGGGAATTCACGCGCACGACGATCGCCTTGACGTTCTCGTCTTCCCGGATCCGATCGATCTGATGCTTGACATACCCGCTGCCTTCCATGATGACGCCGTCAACTGTGATAATCGCGACTTTGTCGCGGCCGTGCTTGGCGCCCGAATAGTACCGCTCCTGAATGCCCTGGGTCGTGTCAAAATACTCGCGCAGTCCTAAAGACAGCCCCAGAAAGAGCATCAGGAATACGAAGCAACCGGTCCAGCCCAGCCAGCAGAAGATCCGCTGCAGCGTGCTGCCGCCGGTATGGATCGTGATCGGCGGAAGATTGACGTTCGGACCTGGTGCGGCGCTGGGCGACGACGCACTCGCAGTAGTCACTTGGCTCATCCCGGGGTTCCTCGGCTGGGTAGGCATGGTTCGAGAATCAAGTCGCACGAGCCATGATGACAGCAGACGCGTTCCGTTTCAAGCTAGCGTCGTGCCGGGCTGAAACCGCGGCCTGCCCCCTTTGTAAAGTCGGCGACTTTTTCGTAACATGTTGCCTTAGTCGATTTTGCAGGCATTGGAGGGACGAAATGTACAAGAATCTGAATCCGGCGTCGTTGGGAGTCTCGGGGCGCCAGAGCGAATTGCTCGAACTGACCTTGACTTACGGCTTTCGCGGATTGGACCTGGATGCTGCCGACTTGCTTAAACGGGCAACCCTCCAAGGTGTGGAAGAGGCAGGCAAGTACATCCGCAGCGCCAAGGTCAAGATCGGCGGCTGGTCCTTGCCCGTCCAACTCGAGGCCGACGACGGCGTTTTCCAGTCCGAATTGGAGCGCGTGGCCACCCTGATGGACACCGCCAAGCAATTGGGTTTCCGCTACTGTACGACGGACATCCAACCGGCGAACGACAAGTTGCCCTACCACGAGAACTTTGAGCTGCACCGGCAACGCTTGTCCAAGGTGGGGGACGTCCTGGCGACCGGGGGCATCCGGCTGGGGCTCGCGCTCAAAGCCACCGCCGAAGCGCGGCGCGAGCGGACGTATCCGTTCATCCACAAAGCGGAAGAGCTGCTCACGCTGATTCGCACCACGGGGCACAGTCATGTGGGGCTGGCCTTGGACACCTGGAGCTGGAAAGTGGGCGGCGGCGCGATGGAACTGCTGGCGGATTTGAAGGCCAACCAGATCGTCACGGTTACGATCGCCGACGTCCCGGCAGACGCAGATCTCGAGAAACTCGAAGCCGCACAGCGATTCCTGCCGACGGAGGACAGCATCCCCGCGTACGGCAAGTTCGTGGCCAGCCTTGTCGAGCGGAAGTACGACGGGCCGGTAACCCTCTTGCCCGCCTCGAAGCACATTTCGGGAACGCCCCGCGACTTGGCGATTGACAAGTGTGCCTTGCTGCTGGAACAGATCTGGACGCAGGCCGGCGTGGCAAAACCCAGCAAACCGGCCTTGGCGGCCGCGGAATTCGCTCCCCAATAGCAGGGATCGTCGCCGTTTGCTGGCCGCCCCGGCGCTCGCTGGCGGCGATTGGCTCGCTTGGCCGCCCCAGCCCCGTTCCCGACAGCCGGGAACCGGGGCTGTGCCCGATTCCCATAGCCTCAGGAGCGACGCCATGTCCACAGCCCGTGGTCTCGCCACGCTGGCCGTCTTTTTTTCGCTTGCCGCGGCCGCCGCCGAGAGCCCGCAGGCCCCCGGCCACCTGCCCTTGGTCGTGGAGGCACTTCCTCTGCAGGGCCCCACCGAGGGACTGGAGCCCGAAGTTCTTGATTTCCGCTATCAGCCGGGACGCTGGCAAGCCTGCCTGGGACTGCCCGACGACCCCTACAAGACGATCGTGGGCGGCGACGGAGGGCTGTACTACGATTACGGCCAACGCGGGCCCGAACCGTATGACAACGGCCAAGGCTCGTTCGGCACGCGGATCTTGGCCGAGTTGCAGGCGGAAGGCGAAGCGGCACCCTGCCGGCAATCGCTGCACAGCCCGCGGGTCCCGCTCGTGATCACCGAACGCGATCAAGGCGATTGGCAGTTGCGTCAGGAAGCCTGGTCCGGCGTGCTGCAGGGCGAAACGCTGGAATCGAGAACGCCGCATCGCGTCGATTACCTGTGGCTCACCTTGACCAACCGCAACCAGCAACCCCGCTCGGCCACGGTCGCGCTGAACGTCGGCACGACGGCTCCTCTGAGCTTGGCTACGACTCGTACCCAGGTCCTGCGCCACGGCCCCGGCGAGCGGCTGTTCTGCCAGTTCTCGCGAGCCTGTCAGCCGCTGGACATCGCGGGCGATCCACAGGGGCCCGACGAGCCGTTGCGGGTGGAAGCCCGCTCGGGCGTTTCGGTCACGCGCAACTGGGCTCGGCCTCCAGTCGCTTGCGATCCCTGCTTTCGCCACGTCCTGGTCGGATTCGGCCAACCGCTGGAGTTCCGCTGGGCCGCGCCCGCCAACCGCAAATACCGCGTGGCCGTGGGCTTGATCGAAGGCTGGCACGCCGAGCCCGGCAAGCGGCCGGTTCAAGTTCAGGTCGAAGGCCAAGCGGCCCGCAGCGTGGATCTGGTCAAGGAACTCGGCCAGAACGTGCCGCTGGTGCTGCAAGCGCTCGCGGCGGACACCGACGGCGACGGCCAGGTGAGCGTGACGGTCCGCTCGGTGGCCGGCGCCGAGGACGGCAACACGATCCTGAGCGGTCTGTGGGTCTTTCCGGCCGACGCGGCGCCGACGGATGCCGAGGTCCTGAGCGGCCAAGCCAACTCGCAAACGCTGGCCCGCGTCGACGCGGACCACATGCCCCGGGTGCCCAAGCCGTTGCGGTTGACCTGGGACACCGGGACGGTGGCTCCCGGACAGAGTTTTCAGCTGCTGGTCGCCGTGCCGCTGGGCGAAGCGGCGCAGCAAGGATTCGCCCTGCCTGATCCGGCGGCCGCCCGCGGCCAGACCATCGACTTCTGGACCCATGCGGATCTGCCGTACGACCGCATGACGGTCCCCGATCCGGCGGTCCAGGCCTTGCTCGACTCGTCCATTCGCAACATCTACCAGGCCCGCGAGATCAAGGACGGGCGGCCGGCGTTTCAAGTCGGCCCGACCTGCTACCGCGGCACCTGGGCCGCCGATGGGCCGTTCATCCTTGAGGCGATCACCTACCTGGGCCGCGGCGACGAAGTCCGTGCCGGCTTGGAACAGCAGGTCGACGGCGATAGCGGGCCGGGCGGCGTCGAGTTTTCGAAGAAGAGCGGTCTACGGCTGTGGATGATCCGCCGCCACGCCCAGTTGACCGGCGATCGCGCGTGGCTGCAGCGGATGTGGCCGCGGGTCGTACGGGAGGTCAGCCAGATCATCGCCTACCGCCAGCTGACGCGCAGCGATCCGCAGCAGGCCAATTACGGCTTGATGCCCATCGGCTTTGGCGACGGGGGCCTGGGCGGCAAACATCGCGAGTACACCAACGTCTACTGGACTCTGGCCGGACTCCAGGCGGCGATCGAAATGGCCCAAGAACTGAATGCCGCGGCCGCGGCGGAATGGCAAGCGGAGTATGCCGACTATTGGCAAGCGTTCGACAAGGCTCGGCATCGCGACCAGCAGACCGATGCGGCAGGCAACACATACGTGCCGGTGACCATGCAAGGCGAGCAGCCGCAGCTGCCGCAGCGCGGCGCCTGGGCGTTTCTGCAGTCGGTCTTTCCGGGCCGCGTGTTCCCCGCGGACGACCCGTTGATGCGTGGCACGCTGGCCATGCTGGACGCGAACCAGCGCGAAGGCTTGATCTACGGCACCGGCTGGATCGAAGACGGGATCTGGAACTACGCCGCCTCGTTCTATGCCCACGCCCACTTGTGGCTGGGCCACGGCCGCAAGGCGGCGGCGACGCTGTACGCGTTCGGGAATCACGCGTCGCCGCTGTTGACGTGGCGCGAGGAGCAGAATCCGCGAGGCGAGCGTCCGCATTACGTCGGCGACATGCCGCACAACTGGGCCAGCGCCGAGTTCATCCGCCTGGTCCGGCACCTGCTGGTCTTGGAACGCGGCCGGGAACTGCATCTGCTCGAGGGCCTGCCCCGGGCCTGGACACAACCCGGCTGTGTGACCGAACTGAAAGCCGTACCCACGACATTTGGCGACATCAGTCTGAACCTGGCGGTCGGCGCCGACGGCCGCCACGCCACGCTGACGGTTGATCCGCCGCGCCGCGATCCGGCGGAGCGACTGATCGTGCACCTCGAGGCGTTCGCCCGGCCAGCCGCCCGGGTCTCTGTCGACGGCCAGCCGCTGGGTCAGCGGTCGATCACGATGCCGCTCGATCGCCCGACGACGATCCGAATCGAATTGGGGGAAGCCGGGCGATAACAGCACGCTGAAGCGTGAACTCCAACGAAGGCATCGCCTTTTCAGGGAGGCGGCGCCGGACCTGGTCGGAAGAAGGCGGTGCACTTGGCGGAAGGAGGCGTCCGTCGCTCAGTAGGACTTGCCGAGATCAACCAACGGCAAGGACAGGGCCGCTGATCATCAGCCAATTGCTCGCCGAAGCTCATCTTTGGCTTTGGGCGTATTGCAGGTGCGAGTGCCCGGGCTGCGCGATGATTTGCTTGGCCGTATCCGTCGCGGCACTGATCGGCGGGTTGTCTTCCGATTTGCCGACAGGTTGTGTTCTCCATACCAACTTGGCCACGATTCGTGCACGGACGGGACGGTCTTGTTATACTCCACACAAGCAACTTGTGCAGGCCATTGCTGCACGGTCGCTACCGTCAAGAGCCCCGATCCCCAAACTCCCTGCTTCCCGTTCCCGCCCGGAGCTTGCCCCATGAAATATTCCCTCCTGCTGCTGTCCGTCATCGTGTCGGCCGGTTCTTTGTCCGCGCGCGAGCCGGTCTGGATTTTCAACCAGGGGCCGGACGCGAGGCTGATTTCGCTCGGACAGGGACAACTGCAGTGCGGACTTGGGTTGACCAAGCTGATTCCGACGGGGACCGACCTGACGCTGACCGTTGCGATGGGCGCGGACGACGCGTTCCCCGCCGACGCGCGGCCGTTCTTCGCCGTGCGGTACAAGTACCGGACGACGCTCACGCAGGCGGGCCTGTTCTTTACCACCGATACGCTGACCGAGCTTTCGGACAAGAGTTACTCCGGTTTTCCCGTCGTCGGCGACAATACGTGGCGGAACGCCCTGGTTGACATGCGCAAGTTCGACCACAAGAACTGGACGGGAACGATCACTTCGTTCCGCTTCGACCCGACGAATCCCAGCGACACGGAGTCTGCCTACCAGGTGTCCCGCCTGGGGTTCTTCCCCACGGAGGCGGAGGCCCTGCGTTTCCTGGAAGCGGCCGTGGACGCCCCCGACTATTCGGAGCCGACGTACTTCGCGGCGCCGCTGGAGCGGGTCTTGGTGCCCGGCGGCTGCCTGTCGGAGGGGTTCGACCAAGCCGATTTCATGCTCCGCTCGCGGGCCGTCGATGCACCGTCCGAAACGACCGTCGTGCTGTTCAAATCCAAGGCTGGAACGGGCGCATCGTCCCCGGTGCCAGTCTGCCAGACGAATCGCCGTGGATTCACCCACTTCATCGCCAAGCAAGCGGGCGAGTACCGCTTGGCTAATGCCGAGGCTCCGCTGGACGACATTGCCACGCTCGCAGCCAACGCCCAGGCGGCGATTCGCTTTGTCGTTGCGCGGCAGTTGCTCGGTGCCGTCGCGGACCGGCAGTTCCGCCCCGATGCTCCCCTGGCGGACGCGGACTGGAACGCGGCCGTCCAAACGCTGGGCGAGTACGAGATCGATCTGAAGACGGCCGCCCAGCCGGCGACTCGTGCCGCCGCCGCCGTCGTGCTGAGCACGGCCATTCAAGCCAAGTTGGGAATCGCCGGCGACTCGCCGTATTCGAATGAGTACTTGACCCGCGACCGGATTCGGCTTGGAGCGTGGGTCAGTCCGCGGCCGGAGGCGATCGGCCAGGACTTCATCGCCACGTACGCTTCCGGCGGCTTCGACTGGATCATCGCCCACGGCGCGCTGGCCGATTCGGAGCACCGGGAAATGCTGCTGCGGGACTGTGACAAGCACGGCGTCGAGCTGATCCTGGGCGACGGCGCGTACCAGAACCCTGCGGTGGCGACCGCCGAGTACTTCGACCATCCGTGTTTCGCCGGGACCTACGTCACCGACGAGCCGGGCACGGACCAGTACGACGAGTTGGCCCGGATCTGCAATGCGTACTACCAAGAGACCGGCGGCAAGCTGCCGTACATCAACCTGCTGCCCATGTACGCTAACGCAGCCCAATTGAAATACGGGGCCTCGGCCGCGGCGATTGAATACTACGATTCCGATCCCGAGCTGTTCAAGAAATACTGCGACGCGTTTTGCGAGAAGTTCGCTCCGCCGTACATCTGCACCGACATCTACCCGCTGAACTGGACGAACGGCAAGCGGACCACGTACCAGGACTATTGCGAGTCGATCAACATCATCGCAGCGTCCGCCCGGGAGCACCGCAAGGCGTTCTGGTGCTGTCTGCAGACGTTCGCCTGGGTCGCCAGCAAACGGACGCCCACGGAAGCGGAGTTCCGCTGGCAGTCGTACTGCCTGCTGTCGTTCGGCTGCCGGGGGCTGCTGTGCTGGACGTACGCGGGATACGAGCCGGAGTTCCCGTCCCTGCTCACCGTCGACGGCCGGCGGACCAATGCCTGGTACGACGCCGCGACGGTCTTCAAGGAGGTCCGCCAGGTCTCCGACGCCTTCATCCGGTACCAGAACCTCGGCGCATTCGCCCACGGCTGCACGGACCAGACGCCGTACTTGAAATTCAGCAACCCGGTCCGGGATTTCCCGACGATTCAGCAGATCCAATGCGACGATCCGCTGCTGGTCGGCTGTTTCGCCAAGGACGCCGGTCCCGGCGCCGCGTTCACGCTCGTCAATATGAGCGAGTTGGAAGCGGTCAAGACGGCGCAGGTCAAGCTCCGACTCGCCGGCTCGTCGGTCGTCGCCTGGCCTCGCGGACAGCGCGCCGTCTTGAGCCCTGACGCCGACGGGTTGTATCACCTGTCGCTCTCGTCGGGCGAGGGCGTCTTCATGGAAGTCGAGTGAACGCTTCGTGCCGCGTCCAGGGTAACCGTGCCGCACGGCATCTGCGTCCTCCCCATTGATCGGCCGGCGGAAATCGGCAATGATCTGCAGGATCATCGGTACGCACGCAAGGGAGGAACATGCCGCATCTGCAAGACGCCTTGGAAATCGCCGTCGCGGGGCTGCTGGTGCTGGTGAATGGTTTCTTCGTCGGCGCCGAGTTTGCCCTGGTCAAAGTGCGCGATAGCCGGATTGACGAATTGGTCCGGCAACGGCGACCGTTCGCCAAGACGGCGCTGTGGCTGTCCGAGCGGCTCGAAAGTTCGCTGTCCGCCTGTCAACTGGGGATCACGATGGCCTCCCTGGGCCTGGGCTGGATTGGTGAACCGGCCTTCGCCCGCCTGCTGGATCCGGCTTTCCGCGGACTGGGCATCCAGTCCGAGACGGCGGTTCACTCGGTGTCCTTCCTGATCGCGTTCACGTTCATCACCGGCTTGCACCTGGTGATCGGCGAGCAGGCTCCCAAGATCTTCGCCATCCGCCGAGCCGAAGCGATGCTGCTGCGTTGCGCCGTGCCGTTGCAGTGGTTCTGCCTGCTGACCTACCCGCTGATGGCCACCTTGAACGCCGCCACCTCGCTGGTGCTGCG
>CAIYOB010001627.1 GCA_903927685.1 uncultured Planctomycetaceae bacterium
CTCGCTGGCCCGGCGTCAGGACGCGGCCACGCGGGCGGACGGCCAGGTGTTCGTGCTCGCCGGGCAACTGCCGTTCAACAAGCCCGGGGGAGGCGGCGAAGGCATGCGGTACATGGCCCTGCTGGGAGCCAGCGTCCGCGGCGGCAAGATGTCCGTCACCGCCGACGGTGTGGTGGTCGAGGGAGCGGACGACGCGACCTTGATTGTGTCGGCAGGCACGGACTGGAAGGACAAAGATTTTGCGACGCTGGCCCACGAGCGACTCGATGCGGCGTTGACCAGACCCTTCGATACCCTCCGGCAGGCTGCCGTTGCCGATCATCACCGCTTCATGGCACGCTGCCAGCTGACCTTGCCCGAGGGACCGAACTCCCGCCTGCCGACGCCGGACCGCGTGCGGGCGGCGGAAGCGACGCCCGATCCCGCACTGGCGGCGTTGTACTTTCAGTTTGGCCGGCACTTGTTGGTGTCCGGCTCACGGCCCGATTCACAGTTGCCGACGAACCTGCAGGGCATCTGGGCGGAAGAATACGACACGCCTTGGCGCGGTGACTTCCACAGTAACATTAATCTGCAGATGAACTACTGGCCGGCGGAAACCGCCAACCTGTCGGACTGTCACCTGCCGCTGCTGCGGTTCATCCGCGGCGTGGCCCAAGAGGGCGAGAAGACCGCCAAGGCGTATTTCGCGGCTCCCGGCTGGATGGCGAACCACACGCAGAACCCCTGGTACGAGACGGCCCCCAGTTTCTTGCCCGCCTGCATCGGGCCAACCTGCGGCGCGTGGCTCGCTCAGCATGTCTGGCTGCACTACGCGTTTACCCGGGATCAAGACTTCTTGCGCGAATACTATCCTGTGCTTCGCGGCGCCAGCCAGTTCATGCTGGCGGTACTAATCGAGGACCCGCACACGCACCTGTTGGTCGTCGTGCCCTCCAATTCGCCCGAAAACAGTTACGCGTACACTGACTCCAGCGGCAAACGGCAGACGACCGCGCTGTGCGTCGGCGCGACGTTCGACCAGCAGATCACGCGCGAACTGCTACAGAACACCGCCGCGGCGGCGCGGATCCTGGGCCTGGACGAAGATTTCGCCCAGCGTCTGGACGCGGCGCGGGCCAGGCTGGCCCCGACCCGGGTCAACGCCGAGGGGCGGATCATGGAATGGCAGCAGGACTTTGAGGAGACGGAGATCCACCACCGCCATTGCTCGCACCTGTGGGGCTTGTGCCCGGGCAGTGAAATCAACCCCAGCACACCCGAACTGTACCGCGGAGCCCGCTTGTCGTTGGAACGGCGCGGCGACGCCTCGACCGGTTGGAGCATGGCGTGGAAAGCCAATTTCTGGGCCCGGCTGCACGACGGCGACCGCGCAGAGAAGCTGCTGTCCATGCTCATCGGCCGCGGGGCGCCCAACTTGTTCTGCCTGCATCCGCCCTTCCAAATCGACGGCAATTACGGCGGCTGTGCAGCGGTGCCCGAGATGCTGTTGCAGAGCCAGGAGACGACTGCGGACGGCCAGCCCGTGCTCGAACTGCTGCCTGCGCTGCCGAAGACCTGGCATACCGGCGAGGCCCGTGGCCTGCGGGCTCGCGGAGGTTTTTCCGTCGATCTCCAGTGGCGCGACGGCCTGGTCACTCAGTACCGCGTCGCCGCGGCCGAATCGCGCGAGGTCAAGATCCGCATGAACGGCCAGACGAAATCCATCCAGTCCGAACCGATCAGGAGCATCCCATGAGACATCCGTTGCTGGCGATCGTCGCCCTCTTGCCGCCCGCGTTGGCGGCCCTTTCCGCTGCGGAAGAGCAGCCGCCGGTGGCGCACGCCCCGGCGGACGTTCTGGCTCCGCTCGACCTGCGCGACGTCCAAGTCGGCGGCGAGATCGGACGCCGCATCGACATCACCATCGCCAACAATCTGCTGAAGCTTGACGTGGATAGCGACTTCTTGCGGCCGTTCCTCGACGAGCAGCGGAGCGGCGTGTTCATCGGACTGGGCATGCTACTCGATGCGACGGTCAAGTTCGCCGCCTACAGCGACGATCCGCAGGTGGACGCCCTGCGCAAGCACCTGGTCGACGAAATCCTGCGGGCCCAGGAAGCCGACGGCTATCTCGGGACGTTCCCGGCCGCGAAGCGTGTGCAGACGCTGTGGGACGTGCATGAACTGGGCTACGTGATTTGGGGCCTGCTGGAAAACCACCGCTACTTTGGCGACGCCCGGTCGCTGGCGGCAGCCCGCAAGGCGGCGGATTACCTGGTCAAGAACTGGTCCCAGCTGCCTGCGGACTGGGGCGTCGGAGCCGACGTAGCGCCGCACGTGGCTTTCACCGGAATCGAACGTACGATGCTCGCCTTGCACCGCGCCACGGGCGAACCGTCCTACCTCGACTTCTGCACCCGGACGCGGGCGCTGCCCCAGTGGGATCTGGGGATCGTGATCGGCCGCCGGCCCGGGATCGAGGGGCACGTCTACGCCTATCTGGCCCGCTGCCTGGCGCAGCTCGAACTGCAACGTTTGCAGCCGTCTCCGGCGTTGCTTGGCCCGACGCGGCGAGCGCTGCAATTCATGACCGACCGGGACGGCATGTTGCTTACCGGCAGCTGCGGTCAGTGCGAAATCTGGACGGACGATCAAGATGCCCGGGGCGACGTGGGCGAAGCTTGTGCGCTCGCTTATCAATTGCGAGTCTTCGACAGCCTGTTGCGGTTGCACGGCGACCCGCGGCTGGGCGATCTGATGGAACGGACGATCTTCAACGCCCTGTTCGCCTCGCAGTCGCCGGACGGTCGGCAGCTGCGTTACTTTGCGCCACTGGAGGGCAACCGCGTCTACTGGAAGACGGATACGTACTGCTGTCCCTGCAATTTCCGTCGGATCATCGCCGAGCTTCCCACGCTGGTGTTCTATCGAGCCCCGGACGGCGTGACGGTGAACCTGTACACGGCGGCGGAGGCCAAGCTGCCGCTCGCCGGCGGGACGCCGGTTGTCATCCGCCAGGAGACCGATTACCCGAATTCCGGACGCGTGCGGATCACGGTCGATCCGCAGAAACCGGAGACGTTTGCCCTGCGACTGCGGATTCCCGCGTGGGCGACCACCGCCAGCGCGAAAGTTAACGGCCAGCCCTGCGGCGATGCCACATCCGGGACGTTTTTCGAGGTCCGCCGCGAGTGGCGGCAAGGCGACCAGCTCGAATTGGATCTGCCGCTGAACTGGCGGCTGGTGCAAGGCCACCAGCGTCAAGCCGGCCGCGTCGCCGTCATGCGGGGGCCGCAAGTCTTCTGCCTCAATCCCGCGCAGAACCCGGACCTGGCCAAGCTGGACGGCACCGAACTCGGCTACCTCGCCTTGAATCCCGCCTCATTGGCGGACCCGATTCCGGACGCATCCGTCCGTCCTCAGGGGCTCGGCTGCCACGTCCAGGCCTGGAAGCCCGGGTTCGGCTTGTCGCCGAAGGCTGATTACGAGTTAACGCTGACTGAGTTTCCCGATCCGGACGGCAAGGCCGCCTATTTCCGCCTGCGGGATTTTCACGCTACGGTTCCGGACGAACTGCTGCACATTGGGGATGAGTAGTGCGTTGTCCAAGCTGAGAATTGGGGTTGGGTGGCTGGGGTCGAGCCACGAGGTACGAGTGGCGAGCCACCAGTTCTTGCCATTAGGGGTTCGCTGCACTCGCCCCCCCGGCACCCCAGCATCCACAGACAGAAGCGAGGAATGTTGATGGGCGTGACCATTTCCTACCGCGGTTCGCTGGCGGATCTCGAGCGGGTCGAGGATTTCGAGGATCGGATCGTCGATCTGGCGCTGGAGGTCGGGGGGCATGCCCGTGTCTGGCGGAGTTTCAAGGATGATGATCCCCGCCGGGCCGTGCGGGGCGTAATGCTGGAGTTGTATCCCGGCCAGGAGACCACCAGCCTGCTGATCTCGCCCGAGGGATGGCTGGTCAACCTGCTGGCGATCGAAGACGCGGAGAACGGCCGGCTGGCCGAGCCGCCGTGGTGCTCTGTCAAGACGCAGTTCGGACCTCTGGAAGGCCAC
>CAIYOB010001628.1 GCA_903927685.1 uncultured Planctomycetaceae bacterium
ACCGGACCAACTCGCCCAACGGCCGCTGCTGCCGCACGGCGATCGCCAGCCACCGCAGGACCAGAGCACAGTCGGTTCGCCACCACAGCAGGCTGGCGACCGAAAGACGGGGCGAGAGATTCCCCAAATAGTACAGCAAGCCGATGCCCCCGAGTGTCAGGATGAACAGGCCCACCGCCAGGAGCAACCCTTCGCCGCTGGTCGCCGCGCGCGAAAGATCAATCAGAGCCTGCGTCACCCCCGGCAACTCCAGGCCAAACTCCATGTACATCTTATCGAACACGGGCATGATCTTGATCATCACGAACGCCAGCACGAGCAGCGCGTACACGACCACAAAGGACAGGTAGAACAGCTTTTCCAACAGCGATCGGAACACGCTGTCCGCTTGGTCCAGCTGTCCGATTACCTGCCGCAAGGCCGGCCCCAGCGTTCCCGTCTGCTGGCCCAAGTCGGCTGCCAGCAGGGCAGCCGTCGGCACGGGGTTCCGCGACCGTTGGAGCGCTAAGGCCAGCGGGACCCCGGCCTCGAGATAGTCCGCTAGGTTCCTGGCCCGCTTGCCCAGCACGTCGTCCCGCTCGTCCTCGAACGCCGATACCGCCGCCTCCAGGGGAATCCCGCGTTCCGCGGCCGCCATCAGCATCCACAGCAGCGACCGCCGCTCGGCCTCGCGGTACCGGCGCACCCCGATGATGAACACCATGGCGACCAGCGGACAAAAGACGATGGCGAACACGGTCGTCAGCAACCCCACGGCTGCCAAACAGCCGGTCAGGATCAAGAACCAACCGGCCGCACCGAGCGCTTCGGCGGGCAGGAAATTGCCCGTCACCCGCCCTCGCTGGTGAGCCCGGGAGCGACCCCACAGCGCGGCACAGCCAGCTGCCAGCAGCACGGTCGGAATCAGGAATAACAGGAGTGCATACGCCGGCATCTAACTCAGCCCCTGGATCATGCTGACCAATGGCAGGAACAAAGCTCCCACGACAAACAGAAACCAACTGCCGACGAGGAGAAACACGATCGGCGGCAGGATCGACTGCAACAGCCAAGTCCGCGTTTTCAACCGCGACTCGAACATGGTTCGGCCTGCCGCCAACGCCTCGGACAGAATCCCCGCCCGCTCGCCCCAGTGCAGCAGCGGCACCAGCGACGACGGCAAGCGGCGGCTGACCGCGGCCAACTGCGACAGACTTTGACCTTGACTCACGCCTTCCGCCAATTCCAGCGACACCTGGCCCATATCCGCGTCGCGCATGCCGTCGGCCGCCAGTCGCAGGGCCTCGGCCAGCGGAACCTGCCGCCGGACCAGGACGCTCATCAAACCGGCCCACTCGGCCCAGCCGGCCCAACGCCACAGCGGACCGAACAGCGGGATCGCCTTGTACAGCCGCTGCCGCGAGGCCCTTGCCGTGCTCAACCGGATCGCCACGGCGATCATGGCGGCGGCAAACGTCAGCCCCAGCAGGACCCAGCCGCCCTCGCGATACAGCCACATCAGCAACGCCGTCGTCGAAGGCAATTGCAGCCCAAATTCACAGTACATCTGGTAGAAACTGCCGGTCACCAGCACCATCAGGAATGCCGAGACGACCGTCGCCAACCCCACGATCGCCAGCGGATACGCCAGGCTGCTCCACAAGCTGCGAGTCAATTCGCGGCCCACCCGCTGGTACTCGACCAATTCCACCAGCGCGCCGCCCAGATCGCCGCTGCGTCCGGCTGCCGCCAGCAGGCCACGCACATGCCCGGGCAACTGCGAGGACGAAGCCGACAAAGCCTCGTCTAGCGATGCCCCGCGCTCGACCTGGCCGGCCAGCATCTCCAATGCCGCCGCCACGCGGTTCGCCCCGCTCTCGCGAGCCGCCGCCCGCAAGCCCGCGGCCAACGGCAACCCGCTGGCGGCGACCAGCGCGACGCGTTGGCCCAACTGGATGGCTTCGTTCGAGTTTAGGGTACGGTCAGTGGTCATTGGTCATTTGTCACTGGTCATTCGTCATTCGTCACTGATTCGGCGTCTACCCCATGCCCAGGCGAAACCAGAGGCGAGTTAGCGGCAAGAAGATGGCCAGGGCTTGAATCAAAGTCGCGGTGCCGCCCACCGCTGCGGTCAATAGAATCGGCAAGTACAACAGAGCCCAATCCACGGTCCGCTCGGCCCGCTGACGATATGTCGCGGCCGTGAGCGACAGGGTCTCGCTTAGTTTTTCGGTGGGCGCGCCGGCGGTCAACAGCCAAGCGACCAGCGGGGGAAGCAAGCCCACAGGGTCTCCGCCGTTCGCGATTTCGCC
>CAIYOB010001629.1 GCA_903927685.1 uncultured Planctomycetaceae bacterium
CGCGCACGCCGCCGGTATCCGCCCGCGTTCGACGTACCTGAAAGTGATCGGCGATTTCTGCCGCTGGCAGGACCGGCTGGTGCTCGGCTGTGACGACGCGGCCAAGTCCGAGTTCCTCAACACGCGTAAGGCCAAAGGCGTCCTGCAGCCGCCCGGCCAGTCGCAATCGAACCTGTGGTTTGTCGAGCCGCAGCTGCTGGACCAACTGGGACCCGCACTGGGACGCGGCGCCGTCTGGATGCAGGAAGCGGTCCGGGCAGGCGCCTGGTCCGATCCCTACTTATTTGCCGGCTACGCTCGCCGCGGAGTCCATTTGACGCACTCGGGCGACGCGCCTGTGACGTTTGAATTCGAGGTCGATGTCGACGGCCGCGGCACGTGGACCAGGCTGCACAGCGCCACGGTTCCGGCGGCCGGCTATGCGTGGGTGGATTTCCCCCGCGACCAACCCGGCGAGTGGATCCGCCTCCGTGCCGACCGCGACTGCGAGCGGGCTTCGGCCGTGTTTCAGTATTCCAATTCCGATCCGCGGACGGACGCCGCGGATACGATCTTCGCGGGCCTGGCAGGGGCTGGCGATACCGAATCCGTGGGCGGGTTGGTGCGCTGCCGCGGCGAGAACATGCGGACGCTGCAGATGGCGGCGCTGACGGTCGAGAATCAGACCGCCCGGGACACAGGCTACTATGAACTGGATGCCGCGCTGCAACTGAATCGCGTCGAGAACGCCCAGTCGCACGCCTGGCTCAAGGAAAACGCCGCCATTCCGCAGGGCATCTTGAGTGTCGATGCGGCCTCGGCGATCTACGTCGACGACGCGGGCCGCCGCTGGCGATTACCCAAGGGCGATCCGGCGTTTGACGGCCTGACGGGCCTCAGCCTGCTGCGCATCGCCCGCGAGGTCGTCACGGAGCGGGACCTGTTCCAGTGCCACGGCACGTTCTACGAACTGCCTGCCGAAAATGCCGGCGGGTTCGCCAAGATCCGGCCGATCACGACGCACAATCGGCGGATTGTGGATTACTGCTCCTACCGCGGCTTGCTCGTGTTGACCGGAATTCGCGGCGGCGAAGGCAATCCGCACATCCTCCGCTCGCCGGATGGCGCGGCAGCCGCTTGGGTTGGGGCGGTCGACGACCTGTGGCGTTTGGGCAAACCCCGTGGGCAGGGTGGTCCCTGGCACGAGACGCAGGTCGAGGCCTCCCGGCCTTCCGATCCGTACCTGATGACCGGCTACGACCGCAAGTCGATTCAGTTGTCCCACGCGGCCGACGAGCCCGTTGAATTCACTGTCCAGGTGGACATCAGCGGCGAGGGCCTGTGGGTGCCTTACCGAGCATTCCGCGTCGCGGCCGGGCAGACGGTCGAGCACGAATTCCCGGAGGGCTTTGGCGCGTACTGGGTGCGAACGAGCGTCGATCGGCCCTGCCGGGCAACGGCGCAGCTGCGATACCGATAGGCAGCCGAGGTCCATAGTTCACCGACGTTGCGACCGGCAATTTCCCGCCGCTCGCCTTTTATCGGCGGCGATTCTAAGGAATAATGGTGGCCGTGCCCGAGGTTCCTGAGTCAACCCCTGTGTTCGCTGCCCATGTCTGCTTGGCCCTTGATCTCCGATTTTGCCCGCGTTCTTCAGAATCCTCAGGTCGCATTTCGCGATCCGGAACTGCGGACTTGCACGGTCGAGATGAACCACCTGGGCCAGCCCAAGGCCCGCAGCGGCAATTTCGCCACGGTCTACCGCGGGTATCGGCCGAACGGCAGCGAGTTTGCCATCCGCGTCTTCAACCGCCGCCAGGACGAGCGGATCGAGCACTACCGAACGATCAGCGAGTACCTGGAGACGCGCTCGGTGTCCAGCGTCGTCCGGTTCGACTATGACGACCGGGGGATCCGCTCGGCGGCCGATGGCAAGATGTACCCCGTGCTGATCATGGAATGGGTGCCGGGCATCACGTTGTTCGAGTGGACCCGCGACCGCTGCCGCGAGGGCTATGTCGAGGCGTTGCAGATCGCGGCCGACGTCTGGCTGCATCTGGTCCGCGAGCTGGCCCAGCACCAGATCGTGCATGGCGACCTGCAGCACGGCAACGTGATGGTCTCGCCCGAGGGGCACTTCAAGCTGGTCGATTACGACTGTATGTGCGTGCCGTCGTTGATCGGACGGCGGAATCTGGAGACGGGGCTGCCGCCGTACCAGCACCCGGGCCGCAACGCCGACACGCTGTTGTTCGCCGGCCTGGACAACTTCTCGGCGTTGTACATCTACGTCGCCTTGCGGGCTCTGGCGGCCGCGCCGTACCTGTGGATCACCTACGTCGACCAGCCGGAGTACGACCGGATCCTCTTTCGCGAGCAGGATTTCCTGGCGCCGGCATCGTCCCCGTTGTACCGCGAGTTGCTGCAATCGCCCGACGAACAGGTCCGCGACTTGGCGCATTACCTGTTCGAACTGGCCCGCTATGACCTGCACGACGTGCCGCCGGTGGACGAAGTGCTGCTGTGGTGCGAGTCGATCGAGAACCTGGTGACGCAGCAGGAGTGGGACAAGGTGGTCCAGCTGGTCCAGCGGATGGGCCCCGGCGAACGCGTCGCGCCGGAAGTCCAGCCGCTGGTCCAAGAGGCCCAACAGCGGGTCGCCTGCCGCACGGCGGTCGAACAGGCGCTGGCGGAGGGCAACGAGGAGCGGGTCGAGCAGCTGTACGCGACCGGCCTGCTGCACAATTATCCGGCTGCAGCCGGGGTCCTGGAGGCGGCCAGTCGGGCCGCCGAAGTGCGCCCGGTCCTGCGGGTGCTCGCCTCGGCCAAGCAGTTGCGGGCCTGGGACAAGCTGAAGCATACCTGGCTGGCGTACCAGCATCTGCTCAAGGGTCGGGCCAGTGCCAAGGTCTACGAACGCGAAGCCCAAAAGCTGTTGACCGTGGATCGCCTCCGCGAACTCCTGGCCCGGTCGCCGATCGACGACAGCGCGCTGGTCGAGGCTTGGGAGTACTTGGAGAAACTCGGCGGACACCCCGTGGCCGAAGCGTATCGGCCGCTGGCCCAGCAGGCCGTGGAACGGCTCCGCAGCGTCGCCCGTCTGCGCGAGCTGCTGCTGCAGGCCGGGCCGACTCCGACGCTGGCCGCCGACAAGAAGATTGCCGCCGCGGTGCCGCAGGAGACCTTGCAGGGCCTGGATCCCGCCACGCCGCTGGTGCGGCAGGTTCAGGCGGTGCTGGACCGGCTGCAAGCTGTCAAGAAAGTTCACGAACTGGAAAAAGCCGGCACGCTGGAAGCCGAGGCGGAGATTGCCGGCGTTTTGAAGCAGCTGCCCAACACTTACCACGACGGCCTGATCCGCCGCGCCGAACAGGCCCGCAATCGGATCCGGATCTACCGTCAACTGGTCAAGGCGGTTGAGGCGGGCGACGACAAGGCCGTCCTGCAGGCGTGGGA
>CAIYOB010001630.1 GCA_903927685.1 uncultured Planctomycetaceae bacterium
CACGACGCTCGACTATTCGCGGGCCGACGCCGAAGCGGTCCTGCAGGCGTTTCGCGACCGCGCCCGCGGCTTGTACACGGTGCGCCAATCCCAGCTGCTAGTCAACGAACAAGTCACGCGCGCCGCGTGGCGGGAATCGCTCGGAAAGCTGGCGGCCGAGTTGTCGGGGCAGGTCTCGCCGGACGACCTGATCATCCTGTTCCTGGCCGGCCACGGCGTGGTGGACCCGAAGACGGATCGCTACTATTTTGTGGGCCATGATCTGCGGGTCCAGGATTACCTGGAGGGCAAGTTCTCAGCCTGCATTTCCTGGGAGGATTTCCGCGTGCTCAGCGACATCCCCTGCCGCAAGCTGGTCGTGCTGGACACGTGCCACAGCGGCGCGCTGCAACCGCTGAGCACCCGCAGCCTGAAGACGGCGGTCCGTGCATTGCAGGAGGATGTCTTCCTGTCGCTCACGGCGTCGGCCGGGAACGAGAAATCCGAGGAAGACGGGCGGTGGGGCCACGGGGCGTTCACCATGTCGCTGCTGGAGGCGCTCGATGGCCGCGCAGATACGTCGGCCGACGGCCTGGTGACGCTCCAGGAACTGGTCCGCTACACGCAGCAAGCCGTGCCCAAGCTGACCGCGGGAAGACAGAACCCGACGGCCGCTCCGGACGAACTGCTGCCGTTAATTTCCATTCCTCTGGGCCGGGGGAAGTAAGGTCGCTATGGCAGGGCAGGAACCCAAGTCAAAGCCGGGAGGTTGGCGGGGGAAGAGACCGTCGGCTGCGGCGTCCGCAGGTGGCTCCGCCGCCCAGGAGGCCGGCTGGGCCCGGCGGCCGGATCGCTCAGCCCAAGCGGCGACCCGCTGGCACCGGTCGCTGATCGGCGTCTGGTTGCTGGTGGCCCTCACGTTGATCGGCGGATTCCTGTCCTATCTGATGTACCGGCCGATCCGGACGCCCCTGTTGCTGGCGGCGGCGACTCGCTACGCGCCCCCCTGGCCGCCGAACGCGTGGGCCCGGGAGGATTTGGAGTCGCTGACCGCTCTCGATCGGCAAGAGGTCGCCACCTGCCTGTCGATCCCCTGGGAATCCACCGCGGAAGGCTTGCGCCGACTGCGCGACCAGCTGGACGTCGTCCGTCCCGGTGGGCCCGGCAAGGACGTGGTCATCGTCTATCTCAGCATGCACGGCGCGGTGGATGCCCAAGGCCAGCCGTGCCTCGTTCCGCCCGGCGCGGCGCTGGACGGCCGGGGCTGGCTGCCCGTGCGGGAACTGCTGCAGACCTTGTTCGTCGACGCCCGCCCCGGCGGCCTGCCAGGCCGGGTTCGCAAACTGTTGGTCCTCGACGCCGGGCGGATGCACAGCAACTGGGACGCAGGAATTCTCTACAACGCCTTCGCCGAGCGGCTGGCGGAGGTGGTGAACGATTTGAAAGTGCCCAACCTGGCCGTGCTGAACTCGACGCGTCCCGGACAGGTCGCCAGGACGTCGCGGGAACTGGGGGGATCCGTGTTTGGCCATTTCTTCTTGCAGGGACTGCAAGGTGCGGCCGACGTCGAGCAGGGCGATCGCAACGGCCGGGTGTCGCTGCAGGAATTGCAGCGGTTCCTGGCGGCGCACGTCCGTCAATGGACCATGGAAAACCGCGCGGACCCGCAGACGCCCATGTTGATTCCCGCCGATGCCGAGATGACGCTCGTTCACGCCGGGTCCGCGCTCCGCGCCGCAGCGACCAACCCGTCGCCTGCGCTCGATCCGCGCTGGGCCGAGATCTCCCGTCTTTGGCTGCGCCACCAGGAACTTGCCGGCCTGCGTCCCTACCGCCTCAGGCCGCTGGCGTGGGAGACCTTCCAGCACCAACTGCTGCGACTGGAGCAATTGACCCTGGCGGGTGCGGCGTACGAAGATGAATTCCGTCAGACCCAGGCCGAGCTATCGGCGCTGGCGGATCAGTTGGCCGCCCAAGCGGCGCCGCGGCGGCTGCCGGCGTTCAGCCTGC
Source organism: uncultured Planctomycetaceae bacterium (assembly GCA_903927685.1). Next base: position 1,990 of record CAIYOB010001630.1, read on the forward strand.
CGCTGGCGGCCCAGTTCGGTTGGTGGACCAAGGAAGAGGCAGCGCGTCTGGAGCGAGAATCGCCCTGGAACGAGTCGGAGTCGTCGTCCGCTCCTGCGCTGCCAGCGGCCGTTGGAGGCCAGCCGGAGGCAAAGCCCGGGGCCAAGTCGACCGAAACCGGCGCGGCCCCACCCCAGGACGCGGCGGGGCCTTTGCCTCCCCCGCCGGCCTCGGCCGAGCAACCTGCGGCAAAGCCGCCAGCCGTGGCGACGTCCGGCACGGCCTTGGCGGGCCAGCCCGCGAACACCGCGCCCAAGGGCGAACCCAGGGCACCGCTCCCCGCGGCCGCGGACCAGCCGGATTACGATCCCGCGGCCGCGGCGGCCTGGAACTGGTGCCTGGACAACGCGACTCGCGACCAGGTGGACCGCGTGCTGGCTTTCCTGGCCGGCACGAAAGGCCAGCGCTCGGCCGAGGCGGCCGAGATCCACTTCCTGCGGATCCTGGCCGAGCAACTGGATTGGCAGTCCGCCGCCGGGCGCGTGCCCGACGCGCTGCTTGTCCGCCGTTGGGCCAGCACCGCGGGCGCTCCCGCCGAGCCGCAGATTCAGTACTTGATTCGGCCGCTGGTCGACCGCGCCGACGCGGTCCGGCGGTTGGGAGATGATCAACTCCTGGTCGGCACGCCGGCGGCGTTGGACCAGGCCGACGCGCGCTGGTCCGAAGCGGTCGGCAGCGAGGACGCCGGGACGGGGTACCGCTGGTCCGTGACGGTGGCGGAGCGAGCGGCCGCCGCCACGGCGTTGCGTGACCGGGCCTGGGCCGAACTGCCCGCCTTGGCTCAATGGGCGCTCGGCGGCTCGCCGCCAACCCGGGACGCCAATTCGCCCGACCTGCGTTCCTTGATTCTCGGCGTCCACGCGCTCAGCTCCGAAATCGAACGCGCGATCCTGCAAGGGGCTGCCACGCGGGAATTGGCTGCCGCGACCACAGCGTTGCAGACCAAGCTTGCGGCCTGGGACAAGATCGTGGCCGACGAGAACTACCGTCTCCGCGCCATGGCCGGCGACGACCAGAACACCTTGCGGGAGATCGAAAACCTGCTGTCGGTGCCGTTGGTCAGCGGAGTGGACCGCAACCAGCTGCGCGAGAAGTATCTGCGGATCGCCCGTTCCCTGGTAACAGCGACGGGAGCCGGGTCGGCCTCCGCGGCTGACGTTCCTGCCGCCGCGCCGCCGGACACCGCTGCGCCGTCGCTGGCTCCACTGCTGCCCGCTCGCGAACACCCCGCCCTGACGATCCTCGACCGGACTTTCCTCCAGCCCAGCGAAGGGCGTGGCGGCGCTGCCACGGCGCCGCGGGAGCCCGCTACGGCCGCCGAGACGAACGGCGACAGCCTGACTCGGGACCAGCAAGTGCAGCTCCTGACCGAGCAAGGCGGCACGATTCGCGGGTTGCTCGAATCCCTCCGAGCCACCGCCGCGGCGCAACTCGCCCAAACTCGGGAGGCGGTCGAGTCAGCCGAGTCGGCGCCGCAGCCAGCTGCCGTGCTGCGCGCCGGAGCCAGCCGCGCGGACCGGCTGGTCCGAGCCGCTGCGGGGCTGTGCGGCCGGCCCCTGTGGGCGGCCGCCCGCGAGGCCCCCAGCCTGCAGCTGGCCGAATTGGACCTGCGCTTCCTGTTCGACTGGCAGGCCCAGCGTGCGCTGGACGACTTCTGGGGCTCGGGCGAAGACAGCGCGAGGCCTTACTTCCAAATCGTCGCCAGCGAGTACCTGGCGGCCGCCCGTGAATTGGCTCAACCCCTGGGCGTGCCCTCGGCCGAGGAACAACGTCTGGCAGAGCGAGCGGAACGGCTTGCCCAAGCGGCGGCGCTGGGAATTCAGACCACGACGCCGGACCTGCTGGTCGACGAGGCCGAGACGTTCCTCATTCACGCGACTTCCGCGAGCCTCGCTCCGAGTCTGCCCGCCGGTGTGTCGACTCTGGCAATCCGTTTTGCCGACGGTCGGCCGGTGCCGCTCGCTCGGCCGGATCAGCTCGAAACGCCGCTGAACCGCCTGACTCTGCCCGTGACCGAGCCGCCGTCCGCGTCGTCACTCAGCTACGCGATCCGCAACCAGCCGGATCTGACGCAACAGCGGAGCCTGAGCGCCACCGTCTATTATCGCGGTCACGCGTGGCACAGCGAGGTCTTCGTCCAGCCGGCGCACGGGCTGGAGATCGTCTCCGAGCCACCGCGCTACCCAGTCCCGACCGTTACCGTGTTCGGCCAGGCGCGCCAGCAGGCTTCCGTGGTCTTCATCCTGGATTGCTCCGGCAGTATGAATCGCCGCTTGGGTGGGATTGAGACGCACGGCCGAATGATCGATTTGGCCCGCGACACCCTGGAGTCCATCCTGGCCAGGCTGACCGGCCCCGACGCCCCATTCCGAGTCGGCGTGTCGGCCTACGGCCACCGTTGCGGTTGGAACCCGGCACCGGGACGGCACACCGAGTTGGTCATCCCCGATCCTGCGCGTCCCGGGCAGTTCCTGCCGGCGCCGCCCGAGTTCGCCCTGCATCCCAACTCGGACGTGGAATCGATCCTGCCGCTGGGAGCGTTCTCCGAGCGGATCCGCCGGGACCTGGAAAGCCGGCTTGACGGCTTGGCGGCCATGGGCCAGACACCGCTGTACCTGGCGATCATCCAGGCCATCGCGGCCGTGCGAACGGAGCCCGCCGAGAACCGGCTGCACGTGGTAGCCATCACGGACGGGTTCAACGAGCAGACCAGCGGTGGACCGCCGACAGCCCGCAAGTTCCGCAAGGACGTCGAGGATGCCCTGACGGCCTTGGGTGATCGCCAAGTCCAACTGGATATCGTCGGCTTCGATCTCGTGGCCAAGACGCCCACCGAGCAATCCGCCCTGCAGGACGCGATCGCAATTGCCGCGAGAACCGGCGGGGCCTTCCATTCGGCGGCGGATCCCAGTTCGCTGTTGAAAGCCCTGGAAAAGTCGCTGGGGTTGGTCCAGTACACCGTCCAGCCGATGGCGTCCCCCACCGCGGCGCCGGGTCCGCCGATCGCCGCCCCCACGGAGCTGGGCCGGGCGACCACCGTGGAGCAGCCGGCGGAAGCCGAGCGGGACTATCGCGTGGCCTTGGTCGATCCGGAGCGTCCGGCGGCGGCAGACATCGTCCTGGAGGGCGGCGAGGGCATTCAGTTGTACCTGGCGGTCGATCCTCAATCGCGGCAGCGGCGGCTCGTGCATCAGCGTTACAACCGCGACCTGCGGGCCGCCGCCGAAGCGGTCGTGGACCCGCTCGACGCCGGCCGGCGGTTCTTCCTCGGAGCCCATTTGCCGGAACGGCTGGGCCAATCCGTCCGGTTTCCCGTCTCGATCCAAAACGCCGACGCCGAGCAATTCAGTCCGCGGCCAGTCGAAGCCTGGGTGGAAATCCGGCCGCGGCTGCCGGACGGCGCACTGGGCCCAGCGTACATCTTCTACGATGTGCCGTTGGAACCGGCCCGGCCGGTGCCCGTCCTGAGTTGCCTCGCGCCCGCCTGGCCTCCGCCGGCCGCGTCCGCCGTCATCCGCCTGTGGTTCAAGCGGTCCAAGACCGAGCCCGATCTGGCGGTGCCCTTGGCCCGGTTCGCAGAACAAACGGTCGGCATCGATGCCGCGCCCGAGGTGCGATTCGCGCTGGAAGTGCCGCCACGAGCAAAGCCGGAGGACCCGCACCAGGTGATCCTGACCGAGCGTCACCCGCCGGGTTCCGGCCTGGATGCGGTCAAAGTCAAAGCCTGGCCGCCGCCCGAGCGCACGATCCACCGTTACAGTTTTGAGACGGCCACCATTCGCCACACCTTTATATACCGCTCCCTCACGGCTGGACCGATGGGCGAGGCGAGGATCCTGCTCACTTCGCGCCAGCGTCTCGCCGAAAAAGCCGTCACCCCGGCCGAGCCCTTGGAAGTCACGCTCCCTCGCGCCGCGGTCCCGCTGGGGCGATAGTGGCAGCTACCTGGCTGATTTTCTGCACACAGTAGCGTCGACCGGACTGGACGTGGCAGACCGGAAGCACGCTCCGCAGCCGATGACAAGAAATGAAAAACCCCGCCGGTGAAGCGGGGCCTCGCAGTGTTTAGCGATCGTGAACAGACTAAACACGCCACGAAAGGAACGACCAACAGCCGCTCCTTAGGGCTGACCACCAGGGGGATCTTGCATTGTTTGCCCTCCTGTCACAAAAGTGGTGCGTGAATCGTTGCCAATCGGGAGCAATCAAGGCGGCGTATCTTCGACCCGTTCCGTCTTGATCTTCCGGAGAAGTTAGATGCACCTGACGTGCCAAAAGTTCCGTCGCCCCGACCGCAGTTCGCAACGCAGGACGCAACACCCCATGGCGCCTGAGTTTGGGATTTACCGGCCCGCCGCCCGCCGCAACGCACGGGGTTTGGGAAGACCACCGCCTGGGCAGCAGCTGCCACATTCGCAGGCACACATCGCTACAATGCTCAGCGTGTGTCGCCAACATCCTCACCGCCCCAGACGGGAAGGGTACGAGGTTAAGGGCTGATGATTGCCTGGGTGGCGGTGGCCGAGTCCAGCGAGCCCACAATCCGCGAGGCCACTTTGACTTTCCCACGGATTCCGGCGACAAAGGAGGGAGCCAACCCCGGCCAACGACGCTTGGAAACACCGCATGACCACCACCGAAGCCGCCCAGCCCCGTACCGACCGAATCACTCGCTGGCTGCTGGTGGGAATCGGGATCTACAGCGGCCTGCTGGTCACCCTGCTGAACGTCGTCGTCCTGTCCTCCGGCAAGGTGCGGGACCGGGCGATCTTCCTGATGGCGGACGGGCTGATCCTGTTCTGGATCGTCATCGGCGGCTCGTTGACGCCGACGCTGCGCAAACGCCTGCTCCCCCGACTCGCCGCCATCCCGGTGGACTGGCGGGTCTGCTTCGTGCTGCTCTGCACGGCCATGGCTCTGCTGGAAGAAGTCGTCACCACGAGCATGACCAACTTGGCACCGTTGCTGGGCGCGACCCCCGAAGAAGCCCACATCACGGCGTCCACCAACTACTTCACGGTCGTCTGTTTCCACAGTGTGGTCGTGTTCGTACCGATGTTCATTGCCTGGGCTTGGATGCTGTCCCGGTGGAAGTTCACCCCGTTGCAGGTGCTGTTGCTGTTTGGCATCACCGGGTCAATGGCCGAGGCCAGCATCAACCCGACCAGCCTGATTGGCGGCTTCTGGGTTTTCGTTTACGGCCTGATGGTGTACCTGCCCGCCTGCGCGGTGCCGGTGGATCGGCCAGTCACGCCGCCAAGGTGGTGGCATTACCCGCTGGCCGTGGTTCTGCCCTTGATTGCCACCATACCTATTGTCCCAGTAGTGGTCCTCTTGCGACAATGGCTAGGCATCGCGTTGTTTCCCGGAACCTGAACGCCGAAATCGAGGCACAGAGCATGCGGATACTCGCCCTGGCAACCTGGGCTACGGCGACCCAACGGTATTACGGCCAAATGACGAGCATGGCGCCGATGATCGTCGTCCACACCACCAGGATGTCCGCCGAGGCCAGCGGCAGGTTCCGCAGGCCGAACTGGATCGGCGTGAAAACCAGGTTGGCGAGAAGATTGATGGCAAACGGCAGGGCCACCCGCCATGGCACCTGGCCCCGGAATCCCTGGACGAACACGAAGCCGAACGTGACCAGGATGATCGGGTACAAAATCTGCCAGATCAAGCCGATGGTCGGCGGCTCAGGCGTCCAAGACGGTTTCGCCAGACTGTTGTACCATTCCATCCAAGACATCGGCTTCCCCAATCAGCAAATGCCCATGCCCAAGATGACGGCGGCCAGGACGACGGCCAGGACCACCCCCAGGCACCCGCCCCGCTGTGTTTCCAATCCGTCCCTTGCCGCCAGCGACTCGACCGCCTGCTTAGCTTCGAGCACCGAGACGCCCGTTTGGTCCTTGTACAGCTTGACGGCTTCCAGCTTATCGCCCCGACCCAGCAGTCGTAGCAACTCGGCTTCCAGGTCGCCACCGATGCCCGGCGGGGACGGTGGGGCTGCGCCCGCCTGCAGGGCTTCGACCGCCTGTTTCGCTTCGGCCAAGCCTGCGCCGGTCCGGTCCTTGTACAGTTTCACCGCTGCGATTTTCTGACCTTGGTCCAGCAGCAACCGAACTTGCTGTTCCAGGTCGGCACTGGGCTTGTCCACCGGCGCACCGCACTGCGGGCAATGACTGATGCTGGAGTGAACGTCGTGGTCGCAGATTCGACATTTGGGCATGGGCGTGGCCTCGTCGCTAGACTCGAGTTTTTCCATTGAAATCGATGATGTTCGGGCCTTGTCCACCTGGAGACCCTGCTTGCCGCATTTCGGGCGGTGGTCGGACCCTGGGCTATCCGCATCGTTCGCTTTCCGACGCAGCGGGATGAACGGCTGGGGACAGTCGGGGATGCATCCTGAACGCCATGTTACCACAGTTAGCGTGGTGGACTTTGCCTTGCGGCTTCGTGACGGTGAACATAGCTGTGCCTCCATCTTTTTGGGTGTTTGTGTCCAAGTGTCCTTCCGGTGGTAATGCGGCCGGGCCATCGTTCGATCTCGCCCCAAACGAGAATCCGGCGATCGCGATCACGGCGACCGCAAAGACGAGCTTGTCGATGTTTCTGCGTGTCCACTGATTCATGGGATGCCTACGGGGGTACCCACCGTCTGTCGTCGTTTCGTCGCGCATTGGGCCCCCCCACCAACCAGCGTCAAACCGTGACATTCGGTCCATGTCGGCGGTTCGCACTTGGCCGCCAATCGGCTGGGTTCTGGTTGAGCACCACATCCGGCACCTCCCGGATGCTTTCCAGTACCTGTGCGGCTCCGCGGAAATCGGCACCCCGGCCCCAGTCGCTCTGCACGATCAAACAGGGCAAGCCGGCGGCCGTGGCCGCTGCCAGCCCCCGTTCCGAATCTTCGACCACGAGGCAGTCTTCCGGCCGCAGGTCATGCCGAGCCAAAGCGGTAAGGTACGGCTCCGGGTGCGGCTTGGTGTGCTGGTAGTCTTCGCGGGTGAGGACGAAATCAAGGTACGGGCGCAGGCCGGTGCAAGCGTGGGCGGTCTCGAAATGGACCCTCCGGGCACTCGTCACCACGCCCATGCGGACTTGCCCGTGCAGCGACCGCAGCACTTCCTCCGCTCCGTCGATAGCCCACGACTGCGACCCCAGCAACCGGGCGTAACGCCGGTCCCGCTCGGCCCGCAGGCGGGCAATCTCGTCGTCGGTGATTCCATGTTCGACGGCTAACACGAACGTGCTTTCGCCTTGGCGCAGGGAAATCTCCCTGAACTGGTCGGCGGTCAGGTGGATTCCGACCAACCGCAGGACTTCCTGCGTGGCCCGGAAATACAACCCCTCCGTGTCCACGAGGACCCCATCGTTGTCCCAGAGGATCGTGAGCATTGGTGGCAACCTCGAAAGACAGGCTTCTTGACAGCAACTTGAACAGCGTACCATGACCGCAGTGCCAGTCGAAGAGGCAGGCACGGCCGGTTGCTCCAGCTTGCCCAACGGGATACACTGCCACGGCGGCGGTGTTCGAAAACCCAAGGTGGCTTGTGAAGCAGTGCTCTCCCGGCACGGCCCGTACGCGGCTGGCGCTCCTGTTGGCCGGCCTCGTGCGGGCCCTGGCCTCGTTGAAACTGGCGATCGTGCTGTTGATGTCCCTGGCAGCCGTGCTCGCCTGCGCCACGCTGGTCGAGGCGAGCCGCGGCCGCGAGTTCGCCGCTTGGTACGTCTACGGCAGCCGTTGGTTCGTCACCCTGCTGGCCGCCTTGGGCGTCAATGTCCTGGCCGCAACCCTGATTCGCTTCCCCTGGCGCCGACGCCAGGGGGGCTTTCTCGTCACGCATGCCGGCATCCTGGTTCTGTTGGCCGGCGCGATTCAGACGTTTCAGGGAGCCGTCGACGGCCAATTGACCCTGCGCGAAGGCCAACGCACCGACCGGTTTCTGGTCACCTCGCGCTGTGTCGTCAACGTCGCCTGGAGCGCGGGCGGCCGGCGGCTGGCGACCGAGTTTGCGTTCGCGCCGGGCCCGGTGGATTGGCCGGAAAGCCGGACGCTGGATTTCGGCACCGCCGACGCGATGGGCTTGAAAGTGTTGCGATACTACCGGCATGCCCGCGAACGCACCGCTTGGATTGCCGACGCACAGGACTACGACGGACCGGCGCTGCAGTTGCAGTTATCCGGTCCGAGCGGGAATGCGATCGCCGAAGAGTGGCTGTCGGCGAATGTGTTCGGCGGCGAAGCGATCGTGGGGCCGACGCGTCACGAGTTGTTGCCGCTGTCGGCCGCCTCGCTGGCCGAGGACTTTCTGCAGCCGCCGGAGGACTGCGGCCGCTCCGGCGTGCTGTCCGTGCACTACCAAGGCCGCATGCGGCGGATCGCGGTGGACGGTAATCGGGGCGTGCGGATTGAGCTCGCCGCCGACGGCGCCGCGGTCGAGATCGTCGACTATCTGCCGGATGCCAAGCCGACGCCCCAGGGCGGATTCGTCTCGGTCAGCGACAACCCGCGTAATCCTGTCGTGGAATTGAAGGTGTATCTGCCCGGGCAGGGACTGCCGCTCCGCCAGCTCGCGTTCGCTCTCCGCCCGCTGCTGAACCTGGACGCCGTCCATGGCGAGATCTGCCCGGTCAAGTTCTGGTATCACCATGCGGGCGTCAAGCCGGTGCCGGGCATTCGGTTCGTGCAGACGCCGGACGGCAAGCTGTACTGTCGTGCCGAGGCGGGGGATGCCTACGGCCCGCCGCGCGAGGTCCGGCAGGGCGACCGGATTCCGCTGGGGGGAGACTTTCACGTCACCGTCCAGCAGCACTTGCCCCAAGCCCGCCAGGAGGTGACGTTTCATTCGGCGGCGATCGCAACGCAGCCAGCGAACCTGCCGGAAGCCGCCGCGCAGGTCGAGCTGACTGTCGACGGCCAGCGCCGCACCGTCTGGCTGCAGCGTGGCGAATCGCCGTACAGTTCACAATCGATACTCACCCGCCGCGGTCCGGTGTTTCTGTCGCTGGGCTACGAGTCGCAACCGTTGGGATTCGCGCTCGAGTTGCAGGAGTTCCAGCGCCGGGCCAATCCGGGAGGCAGCGGCGACGCGGCGCTAGGCAGCACCGTCCGCTTGATCGATCCCGCCGCCGGCCTCGATCAGTTGCGGGAGATCTCGCTGAACCAGCCGCTGGCGCACGGCCGTTTCCGGCTGTACCAGTCCGGCTTCGAGGCCCCCGCGCACGGGCGCGCGGTGTCCGTGCTGACGGCGGCCTGCGATCCGGGCCGCGGCCTGAAGTACGCTGGCAGCCTGATGATCTGCGTCGGGATTCTGGGCATGTTGTGGCGACCAGCCCTCGCGTCCTGGAAGGTCCCGCTGCCGATGGGGATCCTCGCCCTGGTCATCCTGCTGACGCCGGCAGACGCGGCCTTGGGCGGGGCGGCCGAGGCCCCGGTTTTCCAGTGGGATTCGTGGCGCTACCTGCCGGTCCAGGACGGCGGGCGGCAAAAACCGCTGGACAGCCTGGCCCGGGAGACTCTCCGGATCCTGGCCAACGAAGCGGGCTGGGCGGATCCCGACAGCGGCCAGTGGCTGGACGCTTCCACGCTGTACCTGGTCCTGCTGTTCGAATGGCAAGGCTGGGATCAAGCCGCGGCCCCGCCTGCCAGCGACGGCGGCCGCGTTGCGACCGGCTACTTTCAGCAGCACCGGCCGGACCGGTGGGACAAGGCGCCGCTGTTGCGTGTCGACTTTCTGGCGTTGCGCGAGGCGTTGGGCCTGTCCCGACAGGAAGCCTGCATTTCGCCGTTGGCCTTGAGCCAGGCCAAGGTCAAGCTCCCCGACGCGGTGGCCGAGCGGCCGTTTGTGAATTGGGCCGAGGGCTTGCTGCGCCGTCGGCAGCAAGGCTTGACGGCGTTCGAGGACAAGGCGTTGGAGTTGGCTGTCAAGTTCTGGACGTATCAGGAGCACCGCATGGGCAAGCGGCTGGCCATCGCCCCAATTCAAGGCAGCGACGAACAGGAGTGGATCTCGCTGGCCGACCTGCTGCACTCGGCATGGAACGAAGGCTCGGACCCCACCGGCTTGATGCGGCAGGCGCGGCAGCACTTCCTGGCTGCCCGCGCGGCGTTCCTGCGGAGCGATTCTGCCGACTTCAACCAAGCGTCGGCTGCCTTTCTGAATGTCATCGAACGCCTGGGGCCGCAGTTGGGCGAGTACCCTGCCTCGACGAAGATCCGCTGGGAAGTGGCCTACAATCGCTTCGTTCCCTTCCGCGTGGCCTGGATCGCGACCGCACTGGCGTTCGCCCTGCTGTTGCTGAGCCTTGGGACGCGCTGGCGGCCGTTCCGTGTGGCGGGCTACGCGGCTTTGGTCAGCGGCGTGGCGGCGATGCTGGCCGGTTTCGGCTTGCGCGTCGCGCTGTCCGGCCGTGCGCCGGTGACAAACATGTACGAGTCGGTGGTCTACGTTGCGTGGGGAATCGCCATGCTTGGCATGGCGTTCGAGTGGCGCTATCGGAGGCCATTCGTTCTCGCGGTGGCGGCTGGGCTGGCCACCGTGGCGCTGATTGTCGCGGACAACTGTCCGGCGGTCTTGGACGCCAGCCTGCGGCCGCTGCAGCCCGTGCTGCGGAGCAACTTCTGGCTGGTGACTCACGTCTTGACGATCACGCTCAGCTACGCTGCCTTGGCCCTGGCCCAGGGCATCGGCAACCTCACGCTGGGCTACTACCTGATCGGTTCCGACGACCGGGCGACGATCCGCAGTTTGACGGAGTTCAATTATCGCGCGCTGCAGGTCGGCGTGCTGCTGCTGGCGGCGGGCACGATCCTGGGCGCCGTCTGGGCCGATTATTCCTGGGGCCGGTACTGGGGCTGGGATCCGAAGGAAGTCTGGGCCTTAGTCGCCCTGTTGGGCTATCTGGCCTTGTTGCACGCCCGGTTTGCCGGCTGGCTTGGCGATTTCGGCGTGGCCGCGTGGTCGGTGGCCTGTTTCTCGCTGGTCTTGATGGCCTGGTACGGCGTGAACTTCGTCCTGGGCGCCGGCCTGCACAGTTACGGTTTTGGCGGAGGCGGCGTGCCGTACGTCCTGGCCGCGCTGGGACTGCAGGGCCTGTTCGTGGCCGCCGCCGCGGTCCGCTACGTCGCCAGCGGGGCCGCCGCCGAAGCCGAGCGGGCGGCGCGCCAGTCGCTGCCGCGCGCCGATTAGCGCCGCGTCGCGGCAAAGCGACAGGGTGCAGGGTGGCCACGCTCACGAAATAACTTCCCCAATTCGGCTCAGTTCGTTTAACGCCGAGCCGGCAGGCGACGGCGGATCAGCGGGATGCCGCCACCCAAGCCGTCGCCTGCCGGCTTGGCGTAAAACGAGGACCCTATTTCGTGAACGATGCTGCAGGGTGCCGGGGGCGAGTGCAGCGAGCGCCCAGAGGCGAAGACCCGGGGCTCGTTGCGGGAAGAGGATGTGCCCGAGCAGCGAGACAGCTGGCATGAGTTACGCTAGAATTCCCCTGCCGACCGAGAGGAACCACGGCCCGTGTGAAGCTCACCACGTACAGGAGCCTAGCCCATGAAGCTTGGAATCTACAGTGTCACCTATCGGGGCGTCTGGTATCAGGGCCAGGCGCTGGATGTGTTTCAGATGCTGCGACTGGCCCAGAGCCAGGGCTGGGAGGGCATCGAGTTCGACACCGAGCGGCCGCACGCGGCGCCCATGGATCTGAGTGCGGACGATCGCCGGAGGCTGCGCGATCTGGCGGGGGAGCTGAACCTGCCGATCTCCGCCGTGTCGCCCAATTGCGATCTGTCCAGTCCCGTCCCCTCGCGTCAGGACGCCATGATCTGTTACGTGCGCGAGTGTATCAAGCTGGCCCATGACGTGGGCGCGCCCTTGTGTAAGATCTTCGCCGCCTGGCGGGGAATCACGCTGCACGACGGCCTGGGCTCGTACGATCTGACGTATGCGTATGATCCCTATCCGTTCTGGAAGGAAGACCGCCGGCCGTTCGCGGTGTCGGCTCTGCGTGAGCTGGCGCAGATGGCCGGCGACTATGGGATCACGCTGGCGCTTCAGAACCACGGGCCGGACATCGTCAACAACTATCGCGACACGCTGGCGCTGATCGCCGAGGTCGGCTCGCCGCATTTCAAGGCTTGCATGGACATCAACATCGAGGACCAGCCCGAATCGGAAAGCCGGGCCCGGGAGATGGTCCAGGCGAGCGGCGAACTGCTGGTGCATTCCCATGTGAACGGCGAGTTTGTCCGTGCTGCGCAGGGCCATGTGGTGCTGGCTGGCGGAGGCTATTTTGACGAGCGATTCTGGGGCCGGAAGGTGGCCTATCCGGCCTATTTCGACGCCCTGGCGGCGGCCGGCTTCGCGGGCTTCATCGACTGGGAATTCTGCCACCCGGCGCTGGAGAACGGCCGGCCTGCCGGAATCGAGTACGTGCACAACCAGACCCGCCTGGCCCTGGAGTACATGACCAGCCTCCGCGCCGACGCCCTGGCCAAGATCGCCAAGTAACGCCGGACACAGATGCACCGAACGTTGACGCCCGATAGCTCGCGATGCACGAGTCCTTCCGGCTCCGGCAAGCGTCACGAGGGTCGGTGCGAGGGGGGAGACCTGCGGTCGGTGGTTTCGGCGGGGTCGGGAGACCCTCGCCGAGCGGGGGATCTGGTCAGCCGGTCCGCAAGCCGGCTTCTCGCAGCTGCTGGTCGCACCATTGTCGTTCGGCTTCCGTCAGCACGCCGGGCGCCGGGCTGTCGTAATGCAGCAATTCCGGATAGGGGCCTTCATTCCAGCAACGGGCAAAAGCCGCTTGCAGGTCCAGGAGCACGTCGTTGTCGTCCTCGGCCAAGGGGATCGCGACCCGCGGCAGCCGCTGCTCCAACGGGACCGCATAGACCTCCTGCCGCGACGGCCAGCGGCGAGTCACGGCGACCAGGTAATGCCACGGCCGCAAGCTGTCGAGATGCTCGCTGGAGACCCGCAGCGTCGGCCGGCCCGCGCGCAACAGATCAAGCTCGACCAGGTTGGCCCCGGCTTGCCAGAATTCGTCCCGCTTCCGCAAGTACGAGACCCGTCCCGGCCCGCGGGTCTTGTTCTCGGGACTCAGTCGTGAAAGTCAGGCCAGATCGCCGGCCGTTCGATGTAGGGGTCCATTCCGGGAAACGGGCAAGGCATCGCAACCTCCACGGGGGCCTGAGAAACCCAACCAGTCGTCCCTCATTATACCGGCTCAGAACAGGCTCCGCACCATCTGCGCGCCGACCACGATCAGCAGCACGGCAAAGATGCGTTTCAGCCGGCTCACCGGCAGCCGATGCGCCAGACGCACGCCCAGCGGCGCCGTCAGCACGCTGGCGGCCACGATGCACGCCAAGGCGGGCAGATACACATAGCCCACCGCTCCCGGCGGCAGTCCGGGGGCGTGCCAGCCGTTGACCAGGTAGCCCACGCTCCCGGCGATCGCAATCGGAAAGCCGATGGCCGCCGAGGTGCCGATCGCCCGGTGCCCCGTCAGGTTGCACCAAATCAGGAACGGTACCGACAGCGAGCCGCCGCCGATGCCCACCAGGCTCGAAACCAACCCGATCACGCCCCCGGCGGCCGACATGCCCAGCGTTCCAGGCAGCTCGCGCGAGGGGGCCGGCTTTTTGTCCAGCAGCATCTGCACGGCGACGTAGACCAGAAACACACTGAAGAAGCCCTTCAGCCAGCCGGTGGTCAGCTGCGAAGCCAGGAAGGAACCGCAAAACGTCCCTGCCAGGATCCCCGGCACGATTCGCCGCACGGCTCCCCAAACCACGGCGCCACGCCGATGGTGCGCCAGGAAACTGGACACGGACGTAAAGGCAATGCTGGCCAGCGACGTGCCCAGAGCCAAGTGCATGCTCGAATCGGAACGGAACCCTAAACGCGCAAAGCAGAAGCCCAGCATCGGGACGATGATCAATCCGCCGCCGACGCCCAGCAGTCCGGCCAGCACGCCGACGACCGCTCCGACGCTCAAGTAGGCCAGGTACGGCAGCAGGGTGGTGAACATGCTCAACACGCTCACTGCGACCACTCGGTCGGTTTCCGATCCCAACGGTGTTGGGCCAATTCGGCCAGCAGGGATTCGTCCAACGGACCGGCATCGCTGGCCGCCAGGTTGGCCTCGACGTGCCGCACCTTGCGCATCCCGGGGATGATCGTGCTGACCGCCGGCTCGGCCAGGATGAACCGTAGGGCCATCTCCGGCATGGTCATGCCGGCAGGCACCAGCGGCTTCAGACGCTCGGCTCGATCGACGCTGGCATGCAGGTTCTCCGGGACGAAATAGGTGTTCCGCCAATCGCCCTCCGGCCAGCGGCTGTCCTTGGTCAACTGGCCCGTCAGCGACCCCTCGTCAAACGGCACGCGGGCGATCACGGCCACCTGGTGCTCGCGGCAGGCGGGAAACAACTCATCACGCGGGTTCTGGTCAAAGATGTTGTAGATTACCTGGACGGCGTCGATCAGTCCGCTTTCCACGGCCTTGATCCCGTTCCACGGTTCCCAGCGGTTCAAGCTCAAGCCGACGGCGTGAATCAGGCCCTGCGACTTGAGTTCGACCAGCTTGCCGATCCCTCGGTCATCCTGCAGCCACGCGTCTTCCCAGGTGTGCAACTGCATCAGATCGAACGAGGTCAAGCCCGCGTTTTCCAAGCTGCGCTCGACGTACTCCTGGATATGGTCGGGCGGGTAGCAGTCATCCAGCGTGAACTGCCGGCGGCTGGGCCACTTGCGGTTCTTCGGCGGCACCTTGGTGGCCGTGTACAACTTGGGCTGCGGGTTGGCGCGAACTAACTCGCCCAGCAGCTGTTCGCTCCGCCCCGCGCCGTAGGCCCAGGCGGTATCGAAAAAGTTGCAGCCCAGGTCCACGGCGGACTGCAGGGCCTGCCGCGACTGGTCGTCGTCCGAACCCGTCCAGCCGGCCATCCCCCACATGCCGTAGCCGATTTCACTGACCTCCCAACCCGTTCTGCCGAACGTGCGGTATTTCATCGCCACACTCCCACCTGGTTATCCGAGGATTCGATTCTTCGTCGCGTTCCCAGTATGCCGACCCGCGCTAACGGCGACAAGCAAACAACCCCCGTTTGTAGCGTTCGCGCTGCATCCACCCTCGGTCACGTGCCAAGCCGTGGCGAGATCCTAAGCAGCGTTCGAGAAACAAGTGTCGTCTTTCGCTCCGCGAAAGAACGTCTTTTCGCCGAGCGAAAGGCGGCAATCTGACAGTTGTTTCTCGAACGATCCTAACCGGCCTCGCGGTGCCCTTCGTCCAACTCGACTTTCAAAGCGTTCAGAGAACGATTGATGTCCTGCAGGAAGACCAGCAGGGACGCGATCAAGGTGCCCATGCAGAGGATGAACAGGGCGCTGATCAGCCACGCGTCCTCGACACGCAGCAAGGCGGACAGGAACAGGACAACAACCAGCACTGCCGCAAGCAGGGCGCTCGTCGACGCGAACGCGATCGCCAACCGGATTTGACGGGCCCGTTGCCAGAGGATGGGCAACTGGGCGAGCCTGCGAGGACGCAGCTCCGCGGGGCCTTCCGGCAATTGCTGCACCAATAGCCGTGCCCGGTCGACGACCCTTCCCAGCCGATTGGTCATCGTCAGCAGGAGCAGACCGACCCCGGAAATCAGCAGCGCGGGACCGATCGCGGTCTGCAGGATGGGAACCAATTCCGCAAGGCTTGGACTGGGCATGAGTTACTGGGCGTGTTGGGGAGGCGTGACGAACTGCGGAGCATGTTATAATCCACGGACCCCGTTTCCGTCAGGTGGCACGCCAAGATCTGCGACACGGTCCGCGGTGCTCCCCTGCCGGTGTGCCCCACACTTCTGGATAAATGGAGACGCCCTGATGTGCCAATGTCATCCTGCCGCCGCGTGTTCCGGTTGCGCGCCTGGTTTCCACCGGCGCGGTTTCTTGAAAACGTGCGGCGCCGCGGTCGCTGCCGGCTCGCTGGCGCCGCTGGCGGTCCTGGCCACAGAGGGAACCGGCGGCCCCAAGCCGCGCGTGGCGCTCGTGTTCCTCTCCAACAGCCAGGGCCGCGAGATCTGGCCTTATCCGGATTACGACTGCCCAAAACGCCATGACGAAATCCTGAACGCCTTGCACGAAGGGTGCCCTCAAGTCGAATTCGTGCCCGTGGTTGTGGCTCATGCCGGCGAGATCCAGAAAGCCCTCGACCTGAAAGACGCCGTGGACGGGTACTTGATCTACACGCTGACCCTGCAGTGGGAATTCACTGCGCCGCTGGTCCAATTGGGCAAGCTCGGCAAACCGACGTTGGTGGCCGACGAATACCTGGGCGGCTCGGGCGTGTTCCTGACCGGCTTTGCCGCCCTGCGCCGCCAAGTGGCCTCGGC